>NZ_CP036264.1:9479765-9779765 GCF_008035925.1 Stieleria maiorica
GTCACGACGCTTCTCAAGCGAGACACCCGGAAGAAGAGTCTTAGGCGGAAACGAAAAATCGCAGGCTGGAACACCGCATTTCTCGAAAAACTCCTGTTTGCAGCCTAATTTTGGTGCGATCGTCGTGGGGTTCCATGCCGGACCAGGAATTGTTGGATGCTGCCGAAATGGGGACGCTACTTGAGCCAATTGAAGTCAAGTATCAAGTCTTGAGAATGCTGCGAGCCCCACGGGCCGAAGCATTCGTGGCAAACTTCACGGATGGCTGGCTGGGGCTTTACAAATTAGGAAACCTGACGCCTGACCCGAAGAAGTATGAGGCCTACAGCGTTTACGATCTGGAGGACTCGTTTCGTGAAGAGACGCAGGCGTTCTTTCGCTGCCTGCTCATGGAAAACCGTAATGTTGAAGAGTTCTTGAACGCTGGCTATTCGTTTTTGGACCGAAATCTTGCGAAGCATTACGGTATCGCATACGCGGATCTTGGTGACGAACCGCGAATGGTTCAGTTTCCGGAAGGTTCCTTTCGGGGCGGACTATTGGGACAAGCGAGCATCCTCACGGTCACGGCAAATGGCGTGGATACCTCGCCGGTTGTGAGAGGCGTGTGGATTTTGGAGAACATTTTAGGCACACCTCCGTCGCCACCGCCGCCTGATGTCCCCGCACTTGAGCCGGATATTCGGGGTGCTACTTCGATTCGCGACCAATTGTCCAAGCACCGTGATATCGCTACCTGTAACGAGTGTCACCGGAAAATGGATCCACTTGGTTTCGCCTTGGAAAACTTTGATGCAGTGGGAGCGTTTCGGGAGTTCTATTCCGACGGCGAGGGCAAACCGTCCACGCCGGTTGACGCTTCCGGCAAACTGCCCTCTGGGGAAGCGTTTGGCGACATGCGGGAATTGAAAGAAATTCTGGTGGATCGACGAGAACAATTCGAGCGGTGTTTGACCGAGAAACTTTTGATGTACGCCTTGGGTCGTGAGTTGTCTTTCTCAGATCGACCCCAGGTTAACACAATTCTAGACGAACTCGAACGGCGGGACGGTGGATTGCAGGACTTGGTTGAGATTGTCCTTACCAGTGATATCTTTCTCGGCGATCCTTAAAGTGGATCTGACGTAGTGGACGAGGCAACGAGTCCCGTGCGCAAGGACTCGTCGCCTCGTCCACTACCTCGTCACTTATTGATCACGAAATGCTTAGTGCGTCGTGATTAGTTGCCATGTGCCCTGAATCCCCATCCAAGACGTTACTAAGGAAAAAGCGAAGATCGCGAACAGCACCGCGTTGGTCGTCAGTGAATGTGAATGTTCGCCCATCAAGTCGTTGCGGTTGCCCAGATACAAAATGCAGCCCACGGTCATTGGCAGAACGATCGATTGGAAAGCCTGAGAGATGATCATGACGACAACCGGTCTAGCTTCAAATATGGGGACGACGAGGCCCAAAAGTGAAATGAAGAAGACCATGACGCGATATCTCGGCATGGTCATGTCGCGTTCGGACTGGTTGTAGTCGCACAGCAGCCATGGCAACATGAGCACGTTGGGGAACTGGGACGACACCCCCGCAGAGACAATCCCAACCACGAAGATTGACGTGGCCAACTTCCCAGCAAGCGGCTCAAGAAGCGTGACCATTTGCGTCGCCTCGGTGAGACCAATGCCCTCGATAAAGAGGGTGCCAGCGGCGGAGGCCATGATGGCACCGCTGATAAGAAACATCAAAGTCGTACAAACGATGGCGTCATTGCGTTGATGCTTGAAGCCTTTGATCGTCCAGCCAGCTTCCTTGACCAACGTCGTTCGGATAATGAACAAGCCAGAGTAAACCGTCGTTCCGACCATCGATGCAATGACAAGGAACGGTCCCTGCCCCTGATTGGCGGCGGATGTGGGTAACGCTGGCAGGTTTGGGACCATCCCTTTCAAAATGTCAACCAGCGGAGGCATCGTGATGAAAAAATTCAACAGGAAGCAGGCTGCCATGACCGCTACCATCAAGGCGAGGGCCCGCTCAAAAACTTTCGTTTTGCCGTTCCAGAAAATGAAATAGACCAATACGGTGAAGAAGCCCGCGAAGTAAACCGGGGCGATGCTTCGAGACAGAAAGGTTCTGGACCACTCCGAACACATTTCGGCGACAATGCCCATCACTCCCATCACGCTTCCGCACACGCCGGCCGTCAACGCAACGATGAAAAAGATTCCCACCACCGGATGAATGTGCTTTCGGAACGCCTGGAGCGCTGTTTCTCCGGTGACAAGCGTGTATTTACCGTACAAGCAGATCATGAAACATGTTGCCAGGCACGAGGTGACAATCGTCCAAAGCAACGACATGCCATACGTGGCTCCAGCCTTCGCCATGGAAGTCACACTTCCCGTGCCGATACTGAAGCCCAGCAGGAAAACACCGGGAAGGAAAAGGGCGAGTGTTTTTGTCAGTTTCTCGCGCATCATCACCGAACCGATTCACTGACGGGACGGTCGGTAGCGTGACGAAACGATTCCGCCAACTCAAACGTCCTTGCTTTCATCATTGCGAAGACCTCCGCTTGCTGCTCTTGGATGTCTTCTTCCTCGTTCGGGTCGCTGGCAATGTCGAACAGGAAGTCGTCGCCAGAATCTGTTTGCACATACTTCCAATCACCTTTCCGCAACGCATACCAGCTCTTGCCCGGGAAGGTTACGTGACGACCCAATTCAAAGAAGAGCTCTCGATTCTCAAGCTTTTGATCGCCAGAAATCACGCCGAGCAAATCCAAGCCGTCGGGCTTCGTCGTTGAAGTCTCAACATTCGCGAGTTCGCAGAATGTGGGGAAGAAGTCCAGGGCGCTGACGACAGAGGTGATCTTCGTGCCCGGCCCGATCTTTGCTGGCCATCGCATCAAGCAAGGAACACGAATACCACCCTCGAACAAGCCTGCTTTCTGGCCGCGGAGCGGTAGGTTGCGTCCGCCATACTTCGGGTCGCCACCGTGATCGGTCACGAAAACGACCAATGTGTTCTCTTTCAACCCAGATGCATTGAGGGCCTCCAGAACACGCCCGATGCCATCGTCAAGATTGACGACTTTGGCTGCAAATTTGCGTCGCGTGGGGTCCTCGATGTAACTGACCCGTGCCAAATCGTTCGGCGGCGGTTGCAGAATGTTGATCGGTGATTTGTTTCCGTCGTCCCATCCTTTGCCGTAGTGGGGCGCGTTGTAGGCGAGCATCAAGAAAAACGGCTCTTCTTTCCTTTGCTCCTTTCGGAGATACGACACCGCCTCATCGGTGATCAAGTCCGTTGCATAGCCAGTCTTGTCGACGATCGTTTCGTTCTCGTACCAGTCCTTCTCGTTGCCGTAACACATCGTGTAGAAGTCAATGCATCCACCGGTGTGGCCTCGGAAAAAGTCGAAGCCATGCCGTGTTGGCAAGAATTCTTTTGCACCGTGCCCCAAATGCCATTTCCCGATCAATGCGGTCGAGTAGTCGGCTTTTTGCAGCACACTGGCAATCGTCGTTTCATGCGGACGTAGGCCTCGCTCTTCATCCTCCAAGTACATCAACGCGCCCAGAAGTTCATCTTGCGAGCGACTTGGGTACTGGCCAGTCAAAATGGCGAAGCGTGATGGAGTGCAAATGGAGGACGCGACATAAAATTGGTCGAACCGAGCGCCCTCGCGAGCCAAAGAATCGATATTGGGAGTACGGATTTCACTGCCATAGCAGCCGACATCATTGACGCCCTGATCGTCCGTCAGGATCAGGACGATATTGGGTCTTTCGGAACACCAGCCAAAAGATTGCAGCACCAAAGCGGCCGCTGCGAATAGTGATAGACATTTAGTTCTCATTCGCCAGCACGCCCTTTTTAAAGAGATCGGTTATTTCATCTTCGGTGTACCCAAGCTCTGCAGCGACGGCTCGGTTGTGTTGTCCAAGCTTGGGAGGGAACGACTTCAACTGGGGCGGTGTCGCTTTAAGACGCACGGGTGTCCCAAGCATCCGCAATTCACCCACTTCAGAATCTTCCATGCTGACAATCATGTTGTTGCAAGCGATTTGAGGATCGTTCGCGGCATCTTGGAAGTTGTTGATGCGGGCACAGAGGACTCCCTGGCTCTCGAGTGAGTCCATCCATTGCGAAGTGGTCTTCTTCAAAAACTCCGATGCCAGAATATCGTTCAGTTTGTCGCGATTGGCGACTTGTAGGTCCTCGGTTCGGAACTCGTCTTTCAACGAGAGGTCTCCAAGAGCCATCGCCGCTGAGATGTCTCGCAAAGCATTGTCGGAAAAGACGGGCGATATTTCGATGAATCCATCGAGCGTCTTGAACGCTTTGTCGATCGCCGCTTCTGTCCCGCCAACGGCAGCGGGTCGGTCGATCTTTTCGCCGTTCAGTTGCGAAGCGGCGTCCCAGGCATGGGCGTGGAACGCAACGCTGAGCAAGTCGGTTGAAACAAATTGCCCTTCCCCGGTGCGAAGTCGGTGGGCCAGGGCGGTGAGAATACCGACCATCAGATTGAGGCCTGCGGCGTAGTCGATACTGATCCCGCCAGGGATGGGAGTTTTTTCGTCATCATAAAACGTAAACCAACCCGCTTCGGCTCGGGCCATCATGTCATGCCCCGCGCGGCCTCGATCGGCATATGGCCCAGCATCGCCCCATCCGCTTGATGTCGCATAGATGAGACCTGGGTTGACCGCCTTCAACTCGTCGTAGCCAAAGCCAAGCTTCTCCATGACTCCTTTGCGAAAGTTGTGGACAAGGATATCTGCTTTCTCGACCAATTTGAGGATTAGAGCTTTTCCCTCGTCCTGCTTCATGTCGACGGTTATCGATCGCTTGTTTCGATTCAAGTTGGCAAACGGCATGGAGACATCTTTTGAAAACGGTCCCCATGACCGACTCCAGTCACCATTGCCCGGACGCTCGACCTTGATGACGTCGGCACCGTAGTCCGCAAGAATTTGTGTTCCCACGGGGCCCTGGTAGACGTGGCTAAAGTCCAGGATGCGGATTCCTGCTAATGCTTCCGTTTGGCTCATATCACTTCCTTCCCTTCTTGGCCAAGAAGTCGTGTAGACGTTGTTTTGTATCGGGGTCTTGCAGGCAACTCACCGAATGCGACGCCTCGATGTTCGCGTTCTCATCTCGCGATGTACGATCTTGGTCGTTGAGAATCTTTTTGAATTGTGCGATTGCGTTCGGGTTGGTCGTTAGAACCCGCTGGCAGTAGCTGTGCACATCGCTTTCGAGCTCGCTTGGTGCCGCGACGAGATCAACCAGCCCAATCTCGGCGGCTTGTCGCGCGTCCAACAAGTGACCGCCGTAGAAGTAGAACTTTGCTTTTGAGTTGCCTATTCGTTTTGCGAGACGATAGGTTCCACCCCACCCTGGGATAAAGCCGAGGGATGCTTCGGACTGGGCAAACTTGGCTTCTTCAGACGCGAAAATCAAATCACACGCCATTGCCAATTCCAGGCCTCCACCCATGGCATAGCCATTAACGACTGCAATGACCGGCATAGGAAGGTCTTCGAGTTGATTGAAGACATTGTGACCCGCGAGAACCCAGGGCGCAATTGTATGCTCGTCGATATCCTTTAATGCAGTCAGGTTCGCTCCGACACAAAAAAAGCGATCTGAGGTACTTCGAAGCAAAACGACACGAGGTTGCTGGCGCCCAATCTCTTCGACACGCAGCTCCAACTGTTGCAGGACTTCGAGATCCAAAGTCGGTGGTTTGCTGCTTGGTGGCACGAAAGACAAGGTCGCAATGTCCTCTTCTACCACCAGTTGGATTTGCGTCGAATTATTCAAATTGTTGCCTGCGTGAGATTCTCGTTCTGAAAGATGGAGCCAGCTGCTCGCGTAGCGAAGTGTGCTTCATTCATTGCTGGCTCTTCAGAGTTCGTTCGAAGAAAGGAACGGCCGCGTCCATCATTTGATCGAACCAAACCTGCTTGACGGTGAATGGATGCGGAGCGTCTTTGATGATGGTCAGCCCATTGGGGATTCCGAACTCGTCCATCTTCTTGCGCAGAGACTCGGCACGAGTGCTCGGGTCATCCTTTTCTCCCGTGATCAACCATACTGGCGGATCATTCTTGTCGAGGTGGGTTAGCGGTGAAGCTAGGCTGTACGTTTCCGGAACTTCGGCTTGCGAACCACCCAGGAACTGTTGCCAGATATCTGCGCTGGCGGATACCTCTCGGTTTCGCTCGGACATGAAATCGGTTTGACCACCCATAGGAACCACGGCCTGAATCGTGCTGCTCACACCTGTATTACCGCCATCGCCTTCCAATTCCGCAACGTCATTCGAAGTGGCCAGCAATGCCGCCAAGTGGCCGCCGGCCGAATGGCCAATCGCTCCAATGTGGTCGGCGTCGATACCGTATTGATCTGCGTTTGCTCGCAGGAAGCGAACGGCCGCTTTGCAGTCGTGGATATGAGCCGGAAAAGTTGCTTCACCGCTCAAACGATAATCGATCGATGCCGTCACATATCCCTTTGCAGCGAGAACCTGAGCGACTTTGCGATGATTGATCTTGGACCCCTTTCTCCATCCCCCTCCGTGAATGCAGACGATGGCCGGCAATTTTTCCGTTGCGTTCTTTGGACGAAAGATGTCCAATTGCAGTGTTCGATCTCCGTACTTGGCGAAGGTCACGTCGAGGTGTTCCTCCAACTGCTTTAGCACGGCCTTCGGAATCGTTGTCTTCCCGTCTTCTTTGGGTTGCTGGCCATCAGCGGTTGCCGAAATCCCGAGGGTGAAGATTAGAGCCAGCAGCGACGAAGCCTTCGCGGCCGATGCCGCGAAGGCGGAGATTAAAGCAAAAAACTGACGACGTTGCATAAATGGGTCCCGCTGGGCTAAAGGTGATGTTTCTCTTGCTGGACCCTCCCGATGGTCTGGGAATTGGACGTTGTGTTCACCACAATTTCCCGTTTTCTCACGAAAATCGCAGTTTCACTTGTCCAACAAAGCGAACCCCAGGAGAGAACTGGCGGTTTGGCTACTAACGGATTCGTCGATACATCCGTCTGGCGTACATTTCCAGGTTCTTCGATGAGCGGGTCGTGACAGATCAAAAAGCAAGCTACGAGACTTTTATGCGTCTGCTGATCGAAGAAGAATCGGCAGTCAGAGCTTACGTGCGCAGGCTCGTTCCGACTTGGCACGATGTTGAAGAAATCGTTCAGCAGACAAGCCTCATCGCGTGGAAGAAGTTCAATGAGTTGGACAATCACGAGAGATTTGGCGGATGGCTAATGACAATCGCCCGATTCGAAGCGCTCAAGTTCCGGCGTTCGTTGGCCCGCAGCCCGCTAGTCTTTTCCGATAAGCTTGCAGAGCAATTGGCGGACGCTCAGGGAACCATCAATGCCAGCGACGCTGACCGCAAGCATGCCTTGGAGAGCTGTTTGCAGAAGCTTGATGAGAAACCACGCAAAATGATATTAGCGGTGTATCAGCCTGGTGCCACCATCCGAGAGTACGCGCACCAGCAATCGCGTCCTGAACAGGCCGTTTACAAGTCGATCCAACGACTTCGCCACAAGCTCCTCGATTGTGTGAAAGACACACTTGCAATGGGGGAAGGATCATGAAGAACGGAACATTCCGACAATATGTTTCCAGTTGGTTGGATGGTTCGCTCACGGAAGCGGATTCGGCGGCATTGCAATCAGAGCTCGAAAAATCCAGGGAGCGAAGAGACGAGTTTGTTGACCTGTGTGGTTTAGATGCCGATCTGAGGTTAATCAGCGAAAGCGCAATCGACTCGATCGTGGGCGAATCTCCGGCACCAAACTCAAGGAGTTTTGGAGGTGTTTCCTACGGCTGGATGGGATTTGCCGCTGCTATCGCTGCGGCTCTGTTGCTCGTTGTCGGTTATGGAATCGGACGCGATCACCGCGGACGAGTTGGGGAAGAATTCTCCGTTGCGTCCAACCCCGAGGTCGATTCGAAGGAGGCTGTCGAAACGGGATGTGCCGTAGTGTCGAGGTTGGTGAATGCGAAGTTTCCTGATGGCACGAGCTTTCGGGAAGGAGACTCGTTACAACCGGGACGGCTGAAGCTTGTCTCTGGTGGGCTGCAACTCGATTTCTTTAGTGGTGCGACCATTTTGATTGAGGACGCCGCTGAACTTGATCTCGTAAGTGCATGGGAGGCTCGCTGTTTGGATGGAAAAGTAACCGTCCACGTCCCTCCACCCGCAATTGGGTTCCGATTGATGGCACCGGGAATGAAAGTCATCGACCTCGGCACAGAGTTTGGCGTGAAGGTCGAAAGAGGTGAATCGTCGGTGCACGTGTTTGATGGAGAGGTGGAAGCGTACCTGTCGGGAACCCCAATGCAAATCATCCGCGACGGTGAAAGCCTCGACGCCGTCACTAATAAGGCCCACGTTGCCGGGCGAGCCAGCCCGCGCGACTTCCCGAGTGTGGAGCGCTTCGAGCAACGTCGTGAGGAGTTCTACAAGCAGAAGACCAAGCAATGGTGGACCTCTATGAAGTCAGTTCGAGCGGATGAACGGCTCGTTGGCTGTTATCTTTTCTGGCAATGGGAAGACGAGAAATGGGACCGACTTGTCAACAACTTTGCCGTCCCAAAGCAGTCATCACGTGCGGGATCCGCAGTCGGGGCACGTTGGGTCGAAGGACGTTGGCCGACGAAATCAGCCTTGGACTTCAAAAGTGCCGGCGATCGGCTTCGAATCAATCTCGGCGACGAAAAACACGACGGTTTGTCGTTGGCCGCTTGGATTCGGGTTGATGGATTGGACCGAAATTACAACGCGTTGCTATTGTCGGATGGTGACGAAGAAGGTGCACCCCATTGGCAGATCGATCGGAATGGGCGGTTGATGTTTTCGGTTAGTTACTTACGCTCGTCGACGCGCGATGGCCAGCAATCGAAGCAGGATCGTCGGGAACAGATTTACTATTCGCCACCGGTCATTGGCGCAGCGACCAGGCGTTGGCACCACGTTGCCGTCACCTTCGACGCGCTCACCGGCGAAGCAATCCACTACTTGGATGGCGAAGAGGTTAGCAGAGAGGTAAGCGAGAATCATCGCGGTGGACGCAAGGTAACATTCGGACGATGCGAGATCGGAAACTGGGGCTTGCCGCCTGAAGGTGTGCCCTACCCGATCAGAAATTTCAATGGCCGCATCGATGAGTTCGTGATCTATAGCGAACCATTGGCTGCAAAAGAGGTTGCGAGTCTCTATCAGCTGGGTGTCCCCGATTGATCAGGTTGGACGCGTTAGGAAATCTCGATTCTTGATGTGATCAGCTGGATTTTTGCACGATTAAGAAGCTGAAATTATCAGGTTGGCGGTGCGCGCCTCCGAATCAGCAGCGAATGCAACTGCCATTAATCTTCAGCAACCGTGTTGGTCACGCAGCGGCGTAGTACGACTTCAAATGTCCGCCAAGTTCAGTGTGACAGACAACCTTGTGCTCAGTCAGATCGATTGGTGTGATTGCCTCGTCGCGCACTGGAGGTCGATGATCCCGACCGGAGTGCCCTCGGCGTTGGTTGTACCATTCCTGGGACACGCTCAGGATGTGGTCTAGGTGCTTCTCGCTGACCACGCAAAAGGCATTGAGCACCTCATGTTTGAGCGTCTGAATCACCCGCTCTACAAACGCTTGAAGGTTGGGTGATCGGGCTGGCGTCTTTTTGATGTTGCAGCCGGTCGACCGGAAGACTTCGTCAAAGGAATCGATGTATTTCGAGTCTTGGTCTCGCTGGAGAAGCTCACACGGCAGTCCCTCGTCTTGAAGGAACATGTCGAAGTTGCGAGCTTGTTGCGTAGTCCACTCCCCCGTTGGATTCGCCGTGCAAGGCGAGACCCAGATGCGACTACGTGGTTTCAGCTTCATGGAGACTCAGGTTACTGACAAGAGCATTCCAACAATCTTAGGATTCACCGAAATTCGACGAATGTACACATCTGACCAGATTTCGTCACAGGGCGAGGAAATGCTGAAACGCGAGTTGAGACATTGGAATTAGGCTTGTGGCGCCCGCTTCTGTTAGCATCACTCGCCCTAGCATCTTTGATGCTCCAATGCTTCGCAGATACTGACCTCGCTCAAGGTGTTCTGGTCTTTTTCATCCGTGTCAAACACTCGAGTTGGAACTATCGCGGTTCGCGAACGGTCTAACAAAGGCGACGCGATGCTTCCCTCGACGTATGCTGGGAGGTCACCGGCGAATACCAATCACGTCGCATAGGAATGCTATCTGGACAGCGCCACTTTGGCGTAGCGACGCTCGCCAGAGCGTGGAAAACCCCGGGGACCCACTTTCCGGCGAAGGTAGCTACGTTCGACCGGCGATTCACGGTGTTTTTTTGAGCAAAGTGGCGCTGCCCAGCTAGAGTGGGCTTCGAAAGAATCAGATTTTACCGAGATGCCAAAGCCATATGAGTGACCTCCGTCAATTGCAATTCAACAATCTCGAAGCGGCCGTCGATGACGCCCGCATGCTGTTGGCTTCTGGCTACGTCCGCCATGGAAACTGGTCGCTTGGGCAAATCTGTCGGCACTTGGTTTTGGTTCAAGACTTCGCGATCGGTGGCTATCCAGCTTGGATGTCGATCTTTGCTCCACTGCGGCCGCTGATGCGTTGGCTGTTGTTGCCCAAGTTGCTGAGCGGAAATTCACCTCGTGGAATCCGAGCCTCTTCAATATTTCAGCCACCGGACGGCTTAGATGATGCAAGCGAAGTGGATGCATATGCCGCCAGCGTTGGGCGGCTTCTTGGTCACTCTGGCGACTTTGCTGCTCATCCTGGATTCGGCAGCTTGCCCCGCGAGAAGATTCTGGAGATTTACGCTGCCCATGCCGCTCACCATCTCCGGCATCTCCGCCCCCCGAAGTGAAACTGCTTTATTGGCCGTCAAAGAAAATATTGCAAGCTGCGAGTACAAAAGGTTGGGGCCGACGTGACCATCGACACGGCGACCTCGGAGCACTTCACCGGCCCAGTGATCCGCGACGGAGACACGATCGTCTACGCATCACTCCCGGCAACCAGTGCCTTCGTCAAGAGCCAAGAATGGACTCGAGCGGAACCGTTCGCGATTTTACGCCAGGACACTCAGCTAAACCGAAAAGCGCTCGCGGAGGAAAAATCCTTCGCGGGCGTTTCTTCAGATAGGCCTCGACCTGCTAGCGTTCCTTGGTGGTACCAACTTCGGCGATTGCTTGCGAAACGTGGTATAATTGAGCTCCGCCAGTGGCGCGGTGCGAACGCCGGCGACAGAAATCAGCAAACCACATACTTGGAAACCTTGCCCAATCGGACCGTTTTGCTGCCCTCATGCACCCTCGACTAATCGTTTCTGGCTATTTTGCGTTGCAAGCGATTGGAGTCGTGGCTTGGTGGGCGATGTTGACGCTTTATCCAGAAAACATCGGATGGTTTCGCCCAAAGGATTGGCCAGACGAGGTGTTGCTCTCCTTTTGGCTCGCAGACATTTCTTTGATCGTGGGTGGTTCGTGGATCGCCGCAGTCAGCGTCTGGCAGCAACGCGAATGGGCCTCGACCGCGGTTTGGAGTGTGACCGCGATCTGTTGGTATCCGACGTTGTTTTGCATCGCCACGAGCGTACGAACGGGTGAAGCGTGGATCGCGTCGGCGATGATGGTCAGCATGGCGGGCCTCTCGCTTGCGATGGCCACCATTCAAGGCAAGCAAGGCGACGTTCCCGCAGCCTTTCGAGTGACGTCGATGAATCGGCTGAATTCACTGTTGTCGACCCTCGGTCAGATTGTGGTTTTCTGGGGCGTGTTCCTCTGGATTCTGCCGAAGGGAATCGTTGAGCTTCAGGAGGCTCTGAATTGGAGCCGGTTTGAACATCCGTTCCAGGCCCAGGCATCGGCAGGTCTGTTCCTGCTGGCGTCTTGTCTCGGCCTATGGAGTGGGCTGTCGATGGTAACGCTGGGCGGCGGAACACCACTGCCGACAGCGACCGCACCGCAGTTGGTGGTCGCCGGCCCTTACCGCTTCGTCCGGAATCCGATGGCCCTTGCGGGCATCCTCCAGGGGATTGCGGTGGGTTGGCTGCTCGGCAGTGTGCCGGTCATTGTCTATTCCCTCGCAGGAATCTTTGCGTGGCATGCATTCGTTCGCCCCGCAGAAGAGCGGGACTTGCTGGATCGATTCGGAACACGGTACGAGCATTACCGGAGTCACGTGCGAGTTTGGGTTCCATCAATCAGGTGGAGAGGGTTTCAAGAACTCGAAGTTCCAGAATCGGCTGTTGCTAGGACCAACGAGAAACAGTCGGAGAGAGCCTGATGCAGTGGACGAGGCGAGGAATCCTGCGCTGAGGGACTCGTCGCCTCGTCCACTACCTAAACTTGTTCGAAAAGTTACGCTCCGTCACGATACACAAGCCGGGAATCTCAAAAATGTTTCGAATCACTCATCTCGGTGCCTTATGTACTTTCGTGCTTGGTCTACCTGCGGCGACCCTGGGTCAAGCGACGGATGAATCGATCAACGGTTGGAATCGCACGTCAGTCAGGCCTGAGATCGCACCTGAATTCTCGCACTTCGAATCCGATACGGGCGAACTGATCCTTGGACTCTCCGGACAAAAACGCGACACCGTGGACGGAGCATGGATGAAGGTGTTCGATGTACTGGGTGGCCGTGCCGTTCGATTCAGAGCACTAAAACGAACGCAGCATGTCAATTCCCCCGCGCGCTGTGCTCTCGTGAAAATCACCTGGCTGAATGCCAACGGCAAAATGGTGAAAGCCGCCGAGGTGCATGGAAACATGGTGCTGGGAAAAAATGAAATCGCAAGGCCAGAGTATCCGTCTGACCATGTGTTAAATGGCGCGAGTGAGTGGATACAGGTCGCTGATTCCTACCATGTCCCCAACGGAGCGTCTCAGGCGCGAGTTGAACTGCGTTTGCGTTGGACAAAAGGTTCAGTGCAATGGAAAAACGTTGGATTCGAGAATGTCGAACCGATATCTCGCAAAGCCCGACTGGCGACAGTGCATCTTCGACCGAAGGCTGGACAAACGGCGATCGAAAAGTGCGAGCAATTCGCGCCGCTGATCGAAAAAGCAGCTGGCCAGAACGCGGACTTGGTTTGCCTACCCGAATCTTTGACGTGCTATCGGTCCGGTCGCAGCATGTCGCAGTGCGCTGAATCGATCCCCGGTCCTTCAACGGAGTACTTCGGCGACTTGGCGAAAAAACACGATCTATACATCGTCGCTGGTTTAACCGAGCGTGAAGGAGCGATTCTCTACAACACCTCTGTGCTTCTGGGGCCGAGCGGAAAACTGATCGGCAAATACCGGAAAGTCTGCCTACCACGTGAAGAGATCGAAGCCGGCCTGACCCCCGGTGATCGGTATCCAGTTTTCGAGACACGTTTTGGAAAGCTCGGGATGATGATTTGTTGGGACGTGCAGTTTCCAGAGGTCGCACGAAGACTCTGCGACAACGGCGCGGAGGTGATTGCCATGCCGATCGCCGGCGGAAACCCAACGCTTGCTGCGGCGCGCGCGATCGAGAATCAGGTCATACTGGTCAGCAGCACCTACACCGAAGCCGCCAAAGGAGCAATGGTTTCCGGTGTGTGGAACCAGGCCGGCAATCTGCTTGTCCAGAACGATTCAAATTGGGGCACCGTGATGGTGGCCGAAGTGGATCTCGCCCAACGGTTCTACTGGGATTGGCTCGGCGATCTTAAGTCTCGCATTCCTCGCGAACGCCCACCTCGCTGACCCATTCACCGTGATGGTACCCGTGCTCGTCTGCTGCTTGGCATGTTCGGTGCTGGTTCGATCGTCGTGTTGAGTTCCGTTCTACTTCTGGCACAGTAGACCTCCATCGCGGGCATCTTTCATTTCGTGACACGAAAAGATTCGATATTAATGACACGAGACACCGGCCCACGGAGCGATCGACCTGGACGAATCGCTGGCATGCGACGAAGCTTCGGTTTATCATTTCGGAGCAGCATTTAGGGAAAAACATGCCCCCGTCTGGTTCGTTTGTGCTGACTTCCTCTCTTCCCAAGCATGAGTACTGGTGTATCGACCAAGAAAGAAGCGGTTTCGCTTCGAACCCCTTGAACGACGTTGCTTGCTGGCAGGACACCCCATCCTTACGGAGTTTATGGCCAGCAATACGTCCGGAATCACTGATGGATTTGGTCAGAATTCTGACTGGATCGAAATCCGGAACGATGCCGATACAGCAGTGGATCTGCAGGGATATCACCTGACAGACGACGCCGCGGATCCGAACAAGTGGGAGTTCACTGCGCCGACGTTGCTCGATCCCGGTGACTACTTGATCGTCTTTGCCAGCTCACGCGATTTGGTTGACCCGACCGGGAATTGGCACACCAATTTCAGCCTCGCCAGAGGTGGTGAATACTTGGCTTTGACTGCACCGGATCAATCCGTGCTGAGCGAGTTCGGCGGCAGCGGAGTTGATTACCCACCGCAAGTTTCCAATCTCTCCTACGGTCTGGTTGATGGAGTACTTGTCAGCTCGACGAGTGTCGCACATTACCTGATCCCGGTCGACGATTCGCTGGGAGAATCTTGGACGGCGAACTCCTTTGATGCGGATCACTTTGGATTCGAACTGGGACGAGCGGCAATCGGGTACGAAAACAATCCGGGAAGCGGGACCAGTTACGCGAATTCGATTTTGACCGACGTCCCCGATGGAACGACCAATGTCTATCAGCGGATTCGATTCGAAATCGAGAACGCATCCGAAATCAACGACCTTGGTTTGACGTTGCAGTTTGACGATGGATTTGTTGCGTATTTGAATGGAACACCGGTTGCCAGTGCCAATTCTCCTGACCCGATCGGATTCAACACCCCGGCGACGGTAAACCATCCTGACTCTTCTGCGCTTGCGGGTGTTGATTACGACCTTTCCGCTCATGTGGATTTGTTGGTCAACGGGCCGAACACGCTTGCGATTCACGCTCTTAATCGCCCCAACAGCAGCGACTTTCTATCCGTCCCCTATCTTCATTCTGATTCCATCACCGGAGCCCCTGGCTATCTGATCCAGCCCACTCCGGGCAGTTCCAATTCGAATGGGATGGAACTTGGACCAATGATTTCAGATGTGGCTTCTTCGGCGTCTCCCGCATCCCCCGGCGTGGACATTGTCATCACGGCAAATGTCGAAGACTTCACCGCAGCGGTCGAACCGAGCACGGTTCGATTGCACTATCGCGTGATGTACGAAAACGAATCTTCGGTGGTGATGAGCGACGACGGAGCGGGCGTCGACGCGGTTGCAAATGACGGCATTTACTCAGCCCAGATTCCGGGCACCCTGTTGGTTTCCGGTGAAATGATCCGCTGGCGAATCACGGCATCGGACGTGTTCGGCGTGCAAACAGACGAACCCCGATACTTGGACGCACTCGATTCGCCCCGCTACTTTGGAACGGTTGTCGCCGAGCCGAGTATCACGACCGATCTTCCTGTCATTCAATGGTTCCTGGAGAATCCGTCGGCTGCGTCAACCAACGCAGGCACTCGAACGTCGATCTTTGTCGACGGTGAGTTCTACGACAACGTTCGCGTCGACAGCCATGGCCAATCAACTCGAGGATCGGCCTTCCCGAAAAAGTCGTTCGATTTCGACGCCAACTCGGCCAACAAGTTTCGTCTTCAACCCGGCATGGACCGGGTGAGTGATTTCAACTTGCTGACCAACTACGCCGACCAAACCAAATTGCGTAACACATTGATGTACGACCTGTCCGCGCAAGCAGACTACGCGCATCATTTTGCGTTTCCAGTCATGATCTATCGCAACGGCGACTTTTATGGACTGTTCGATATCGTCGAAGAAGGCGACACCGAGTATCTCGACCGCATTGGACTGGATTCGGACAACCCACTTTATAAGGTCAACAATCGCTTAGACCACGCGTACAACCGAGTCGAAAAGAAAAGTCGCGAATACGAAGATCATTCCGACTTCCAGGCGATCGTCGACGGAGCACAGAACTTGAGTGGTGCCGCTGCTCTTGACTGGACCTTTGACACGTTGGACATCACCGACATCGTGAACTACCTGGCGATTCAGAATGTCGCCGCCAGCAACGATTTCGGTCACAAAAACATGTACTGGTATCGCGACACCAGCGGCACGGGATTGTGGTCGGTGCTCCCGTGGGACCAAGACCTTTCCTTGGGGCACCAGTGGGACGCGAGCGTTTCTCCGCCTTATTTCAAGAACGACCTGATCACGGGTTCCAATATTTATGCGGGCGGCAACAACGTCATTCAGCGTTTGTATGCCGATCCCGTGTTTCGCGAAATGTACACTCGGAGGATCCGAACCCTTTCCGATCAGTTCTACGGTGCCCCCGGGTCCCCGACATCCGAGAGCTATCTGGCGCAGCAGATCGTGCTGCTGGAATCGCTGATCGCAGAGGAAGCGATTGAAGATGCGAACCTTTGGGGAATCCAAGCCAACTTCACGCATACGCCCGCCTCCGCTGCGACACAGTTGCTTGAAGAATTCATCCCTTTGCGCCGGACTTACCTTGACGGACATCCCGACGTGCCGCCGCCACAAGTCGGGAATCCACCAATCGAATTTGATGACTTGGACTACGACGCTGATCCGATTTCGGGTCTGCAGACCGAAGAGTACATCCGATTGAACAACCCCAACGCGGTTGCAGTTGATCTTTCGGGATGGAGAATCGAAGGTGGGATCAATCATCAATTCAAAGGCGGCACCGTGATCCCGTCGGGCGGATCTTTGTACGTCGTCAAAGATGTCGTCGCCTTCCAGAATCGCAGTTCAGGGCCATCTGCGGGGCAGCGGCTATTCATCCAGGGCAACTACGACGGCCAGTTGACTTACAGTGGCGAGACAATCACGTTGTTTGCGGGTGACGGAACCGTCGTCGATACGCTGGAAACGCCGGCCGGAAATCCGACGGACGCCCAAAAGTATCTGCGCGTCACGGAAATCCACTACAACCCCGTCATTGACGACACCGAGTTCATCGAATTGATGAACATCAGTTCCGGCAACGTCGCAACCACGCTGGATTTGTCAGGCATTTCGATCGTCGATGGACCCAGTTCTCCATTCGTTTTTGCACCGGGAACGATGCTCGGCGCGAACGAGCGTTTGCTTGTCGTCCAAGACACTGTCGCTTTCCGGGACGCCTATCCACAAGTTGACCCGGCTCTGATTGCAGGATCCTACTTTGGCAAACTTAGCAACGGAGGCGAACGCCTGAAGATCATCGGTGCCGGATCGGAGACGATCCTCGATCTCGACTACGGGGATTCGGATCCCTGGCCGATCTCGCCGGACGGCGTGGGCGCGTCGCTGATTCTTGCCGATCCGATCGGAACTTCGATTGGGCGGCTTGATAAACCGTACAGCTATCGTGGAGAGATCCTTCCGGGCGGAACGCCCGGAGAAGGGTTTGGCCCGACGCGTGGAATCGTCATCAACGAATTATTGACGCACACCGACGCGCCGGAACTGGACGCGATCGAGCTTTACAATACGACTGCATCGGCGATCGATGTCAGCGGCTGGTACCTCAGCGACGACCGGGACGATCCATTGAAGTACTCCATTCCGGCCGGCACTTCGATTCCCGGCGGAGGCTATTTGGTCTTCGATGAATCCGATTTCAATCCGACCCCACTGAATCCGCTTGCGCATCACTTCGCGCTCAGTGGTTCCCAAGGCGACGAAGTCTGGCTCACGATCGCTCATCCTGCGGGCAATGCGGTCGCTGAGTTCGTCGACAACGTCACAGTCAGCGCCGCATTCAACTCTCAAACCTATGGGCGTCTTCCCAACGGGACGGGACGCCTGGCACCGTTGGAATCGGCCTCGCTTGGTGACCAGAATGGCGCGCATCGGATCGCTCCCATCGTGATCAGCGAAGTACATTACCATCCATCGGAGCCTTCACCGGCCGCGTTGGCGATCGATCCCTCGCTACAATCAAGTGACTTGGAGTTCATTGAACTGCATCATCACGCGGACACGCCCATTGACTTGACCAATTGGCGATTGCGTGGAGACGGCGACTTTGATTTCATTGCAGGGAACTCCATTGCGGCTGGAGGGACTCTGGTCGTTGTGTCGTTTGATCCACAGGCAAACCTAGATCGTGCCGAGGCGTTCCGCACTCACTTCGGGATTGATGCCTCCGTCGATTTGATCGGGCCGTTTAGCGGTTCCCTCGGCAACAGCTTTGGCCGAGTCGAATTGGAACAACCCGACGAAGCTCCGGTGGACGAGCCAACCGTTTTGCCGCGCGTCATGGTCGATGAAGTGTTCTACGATGACCTCACACCCTGGGCCGTCGAAGCGGACGGTGCCGGATCATCGCTTAACCGGGTATCGGAAAATGCCTATGCCGGCGACGCGGTGAATTGGGCGGCGGCGACGCCGTCGCCCGGATTCACGCGGTACCGGCCGGCGGTCACCAGAGTCGATGTCAATGGTGGCGAGGTCCAGCGAAGTGTTGTGACGTCATTAACGGTGCATTTTGATCGTCCGGTCGATTTGTCTTCCGACTCGTTCGAACTGTTGCGTTTAGACGACCAACAGATCGTCAGCGGTTTGCAGTTGTCGCCGCTGTTGGTTGATGGACGATCGGTTGTGGACATCGGATTTTCCAGTGGTCCGTTGGTTGATTTACGCGGATCCGGGAATTCGCTGGCCAACGGGAACTATCGGCTACGCGTGATGGCTGACCAGACGATGGCTTCGGAAGGCGGCGCGCCCCTGAGTGCCGACCACGAATTTGGTGCGGACGCCACCGACCGACTTTTTCGCTTCTTCGGCGACACCGATGCCGACCGCGACGTTGACGGAATCGACTATGGTCGATTCGGCTTGACGTTTCTGTTGAATAAAAACGACGACGGTTTTAATCCTAGCCTGGATTACGACGGGGACGGTGATGTGGATGGACAGGATTACGGCTGGTTTGGCCAGCGATTCTTGAAGACCCTGGAGATGTGATCCGTAAGCGTTCTATCTGCCCAGGATGGCCCTGCCGTCGGGAGAAGCTGCCCGCAGCCAGGCCGATTCCTGCATCGACAGGTCGTCGATGACGCGGACGATTCGAACCGAGCGGTTCGACGTGATCATGATCAAATCGCAAAGCGGCGGGCACATCGTTGTCCGCGGGTCATTCGGGTCCATCGGGCCGGAGCAATTCCCCGCCCCCCGCGAGCTAGCCGTTTGTCTATCATCATACCTATCAATTGGCAGTTCATTGGGATGTTTACAAACAGGGGCGACATGTTTCGACCAACTGCGAATTCTGCCGCTTTCGTTTTACTGATTTCAAGTGCTGTTGCCTCGGTCGCCGAGGCACAATTGCCTCGCGAGGCATTAGGCAAGCTCAAATCCGCGACGGTGTATATCGAGACGGATGACGGTGAATCGATCGCCAGTGGCAGCGGCTTCGTCGTAAGCCGCCGAGAAAATCGAGCCCTGGTTGCGACTAACTATCATGTCGTCAAGCCGACGCTTCGCCGTCCGGATCGTTCGAAGATCCATGTCTTTCTCAATAGCGGGATGCCAGAACAATTTCGCCTTGAAGCGAAATTATTTTCGGCTGACTACGGGGATGACCTCGCACTGCTCGAAGTCGTGAGCGACCGTTTGCCGGATCCGATCGTTGCCCGGACGGGAACACGAATGGAGGAAACGCAGCGCGTTTTCATCGCCGGATTTCCTTTTGGGGAATTGCTGGGAGTCGATGGGCAAAAGCCGTCGATCACGATTACCGCCGGCAGCGTCAGCAGCGTACGCTTGGGGCGGTTCGGTGAGACCGCTGTGATTCAGCTATCCGGTGGTATCGATCCCGGCAATAGCGGCGGTCCGATTATCGACTCCGAAGGAAATCTGGTCGCGGTCTCGGTTGCGAAAATTGATCGTTCCTCCATCGGCTTTGGTATTCCGTATTGGAAGCTCGCTGAATTGCAGCAGCCGTATCCGCGTAATCCGCGAGTTACCTATGCGTCCGAAAATGGCACGCTCGCGTGTAAAGCTCAGTTGAACTTGCCCGAAGGGATGGAAGTGCGCGAAGCGATGCGCAGCAACCATCTGCTCGCCTTCCGGCAAGCGTCTGATGAACCTTTGCCAAAGCTGCTGCAGGGCAGCACGTGGCTGCCGCTGCCGCAACACAACGAGCCGCAGCGGTGTCAGCAGGGCGGACCGTCTTCTCGCGCACCCTGGGCAGATGTGACGGCAAGAATGCCCTTGTCAGGAATCCCGGGCCGCGGTGATCTGCTGGTGATGCAATGGCAGAGTACCGATCCCAGTGGACAGCTCCACTTCGGCCGACCGTTCACAATCACCGAGCAGGAACTTACCAATCCTGTTCCGTCGTCCCCTGTCGAACAGACAGCAAGCCGCTCCGGCGACCCGCGTTCTGCGGGCGGCGCCTCTGGTTCCATGATCGATCAACTCGCCGGACAATCGATTCCGACCGTGGGCCAAAAACCGTTTGCCCTGAACGCGTTGATTCGCCGTGTGATGCGGGCGGGCGAAAACCGTTATCTGGTTGTCTTCACCGCCGACGGCAAGCTTCGCTGTATCGACTTGCAGAGTGAGCAAATCGTCGCCGAACGGGATGCATCGAAAGTTGACGAACTCGCCTCTGGAGAAGACGAGATCATCGGCTTCAATCGGACGGAGCGAAGTCTTACCCGATTTTCCCTTCCGGACCTCGAGATCGTCGCAACGCGGCCTCTGGAGGACGAGGCGGTGGTGCGCTACGCGCGTCGCGGCAGCAAGTCATCCGGATCCATCGTGGCAATCATTCAGCGATCTGGTTCTCAAAAACTCGCCTGCGTCCAAATCAATCCTCGTAGCGGTCGAATCAATCGCTTCGACATTGACGGTGAACGACGCATCCGTGGTCAGGCGCCGAAGTCTTTGTTCGATGAGATGCCGATGACCGATGGCTTTCGCGTACGGAGCAATGACGACGGCACGTTGATCACGATGTGGATCAGCGGCAATTCGAAGGTCGGTGCGCATCTGCTTTCGAAGTCCCGTTCGCGTTGGAAGTACACGCGGCTTCCCAAACTTGCGGGATACGCCGTACCGAGTGCCACCGGAAGCCTGCTTTGTACTTCGGAGGCGGTCCTCGCGGCTGATCTGACCGAGCTACATCAGGCGCCGATCAGTCTTCCAACGACCAACGAAGATTATTTCATGACGGTCGGGGAAATCGTCAAGGCATCAAGCCAAAACCCGCCGCTGTTCACCTGGCAGATTGCTTCTTGTTCCGAAGCAACGATCCATCGAACCGTCGTGCTCGATGGTGACCTGTCCGATCCGAGTGTTTCCCGGGACGATCCTGCGGTCGTTCCGCTCGATGAACGCTTCCAATGCTTGCCGGAGTGGAATCGGCTGGTGGTCGTACCGCCAGGTCCAAGCACCCAATTACGTCTGATCGAACTTGGCGATGCCCTGCCGAATGTACGACTCGCCTCAACTGAAGAAAATGCTGATTCACCGGCCGCTGAGCCTGTTGAGGAGGCTCAGCAGTTCAGAACCTGGACCGCAAAGGAAGGCGGCTATCGGGTTCAAGCAAAAGCCTTGGCGGTGGCGCAGGGTTACGTCAAACTCGAAACCGCCAACGGACGTGAGGTCGTCGTGCAGATCGAGAAATTGTCCACTTCCGATCAGCAGCATCTCGACCAATACCGTGCGGTTCTGGAGGTCAAGGACTGACACGAGCAAGGCCCGCCTGGCTTCGAAAGCCGAGCCGCACTACGACCTCTGTGTTTTAGACAGCAGTTCGCCGGACTGCACATTCCGCTTCCCGATGAACCAACACGGGTGTGAAGATCAGTTGTCGGTCGCTTCAGCCATGAGCTTCATTGCCACTCGGTCAACGATTTGACTTGGTAAAACGGACGTGGGGCCACGTTGAATTTTGTTGCGGCCACGACTGGCAATCGCGACGCCAAGAATTCGGCCCTGAGTGTCAATGACAGGGCATCCGACCTGTCGTTTTTGAATCGCAATGTCGGTATCAAAGACAGCCGCGAAACCAGATCGCCTGGGCGTGTCGTGCTCTCCCATCATCCAACTGATCCCGCCCGGGGCAGGCGGCAGGGATGTTCGAACCTTCATCGCTTTGTCGTGGCGTCGCAGGGTGACCGAGACCAAATCGCCGGTGAGATAGCCGTCCAATCTGCTCCGCAAGACTTCTGCCAAAATGGGAACACTCGGCGTCGAATGTCCATTGATCGAGGTGATGATGTCATCTCGCCGGAGTTTCAGGCCGTTCGAATTCAGCCCACGGGAAAGTGCGGGGCCTGCGGTTGAATCTTGTGCGGCTTCTCCTTTCCAACGCGGTTCCGGTGGAATCGCCCGTGTTTCGACCGACACGATTCCTGGATGCAGGGATTCGCCCGGAGCAACTGCACACAGAACTTGTCCGATCGTGGGCGGTTTCTCTGGATGAAACTCGGCCGCATCCAAACCGCTGGCGTCGATGTTCAAAATCGCCAGGTCATGTTCGCTGGACTCGGCTCGTTTTTCGCCGCTGACGACGGTCTGGTCGGGCAAACGACAGGTCACGTTGCCGCTTAGAACGCTCGCCTTGGTAAGAACGAGTCCGTCAGCGCCGACGATGATTCCGATGGCGGCCGGCTCAGAATCGACCAGTATTTCCACGAGCGACTTGCTCACGCCCTCACCCGCAGCGACAAAACGTTTTTTCAGCGGGGGCTGCACGCCGATCGCGGTGTCAATCGATTCGGTTTGTTTCAGCTTATCCCATTGCAATTTGACGACTTCTGAACGGTGGTGGGTTTCTCCCATAAAGACGCCCACGTACCTTCCACGTCGGTCGAATGCGCCGCCTCCCGACATCCCGCCATGAAAACGAATGTACTCGGTGTCGAAGTAATGGGCCCACAGCAGGTATACACGATGCCTGACCCTTGCCGGATAGACTCTCGGTGTTCGTGTGAGCGAAAACTCCCTGTTTTCGATGGCGGGATACCCGGCAAGGACGACCGGGTCTCCTGGTTTCAGGGTCGATGAATCACCGATCTCCGCGCATGGCCATGGACCGGGTGATGTTATCTTGGCAAGAGCAACGTCCGCGATCGGATTTGTTCCGAGAGCGACGGCGTCTGCGTCACGACCATCGGAAAAGCGAACCGTCAGTCGCTCCCCCGGCAGGTGTTCGGTGTGGGCGCAGGTCGCGATGAATCCGTCTTTGGAAACGACGACGCCGCTCCAGCGATCGTAATGTTCCCCGTCAAAGGAAAGCCGATCCTTCGACACCAATCGCACGATTGACTGTTTCGCGATTTGCTCAGCTTGTCGCAATTGCGAAACGTCCGTCGTTGCGGGCGGCTTCGGATCAACCAGTGCCGTCTCCCCCTTCCTTAGCGAAAGCATCTCGGGGTGGGCACCAGCCCCAACGCGGTAGAACGATTCCTGGCTGGGTGGATAACGCACCCAGTCCAGATTCTTTCCTGCAAAAAAGTCCACGCGATTTGCGGTGAATTGATCGACGGCGGTTACATAGCTTTGGTCGCCCGCAAAACATGTGTAAACGCCGAGCAATCGGCCATCCATCCCAACGACGGCCGAGGCGTCAAAGAGCTCGGGAAAGCATGTCGTGGTCAGCCAGCAAGCTGGCATCGTTCGATCCACGAAACCGTACCTTGCCGCCGGCGATACATCGAATCGTGTGTCGCCGCGTGTCGGAATGCCCATCACCAGACACGGAGAGCCCGCCTTCAAGTCTTTCGTGGAGCCAAGTTCGATCGCGGGCCACGGTCCCGTTTCCTTGATCTTCACAACGCACAGCCTCCATTCGAGAGACCAGCCCGCGCGACTGGCAGTGACAGTCCTACCATCGCTTAAGTGGATTTTCACCTCATTCGATTCAAGGCCATTGACCATGGCAAAGCCATTTCCCACCAAGACGTGTCCGTCTGGAGATACAATGACTCCCGTTGAAACCATCGGTCCGTCGGTTGAGTCGGTCTTTTCAACCCGCACGATCGAGTTTTTGACGGTGTCGTAAAGCCGCGGCAATTCAGGCAAGAATGATTCCACGGCGGCCAAGACTGGACCACCTTCCCCGCCCACAACAGCCGCGGGAGGCACTGCGGTCGAAGGCACTGCGGACGAAACGAGGAGAACCAGCAAAACGCAGGTGCGGCGAAAGCGCAAGCGAGTGAGTTCCATGCAATCGCTCCTTGGAAGATCGCTATTGCGGAAAACGAAGGGCATGCAGCAGTATGAACGCCGTCAATTCATCGCTGATCGAGGGCTGATGCATCTCAAGCCAGCTCGCCCGCGGCCGCCGCACGCGAAATGTACGCTGACAACGACCTTTACATGTTGATGCGCTTGTTGGACCGAATTGTCTCTTATTTTCGCTGCTTCGTCTCTGCGCATGGGATTCTCCATCGTAGTGGACGACGCGAGGAGTCCAGCTCTTGGTCTTAGCATCGGAAACGACACGAGGAGCCTAGCGCAAGAATGCTGGCGCACGAAATTCACGGATTTTCCGCGGTGAATGGACTCGTCGCCTCGTCCACTACACGACCCTGTGCGGCTACGTCGGTTCGGGAAGTACCTTGCCCGTTCGTGCATCGACGCGGTGGAGGCGCGTTTTTTCGCCGCTCGTGCCGCTGGCGGTTTTCAGCGAGACCAACCAATAGGGATCATCGGGCACATTGGCCGCCACCATGGCGCGACGGATCTCCGGATCGTTGACGCCGGTTTCGCTATAGAGCTGGGCGTGGAATTCCTGTTCCCGACGGATTCTTTCGCGGTCGAACAGGACCGCAGAGCACTTCGTCCCCGGCTGAATATCGCCGAAATGTTCGATGACGATCATGATCGCCGCTTTTTGGTCAATCTCTCGCACGACGACTCCACTCTTTCGATGACTCACAGCAATTCCATTGTCGTCATACCGAGCTCAAACGCAACCGAACCAGCAGGGGCGTTGAGTCCGCCACGAGTCCGCTTCGGGGAACGGCAGCTCGCCGTTTCCTGCGCGTCGCCCCGGCCGGTGATACCTGCAATCACGGCGGCCAACGCATGCGGGAACTGGGGCGACCGGCTGTTAAGGACTGACTTGCGATCGCACGGAATCGTCACCAAGCGTCGGCAGCAACTTCGTCGCCGGATTGACGATCCATGAGGAATTGCGAATTCGTGCGGAGGAATTTTACATTCCGACGGCGCTCGACAAGCAGCAAGGTCGTGCGTGTATTCATCAGCCTGGCTTGCCTGCGAGCGATGCGCGGATCTTGTTACTTCCCGATCCCGATTTGAACGGCCGAGACAGCTTGATAGCAGACATGATCTGGACTCGGACTCTTGCGTAAGCCCCCGTCCGCAGAGGCAGGGGGTACGCCTCGCCTCTGCCGCAATGTACACTGTGTAGCGATTGAGAAATTTCACGTTCCAGGACGACGGCCCCACGATGGTGTTCCAGGCCGAGCCGCTCGGCCCAAAATGGCCCAAGCATGCCCCAGACTGATTAGGGTTGGTGTTCAGTGCAAATCCCCAGGCTCGCATCGGGTTGAGCGCATGACAGAGCGAACCGCAGAACCGAACCCCTGAGCGACTCAACACCCCCACCTGACGCTTTTTTGTTTTCTTCGCATCCACCAAAGAGGATAACCATGACCAATTCGTCTCGTCTGAGCCGTCGTAGTTTCTTGCAGGTGACGTCTGCGATGACAGCGGGCGGTGTAATTGCTGGCACCAGCAATTCTTCTTTTGCCCAGGATTCACCGAACGAACGTCCCGTCTTCGCAACGATCGGCCTCCGCAACCAGGGCTGGACCATCACCGATAAGTCGACGAAGTTCGCCGACTTTGCTGCCTTCGCCGATGTTGACTCAAATGTTCTCGGAGCGATCAATGAGAAACTAAAAGCAAAGACGGGCAAGGCGGCCGACGGCTACAGCGATTACCGAAAGGTGCTCGAGCGCGATGACATCGATGCGGTGATGATCGCGACACCTGATCACTGGCACACCAAGATTTCTGTCGAAGCGATGCTGGCTGGCAAGGACGTCTACTGCGAGAAGCCGTTGACGCTAACGATCGCCGAAGGCAAGCTGATTGAAAAGGTCGTGAAGCAAACCGGCCGCGTCTTTCAGGTTGGAACGATGCAGCGCACCGAGAATGAGCATCGATTCTTGAAAGCCATCGCACTGATCCGAGCCGGCCGGATCGGGGAGATCCGAAAGGTTACCTGTGGCATCAACGGGGCGACGGGCTCCCCGGTGATCCCGGCCGTCGACATTCCCGAGGGACTTGATTGGGACGCGTGGCTCGGCCCGGCACCCGAAGCGTCCTACCGAGCCTTGCCGGAGATGCGGACGGGGTACGGCGGTGGCGTTCCTCTCTACACCAATTGTCACTATGCCTGGCGCAATTGGTACGAGTATTCAGGCGGACAGATGAACGATTGGGGAGCCCATCATGTCGACATCGCGACCTGGGCTCTCGGCGCCAGCGACACCGGACCAAACAGAATCACGCCGGTCAGCTATTCGCTTCCGGTCGACTACAAGAATGGCTACCCGACCGTCGATGATCGGTACAATTCGCCGACGAAATTCGAGATTCATGCGAACATGCCGGGTGACATTCCACTGGTCATCACGAGCGAGGGTGACAACGGCATCTTGTTCGAGGGCACCAAGGGCCGGTTCTTCGTGAACCGCGGTCGGTTGTCGGGCAAACCCGTTGAAGACCTGGAAAACAATCCCTTGCCCGAAGGTGCGGTGGAGGAGGTCTACGGCGGACCGGTCAGCGAAAACCACACGGCCAACTTTATCGCTGCGATGCAGTCTCGAGAGCAGCCGATTTCCGACGTCTGGTCGCACAACCGAATGCTGGAGACGTGCCACTTGGCGAACATTGCCATCCGTTTGGGGCGTGAACTGAAGTGGGATCCTGCCAAACGCGAAATCGTTGGTGATGCCGAAGCCAATTCGTTTCTCGCACGCGAAAGCCGCAGCGGCTTCGAAATCGACATGTAGCGTTCAATGCCGTCGCCGATAAGCAGCGAATCATGGAATGGATCCGTGAATTGCCGCGCCCCCCGGCCCCAGCCCGATCGTTCCATCTTCCTGACAGCAATGTTGCGTCGAATAATCGACATCGACGCGGCGAAACATTCGCATCGAGATTTGTCAGTACCCGCCAAGTCGATGCTCCCGTCGACACGGATCGCGGTGGTTTTCCCGGAAAGGAGATGCTCTCGAGCTTGCAGAGGCGTCATCTTCATGATTTCAATCCCGGATGATGCGGATTTCTTCTGGTGAGTATTCGCGCTGACGCCAGACGCGGTAGAACCCCGTTGGTAGCGCGATTGCGGCGTGCTCGTCATGAACCAGCGTCGCTTCAGCCGCCGTCACGTGTAAAAACTTCCCCTCGGGCGTGTCGTAAAGATCCGCCGAACCCCGCTCGGCGATTCCCGCCGTTTCGAACGCGACGCCCTTGCCCCGGGAAACGGCTCGCGAGATAATTGGGGCTGATTCACTTCGCTCTTCATTCGCTCGCACTCGGCGGAGAAACACACAACCAGCTCATCGCACCGTTACTGCAAGTCGTTTCGAATTCAATCCGTTCGTTTCACTGGTAGATCGAATAAGTGAGGTGCAGCATGCGTGCGTCTGTTTCAAGCAAGTTTCTCGATTTCACGAAGCCGCTGGAAGGTTATGTCGAGTACATGTACGCCGACATCAAGGGGCTTGTGACGGTCGGAATCGGGAATCTGATCGACCCCGTCAACACGGCAACGTCCCTCCCGTTTGTGGACAAGAAAACCGGCCGACGGGCAACCAAGCAGGAGATTGTTGCCGAATGGAATCTGATCAAGGATCCCAGGGGAACACGTGGTTTGGCCAGGAAGGGGCACCGTGCCTGCGCCCCGCTCACCAAGCTGCGTCTGACCGAAGCGGCGATTCATGATCTTTGCGAACGGAAGCTCAATAGTAATGAGGCGAATTTGAAGAAGGTGACCGAGTTTCAAGCGTTCGACTCCTGGCCGGCCGACGCACAACTGGCACTGCTGAGCATGGCTTGGGCGATGGGTCCGGGGTTCGCCAGTGCCGGGAAATGGCCGAAATTCCGCAAGGCCTGCGGGGCGATGGACTTCGACGCCGCCGCGGCGAATTGTCAGATGAGCACCACGGGCAACCCGGGCTTGATCAAACGGAACACCGAGAACCAAACGCTGCTGCGAAACGCAGCGGCTGTTTTGGCCGGCGAAGCCGATGGTTTCTACAACCGAGAAACCTTGTATTGGCCGCAGATCAACGCCAAGCCGGTTGCCATGTAGTGCTGAGACCCGTCGCGGCCGACCGGATCATCACCCCCACGGCGCCGTGTAGGATGTGTCATGCGGCCGCCTGCCGCCATGGCATCTTTCTGGGCGACCGCACGCCGACAAAGTAGATTAGTGATCGTTCCGTCACCAAGGTTTTCCCATTCAGATTGATCTCGACGAAGTCTTGACCAAGAAACAGCCCGATGCCATCGGTGCCGATGGGTAGCCGGCATCCGTTGCATCAGCACAACTGTTACCCAGCGGAGGTGTCCTGTTGAAATAGTCAATTGCGATTCGCATTCATGCACGATCAATTTCAGGAACTGATTCTTCACGTTCTTCTGCAGCTGGCGGCAATCATCGCAGCGGCCCGAGCCGGTGCTTGGCTGATGGGAAAGCTGGGGCAGCCACAGGTTGTCGGCGAAATCATGGCGGGATTGCTGCTGGGGCCATCGGTCTTTGGACGCGTTGCGCCCGGAGCAGTGGAGTATTTGTTCCCTGACGACACGAACACCGTTTTTCGAGTCTTGAGCGAACTCGGGCTTGTGCTGCTCATGTTCTTGATCGGGCTGGAGTTCGAGTTTTCGCACCTGCGCCGAGTTGGCAAAACCTCGGTCGGGATCGCGGGAGCTGGCATCGTGTTGCCGTTCGCGCTCGGCATAGGTCTTGCCGCATGGTTGCACACGGTCCTAGCCCCCGACGTGGATCGGGTCGGGTTCATGTTGATCATGGGAGTCGCATTGTCGATCACCGCGATTCCGATCTTGGGCCGAATCATGATCGAGTTGAAGATCCATCGAACTGAACTGGGGACCACCATTATCGCCGCCGCAGCGATTGACGATGCACTGGGTTGGATTCTGCTGGCTGCCATCGGCGCGCTGATCCACGGCGGATTTGCCGTTTGGGATGTCGCCACAATGCTTTTGACAACGCTTGCATTCGTAGGAGCGTGTTTTTTTATTGTCCGCCCGGTCTTGTTGCGTTGGACGGGCGATCTACTTTGCCAAGGCCGTGGCGACCTGTCGGTGGGAGGTTTGTCGGCCGTTCTGGTGTTGGTGTTTCTCTCAGCAGTGGCGACAAACTTGATCGGCATCTTTGCGATCTTTGGCCCTTTTGTCCTTGGCGCGATGCTGTCTGATCGAGAGGCCTTTCGCGATGCAGTGGGACGCCGGCTGCGGGAATTCGTGTACGCGATGCTGTTGCCGATTTTCTTCACTTACACCGGTTTGCGAACGGACGTCGGACTGCTCGAATCGAGTCGCGATTGGGTGCTTTGCGGATTGGTTTTGTCGACCGCAGTTTTTGGAAAGATGCTCGGTTGTGGTCTCGCCGCGCGATTCGGTGGAATGTCCTGGCGCGAGAGTGGATGCGTGGCCGTGATGATGAACACCAGGGCGTTGATGGGTCTGATCGCGATCAATGTCGGCCGTGAGCTGGGCGTTGTACCGGATCAGGTGTTTAGCATGCTGGTCATCATGGCCGTCGTCACCACCTTGATGACAACGCCCATCCTGCGGCGACTGCTCGGAAATGATTTCGCGTCGGAATCGCCAAATGAACGGGCGTGATGGCAACCGTGATGGTCATGCAGATCAGAGTGAGAGGAATGCCGGATCGGTCGGTGAATTGCAAATTGCAAAATGAACATTGCAAATTTTGAATTGCTTAAGAGCGAGTGCTGCGTTCCGATTCGATGCTCGGGTTCAGGGGGACGCGAGCAGGGTGCAGACGCTCGCCACGATGCCGCCGGCCGATCGCCGAGGAAACCGACATCGAGACTCGTGACGCTCTGTCCTGCGGATCGCGCACCCACAGCGCTGATCTGTCACGCGATTCGGGTACCTCACGCGTTCATTTCATCCTCCATCCCACCCCATCCAGCTCAGAGGATATTCTGACAGGTGCAGATCGCGCCCAAGCCCAACGCGTCAAGCCATCCGTTCATCAGCGGCGCCAATATCCAATTTGCAATGTTCATCTTGCAATTTGCAATCCCCCCTCCGTCGTTCGATCCGATGAGCGAAGTGCCGATCTTCAAGAATCCATCAATTGCACAGCGAATCTCGCCTCAGCCGCGATGGTCTCCCGTTTGCTACAATCGACCTCATGAAACAGCTGTCTTGGCCCCGCAGGGTTTTCGAGTGGGAGGTAAATCTAAAGAATGCACACGGAGGAGGATGACCTATCCAAAGGGCAAACTGCCCTGGCAACCGTCTTTGGCTTTTCTCAGGCCGACCTTGCAGCCAATCAGTCCGGTGAACTTTCGGTAGCACAGAAGGAACGAATCTCAAGGACACACGATGCCAACTCACGTTTTGCATGGGTCGCCTTCTCGATCGTGTTTGGAGTCGCCTTCCTCGGCTTCGGTGCAGACATGATTCGCACGGGCAACTTCGGGACGAAATCCTTGTCGGCGTACGTTGGTGTCACGGTGTTTTTCGGTCTGATCCTATGCGGCTTCACTCTTCATTACCGGCATCAGATGAAGCGGACTCTTCGGGATGGAAGAACTTACCCTGTGAAAGGCAAGATCCAGTTATTCACGATGCGGAAAGAAAAATTGATGCATCGATATTTTTGTATCGACGACCATCGGTTTCAAATTGAGCGGTACGATCACTTTGAATTGCTGAAGCAGTCTGGCTTGGCAGGACAGGAAGCCATCATGTACGTTTCAACGCCGCGGAAGGCGGTCCAGTCAGTCGAGTTGAAAACCTGACTTTCTCCCTGTTGCTTGCGGATCGCTGACGCATTGTCTCGATGCGCGCGATCGGCGAAAGAAATCGCCGCGGCTCTCGTTGTAGTCGACGCGAAAAACAATGCGGCTATGGATTTCGATGCGAAGTTCGGTTTCATCTCCCTGCCCAAAATGAAGTCGCGTCTGTTCTTGCCCATGGAAACAGCCCAGAAACTCAATCTGACATGAATCGCGAAGCAATCGTCGGATGCATTTTGGGAACCGCGGTCGGTGATGCGTTAGGGTTGCCCTATGAAGGCATTTCGCCCCAGCGGTCGCCTAAACTGCTCGGCCCGCCCGACCGGTACCGCTTTTTCTTTCGTCGCGGCATGATCTCCGACGACACCGAACACACCTGCATGGTCGCGCAGTCTTTGATTGACGCCAACGGCGATGTTGCAGGGTTTACGCGCAGCTTTTCCAGACGTTTGCGGTGGTGGATTCTGGCCTTGCCGGCAGGGGTTGGCAAAGCGACGGCGCGATCGGGAATCAAGTTATGGCTCGGAGCCAATCCTCAACGGGCAGGCGTGTTCTCGGCCGGAAACGGTCCCGCCATGCGGGCGGCGATCTTCGGCGCGGCGTTGGACGACGTTTCGCTGATGTTGGACTTGGTTCGCGCTTCCTCGCGATTGACCCACTGCGATCCCAAAGCCGAATACGGTGCGATCGCCGCGGCGTTGGCAGCCAAACACTCGCGGGACCAGGAATCCGTCGACGCGAACCTTTGGCTCGACAAAGTTGTCGTTGCCGTGGGAGACGGTGGCGCGGAGCTGATCGACCTGCTTCGCCAGGCAATCCGCAGCCTGGACGCCGGGGAAACCACCACGGCGTTCGCCGAATCGCTCGGCCTGGATCGCGGCGTGACCGGATACACCTACCACACCGTCCCGGTCGCAATCCACGCGTGGCTGTCCCATCCCAACGATTTCCGTCGGGCCGTGACGCGCATCATCGAGTGCGGAGGCGACGCGGACACGACGGCCGCGATCGTCGGTGGCATCGTGGGCGCAGGTGTCCGGCGCGAGGGCATCCCCACGGAATGGTTGGACGGGATTTGGGAATGGCCACGCAGCGTCCCTTGGATGCAGCGTCTCGGCGCGACGCTGGCCGATTCACTCGACGACGTCGGCTTGGTGAAATCGCCGACCGTCAACCCGATCGCGGTGCTACTCCGCAATTTACTGTTCCTGTTCGTCGTTCTCTTTCACGGCTTCCGCCGACTCGCTCCGCCTTATGGTCAATGACGGAAAATACAGCGGACATGGACATGATTGGCGGCTCCGGGACTTGCTGAGCGGCCCAATACTACGCAAACTGCGCAACGCAGGTTGCGTAATCTGGAGGTGGTGATGAATCCCTTTTCTTATGGTGGCATTGTCGGCAATGGCGCGTTTTGCAATCGAGCGAGAGAACTGGGCGACCTCAGGGAGACGATGAAGTCCGCTGGCCGCTGTTTCGTCTATGCGGAGCGCAGGATGGGCAAGACTTCGCTCATCCTGCGTGCCTTAAACAAGCTTCCGAAAAAGCAGTTTGTCCCTGTGTACGTCGATTTGTGGCCGACCGACGGGTCGGCGGCGTTTTCAAGACGCGAACAAGCAGATCGACCGACAGACGATCGAAGAGCTATGTGTTCGGACCGGGGGCATCCATTCTATACGCAGCATCTTTGTCATATTGTCTGGTCGATGACCGATCAGGGGAATGCTGTCACTGGAAATGCGTTTGAATCGGCTATCACCGAATTGCTGCGTCGGGAGAGCCATGCGTACGTGAATCTATGGGAGTCACTTACCAAGAACGAGCAGCGTTTCCTGCGAGGACTTGCTCAAAGCGAGCTTCCACCCAAGCCGTTTTCCTCCGATTTCACTCGCCGATTCGGGCTCCGTCGTGCATCCAACGCGCAGCGGGCGGCGGAGTCTTTGGAATCGAGCGATCTCATCGAACGCGAGGAAGCCTCGTTTGTCATCATCGATCGTTTTCTGCGACTCTGGATTCGGCAACTTTTTTCCAGGTAGCGATGCAATTTGCATTCCCCCGATGTCCATCGACCGAGAATCCATCGAATCCAACCTTCGCCTGCACGTCGATCGGCTTGCGGGACTGATCGGTCCGCGCACGTTGAGTCAGCCGAAGACGATACAGGCCACGATCGGGTACATCGAAGGCCAGTGGTCCGAGATGGGGCTCATCCACACGCGTGAATGCTATGACGCCGATGGCGACGAAGCGACCAACCTGATCGTCGAACGTCACGGCACCAAGCGAGCCGATGAGATCGTGTTGCTCGGCGCCCACTACGACACGGTCTACTGCACGCCCGGCGCCGACGACAACGCATCGGCCGTGGCGGTGCTGCTGGAAGTCAGTCGGTTGCTGCGTGAGCACACCGGCAAGCGGACGGCGCGCTTCGTCGCCTTCGCTTGCGAAGAGCCGCCGTATTTCAACCTGGATTCGATGGGCAGCCAGCATCACGCCCGCCAGTCGCGCGGGCGCGGCGACAACATCGTCGGAATGTTGTGCTTGGAGATGGTCGGCTACTACAGCCTGGCCAAAGGATCACAGACGGTTCCGCCGGGGATTCCCAAATGGATGCATCGGTTCTTTCCCCAGCGAGGCAACTTTCTGGCGGCCGTCGGCAACCTGCCGTCTTGGAAACTGTGCTGGAGATTCCGGCGCGGGTTCAAGCGGGGCACGCGACGACTGCCCCTATTCTCGATCTGCCTGCCGGAAAAGATTCACGAGATCCGGCTGAGCGACAACAGCTCGTTCTGGGACCAGGGCTACCCGGCGCTGATGCTGACCGACACCAGTTTTCTGCGCAACCCCAATTACCACCAAGCCACCGACACCCCGGACACGCTGGACTACCCCAGAATGACCGAAGTCACCCTGGGTGTCGCCTCGGCGATGAGGAAATTGCTCGGGTAGCGTGGGCGAATTCGGTTGATTGCAAATTGCAATCTCTCTCGCCCGTAGTGGACGAGGCGACGAGTCCATTGCGTTTGACGCCCAGTCAGGACTCTCCCCGTCAACTCAATGACCGCATCCTCGATTGCAAATTGCAAATTGAACATTTCAAAATTCAAATTGCAGTAGAACGCACGTTGGAATTCCCGAAAGACGCCGCGAATTTCCCCGCAATCCAACGATCGCAATCCGCTCCCCAATCTCGGTCATCAATTCCCAATTCCCAATTCCAAATTTGCAATGTTCAATTTGCAATTTGCAATATCCCCCTCCTCCCGTTCATTGGCAACCTGCTATTCATTCCGCCGGCGGGCATTCCCTTGCCTTGGACGCATTTAACTCAATGAACCGATGCCATTCTTCCGGCACCTCCTCTTCATGGAAGATCGCTTCCGTCGGACATTCCGGAACACAGGCGCCGCAGTCGATGCATTCCTCCGGGTCGATGTAGACCATTGTTGTGTCTTCGTGAAAGCACTCGGCCGGGCAAACCGCCAGGCGTCGATGAACGCACCGTGCGACGGCGAGTCGCCAAGGTACGCCAATCGCTCGCCGTCCACCGCAAATCAATTTCCGAGCTGACGATGCGGCCCGACAGTCGCCGTGTTCTCCGAACTCGGCGAATCACAAAAGCGAAGCTTTGCCCCGCGCCGACCTCGGAGAGGACGGCGACTGTCCAGCCCCCTCAAAATCTAGATTGCGGTAGGCTCACCGACTTCGGGTTCTCGCAAGCCTCCCTCGAAGCCTCATCGCCGCTGCTCGGCGGAACCCTCGGCTTCGCGGCCCCGGAGCAAATCGCCCCCGCTTTCGGCCGCATCAGCCCCCAAACCGACATCTACGCCATCGGCGGCCTGATCCACTGGTACCTCTACGGAAAGCCCCCAATGCGGGCAACGGTGCTTCCGAAACCCTGATGGAAACGATCGGGAATCAGCGATTCAACGACGAACCCGGTTCGCAACCCGATGCGGCCCGTCAAAGGATCCTGCGAAGCACGTTGGCGAAATCCCCGGCGGACCGAACCACGACGGCAAGGGACATCCTCCAGCTACTTGCGGACGAACTCACCGCCCTAGAACCGCCAGAGCAATCTTCACCCCGTAGTGGATGAGGCGACGAATCCCTTCCCCGTCGTCCGCCGGATCAAGGACTCGTCGTCTCGTCCGATACAAACTCAGTCCACCTTTTTCCGTTTCGTCCAGCAAGGCCGATCTTGAAACTGTGCCGTTGAGGGTGAGCCGAAAACCTTGTTCTCATCCTTGAATACCGATTGAAGCACTCACCGTTGATCGCACGTCGGAATACAACGGCGTTTGAGCCCCTTGCCATTCACGCTGCGTACACACGGGACGAAATCTTGGTGGCGCTTCGGCACTGGAGTTTCAATGACCGATCAAGCCAAAGCGAAGGTGTTCTGCATCTGAAGAAACACCTTGGGCGTCGCCCAACGCTAGGGGTGTGAACGGCCTTTGGCCGAAGAGACGGGAGTTCGGAGTGGAGCGACGCCCGTCGGTCGGCACTGTTGGGTATCGCTCTCCTTCTGCCTCTTACGGATCGTGCGAATGGACATTGAGCGTCCCGTGACGTTGACGGCGAGCGGTTTTTGGGGGGAGCGGCTGGGAGTGAGGGGCCGTGCAATTGCCGCGTTTCCGGGTCACGGCCCCTCATCCCCGGCCCTTCTCCCCCCGCAAAGCCGTGGAGAAGGGAGCCATCGTAGGTTGTTTGGAAACCGCCTTCCTGCTTGGCTGGCGCTTCATAGAACCGCGTGTGCTCGAATCACATGGAAGGTCTTGCCGACAGGTGGCGACGCGAATCCGTGGCTCCCCGGCCGCGCGGCATCCGTGGGTTCGCACTGCTATCCGTGGGCCTTTTTGATTCCCTCTCTTCCAGCAAGGGGCGCGGAAGAGCTGGCGGTTGGAGCGGGGAGGGTTGCCAAGGTTGATCATTCAACAGCCGTCGGGTGAGCCGGGGGTGACAGGAACGAGTAAAGAGCCGGGATGACGAACAGCGTCAGCACGGTGGCGAAGGTCAGGCCGAAGATGAGCAGCCAGGCCAGGCCTTGCCACAGCGGCCCGCCGGCCAGGGCAAGCGGCAACGTCACGATGATGATCGAAGTGCGGGCGAGACTGTTGAACTGGAAAATCAACAACAGGATGATTGCGATGAACGACATACCGAACGAACGGAACATTTTCCATTGAGCCTTCATCGACTCTTCGAGCGCGCCGCCGATCTCAATGCGAAATCCGGGCGGCAGTTCGGCTTTCAACTGCTTCATCGGCTCGGAGTTGAAGACACGTATCGTGATGTCGTTGCCGGACGCCCCGAAGTCGATTCGCGACCTGACTTCGATCGTTCGATTTCCATCGCGTCGATCAATCGTCTCCGGTCGCCATTGCGGTTTGACGGTTGCGATGGCCGCCAGTGAAATCTTGCCGGCACGGATTTCCGCGTAGTTCAGCTTCAGGTTCTCCGGTTCCCAGGCGAGGTACCAGCGTGATCCGCCACCGCCGACGATGGTTCGCATGTTGAATAAACGCTGGTGTGACTTTCCTTCGGCATCGACGTGGGGGCTGAGCGCGCGGATCACCGCTTCGACTTTGCGAGCGGCTTCGTTGGTTTGCGCTATCGAAGCGGATTCGGGCAAGTAGATTTCAACGGCAAACTGGTCACGCTGTGTGAGCGGAAAGAACTCACTGGAGACCGGAAGCTGGGTCGCAAGCACCAACATGCCGATGGATGCGGAAATCGTGACGAACCGATGACGGAGCGACCAACCGAGTGCGGCGGCGTAGAGTCCGTAGAAGCCGCCTTGTGACGAGGCTGTCTAATGGAAGCGGACGCGGAGTTTGCGGCAATGCAATTTGTCGGCTTGCTGCGCACGTTCGCTTTCTGGCCAAGCATCGTCCACGGAGAGCCCCCACCCTCGCGCCGCAAACGCAATCAAATCGTCGCCTGCACTGTCGAGATGTTTCTCAGTCGATACGGGGTGGAATGAATCGTATAGCGGAACTCGTACAGAGTTTCGACGTGATCTGGCCGCGTGACGTAGGAGGACGAAAGTCTTGACGTGGTACAATCGGCGGACCGAAGTCGTTCCCATCCAACAAGACATGACCATGGAAGATCCAAACACCAGCGCCATGCCCCACAGTGACCTTGAATCCATCCTCGATCACTTGGACGATCCCGATGTCCGCTTTCCTGCCGATGCGATCGAAGAGGCGAGAAAGCGATCGCAAGAGATCACGCCCCTGCTGATCCGTCAAATTGAAGACGCGACCCATGATTGCCGGCTGGGAAAGCTTGATCCTTGCTGCGGCCACTTTTACGGTGCGCTGTTGCTGGCGGAGTTTCGCGCGGTGGAGGCCTGGCCGGCGATTCGTGCGGCGATCTCATTGCCAGGCGACTTGTCTTACAAATTATTCGGGGATGCAATCACCGAGGACTTCGGCTGTGTCATCGCCACACTTGCCGGAGATCAGCTGTCCGACATCGACGACCTGGTCAGCGATCGGTCGGTGGACGTCTACGTTCGCTGGGCTGCCTGCGATACAGCCTTGTATCGAATTCGCGATGAGGCGTGGTCTCGGGAAGAGGCTATCGAGTGGCTTTCTAGGCACCTTGAGAAAGCGATTGAAAACAAAGACGAATTGGCCGAGGGCCTGGTGACACGCTTGGAAGATTTGGCAGCCGAACAAAAGCTGCCCCTGATCGAAGCAGCATTTGCCGCCGGTGTGATCGACGACGAACTCTATTCCCTCGACGAAGTGAAAGAAACGATTGCACAGGGAGACGCGATTTTTCACGAGACGATGGAAGGGCTTCACTTTCCCAGCGGATTGGTCTCCCACGTCGAGGGATGGTTGGATGGCGGCGACATCGAGAGCGACTGGGACGTCGAATTCGGCCCCTACGATGACGAACCACTTGAGTCGTTTGTGCCCCTTGGCGAATCCGAGGACGATTACGTTTCCAGAAACGGCACCACGATTCGCAACGAGGGCGTCAAGGTCGGCCGCAACGACAAGTGCCCCTGCGGCAGCGGACAGAAATACAAGAAGTGCTGCGGAAGAACCTCCGTCCGGAACAACTAACTATCATGGGAATCACCATCCACTATCGCGGAACTGTCGACGATCTCGGGAAGATCGAAACGATGGATCGTCTGCGTCGCAAGAACGACTTGCGCAGCGAACGGATGACGCGCCGAATCGCCGAAGCGACGGCGTCTGGCATGTCGGTCAACGAAGCGTTCGAGTTGGCGATGCAAGAAGAAGGCTTTTCGCCTCCCAGCCGCGAGGCAGCCGATGGCGATGAGCGGCTGATCGAAGACGTCTCGCAGAAACAGCCATGGCTTGAAAGCCTGCCGTCACATCCGTTCGATCGCGACAGTCAGCCGTCGCGATCGGATACTCACCCGGCGGTGACCGAAGCGGAGTCGTTTCTGATGGCGGCCATGAAGCTGGCCAAAGAGGAACGCGACACGTCGCCGTTTGTCTCGATCCTGACGCGAGCGAGCATGGATATGCTTGGCGGCGTTGTCCAAGCGACCAGCGACGATTTCAGTGCTCTCACCCATCGCGCCCTCGCCATCAGCCAACTCAAACGTGCCCTGGCCGGCCATGCCTATGCCCGCGGCGCGATCTTCGGGCTGCGAAGTGCAGAAGTGATCAGCCAAGAGCAATCGTCGGCATTTCACGATCAACTCGAGTCGCTGCTGGGGACGATCCACCAGTTGACCGAAGACGCTTGGGCCTGACGTGACGAATGGACTCGTCGCCTCGTCCACTACCCGAAAGGCAAGCTGCGGCAGAAGACTAGTTCTTCCTCTCGGTGACACTGTCGATTTTTTCCTGGATAGATTGTTCGCGGTCGGTGCGGGTGCCGACTTTGATGCTGGTGGTGATTCGCGGCGCGCCGATCGCGTGGACGCGTTCGTGGCACCGCTTGATTGCCGCAAACACCTCATCCCAGTCGCCCTCGATGTTCGTGCCGTAGGCGTGAAGCTGGTGCTTTAACCCGGCTTCCTGCAAGACGTCCTGGCACTCGGCAACGTATTGGCTGACCGAAACACCGACGCCCATCGGGACGACGCACAGATCGACAATGACTTTCATCTCGCTTGGCTCTCTCATTTCAAGGAAAAATCCGATTTTAGGCTATCAGGCCTAAACTTTTCCGCCATGAAAGGCGGCAGCGATCGGTGCATTGCAAATTGCAAAATGAACATTGCAAATCTTAAATTGTCTCAGACTCGATTGCAGAAGTGCGAAATAGGGCTGAAAAATGCAAGCCGATGATCTGTCCGAAGGTTTGCTTGACTCGGCGGTGCAAGTCGACAACGCGCCGTTGTGATCAATACAAGCCCGAAGCGAGAGCGAGTGGGTGAATGACCTGCGCCCATGCACACTTGCCGGCGCTGCGTGCTTGTATTCGATTCCATTCCGGACGAAGTATCGCATTACGGCTCAGGAAGCACGTTGCGGAACGTCCTCAATAGCCAATTTGCAATGTTCATTTTGCAATTTGCAATCCTCCCCCCATCCTAAAACCCAGCCTTCTTGAGTTCGCTGCTCAATGCGTTTCGGGTGGGGAACTTCGCGCGAATGGATTCCACTTTGGCGATTGCCATCGATTTCCCACATGCCCTGGCAAGCACGGACAATTCTTCGGCAGCTCTCTGATACGCGGGGCGATTTCGTCCTTGGATGGCCGCGTCATCAAGCGGAGCGTCAACCGCACGAAACTCAACCCATTGATACTCCGACATTCCGCTACCTCCTCGAGTTCCATAGGTCAGAGGCAAGAATAACAAGGCGCAATGCTTGAGACCACCATCGGCGTTATTCTGGAATAATCGTCAAATGGTGCGGCAGGTGCGTGGTTTTCGAGGCATTGGTGAGCATGACAGAGAAAGATTCCGCCGGCGAAACACTGACTGAAAGGCAGTTTATGCAGCTGTTTGTGCAGCATGAGCCTGTGCTGCGTGTGGTTGCGCGGTCGATGCTGACCGACTGGATGGCCGTCGATGATGTGTTGCAGGAAGCGGGCGTGACGATGTGGGAAAAGATCGACCAGCTCGAAAACGTGGACGGTTTCCTGCCCTGGGCCAGAGTGATCGTGCGTCTAAAATGCCATTCGGCGATCAATTCCGCGCGGCGACGTCGACTGGTATTGTCGGAGGAAGCGATCAAGTTGCTGGCCGTTGAGATCGACTCGATCGACCGCGAACGCTACGAAACCAATCTCACTGCGCTGCAAGGCTGCCTGCAGAAGTTGTCGCCACAGCAGCGAGAACTCGTGCTGGCCGCGTACCGCGACGGGGTCGAGGTCCAGGACATCGCTGCGAGAATCGGCAAGTCGGCCAATGCTCTCTACAAGCAACTCGGTCGACTCCGCGGAAAGTTGTCTGATTGCGTGGAGCTGACTGTCAAAACGGGTGCACCCGGAGGAGGGCTCGCGCGATGAACGATCGAGAGCTGATTCAGCAGTATTTGCTCGGCAGCCTGGACGAAGACGATGTCGCGGCTCTGGATAACCGGCTTTGCGCCGATCCGTCGCTCCGAAAGGCTTTTGCAGATCAATTGCTGCTCGACTGCAACCTGCGTGACGTCGCCGGTCAAGTGCGCGTCGACGCGAAGATGCCGGCAACTGCCGGTCGGCAGCGTCGATGGATCGGATGGGCCGTTATCGCATCGCTTGCCGCCATGCTGCTGCTTGCTGTCTCGATTCAATTCGGCGGCCTTTGGAACAGGCGAGACATGTCCACCGCCGCAGTGGATGCATCGATCGGTTCGATTGCGATGCTGGTTCAGTCGTCGGAAGACAGGTGGAAAGGGGTATCGCAGGCGCCACGATTCCTTCACCCTGGTCGACTGCAGTTGGAGTCGGGTTTGGCAGAGGTCGGGATCTACAATGGCGTGACGCTGTATCTGGAAGGCCCGGTCGACGTGGAGCTCGTTTCGCTTGAACGGGCTCATCTTCACGCGGGGAAAATGAGGGCCAGCGTTCCAGAGGAAGCCGAAGGTTTTACCGTGACGACCGATTCGATGCGGCTGGTGGATCGAGGGACCGAGTTTGCGATTGCGGCGGATGCCGGTGGCGTCTCGAAAGTGTACGTCTTTGATGGTTTGGTCGACTTGTTCCCGACCGAGGAGACAACGCTACAAAACAGTGCTCGTTCGGTGCGCGAAGGCGAAAGCGTCGAGATCGGTCCGGCGTTCCAGACTCGGGAGACAGACCTCGATCCGGATCAATTTCCCTCAGCCGCAGCGATTGACCGGTCGGTTGCCGATCGTTTCGAACGATGGAAGCAATGGAGTCATCGATTTGCACGACGTTCGGACTTGGTTTTGTACTTTACCTTTGAAGACGCCAGCGACCACAAGCCGAATCGCAAGCGGGTGGAAAATTTAGCGGTCCAGTCGCGAGCGACGGCTCATGCGACGATTGTCGGTTGTGAAACGCTGGCCGGACGCTGGCCGCAGAAGAAGGCGATCGGTTTCTACAATGCTGCCGATCGCGTGCGTGTGAAAGTGCCTGGCGAATACCCACAACTGACCCTGGCGTGTTGGGTGCGACTGGATGAGCTTCGCGGTGTCAATCAGGCCCTGTTGCTGACCGATACGTTTGATCCGTGGCAACCGCACTGGCAGATCGCCAAGGAGGGAGCGTTGAAGCTGGGCATTAGCCAGGAAGATCGCCGCGATCGATTGCAGATGCGTGTCTCGTCCTCCCCGGTCGAAGACGTCGCGTCGTTGGGCCGGTGGATGCATCTGGCAACCGTCTACGACTCGGGTAACAGGACGATCCAGCACTACATCAACGGCAAAGAGGCCGGCAACGGTGTTTTGCCAAAGTCTGGGCCGCTGCGATTTGGCACGGCCGAAATCGGCAACTGGCTCAAGCCGCGTACCGTTGGTGGCGAGCCGATTCGAAACCTGGATGGACGCATTGACGAATTGATGATGCTGGAATCGGCGTTAGATCAAGACGAAATCAAAGAGATTTACAAGTTCGGACACTGATGCGTCTCTCACGCTCTCCGATTCCTCTGCGACTTCCCGTTCAGAAGTATCTCACCAGAACACGCACCCTCAATTAAACGAGCTAATGAAGACGATTGTTCGATCCGCGATCCTGCTGGCCTGTTTGTCGTATCCTGCCGTGGGCGATGAAACGCGTTCCAAATTGGGCCAGCCCGAGACGATCAACGGGCAATCTGCCCCCGACTTGAAAATCGAGTTTGGCAAGGTCTCCAAGAAATCCGTCTTCGTCAGCGACACCCAAAGCATTTGGGGCGGCAGCGTCGTCAAAGGAGACGATGGTCGTTACCACATGCTGTACTCGCGTTGGCCAAAAAGTCTCGGTTGGGCATGGGTGACGGATTCCGAGATCGCGCATGCGGTGGCCGATGATCCGCTCGGACCCTACCAACACACCGGCGTCGCGCTGCCGCGTCGTGGCAAAGCGTTTTGGGATGGCTGGTGTACGCACAATCCGACGGTGCACAAGTTCGGCGACAAGTATTACCTGTACCACATGGGCAACACGGGTGATGGTGAAATCGTTGGCCATCCGGGTAAACAGCTGCTGAACTGGCAACACCGCAACAACCAACACATCGGCGTCGCTGTCGCCGATGATCCCGCCGGACCATGGACACGCATGGACACACCGGTGCTGGATGTCAGTGACGACGACGAAGCGGCAGACGCACTGATGACGTCCAATCCATCGGTCTGCCAGCGCCCCGACGGCAGCATTTTGATGGTTTACAAAGCGGTCGGCAAGAAATTCCCCATGCCCAACGGTGGCCCGGTCGTTCACATGGTGGCGATCGCCGAAAAGCCGACCGGCCCGTTCAAGAAAATGCCCGATCCCGTGTTTACGTTCGAAGGCGAACGTTTTCCGGCGGAAGATCCTTACATCTGGTACCAGGACGGCAAGTTCCGCGCGATCGTCAAACGCATCAAGCATGAAAACGGGAAACGGTTGTTTTCACTGGTGCACTACGATTCGGTCGACGGCATCGATTGGCAACCGGCCAAGCACCATGAACTGTCGGACCGATCGATCACGTGGGAAGACGGCACGACCGAGAGATTTGACCACCTGGAGCGCCCCCAGGTCCTCATTGAAGACGGAGTTCCCGTCGCGTTGATGTGTGCCGCCGACCGCATCGATGAAAACAACGTCCGTCATTCGTTCAATCTCCAAATTCCGCTGATCGTCACGAAGGATGAATAGAGTGCAAAACATCTTGCAAACATTGGTGCTTTTATCTGCCCAACTGTGTTTGGCGGGTTTGTTGCTGGCCAGCGACCGCCCCAACGTCATCGTGATCGTTTCGGACGATCAGGGCTATGGCGACGTCGGTTTCAACGGACCGTGTGACATTCCCACTCCCAATCTGGACGCGTTGGCCGAATCAGGCATCGTGATGGAAGCCGGCTATGCTTCGCATCCGTATTGCAGTCCCAGTCGCGCAGGTCTTTTGACCGGGCGCTATCAACAGCGGTTCGGCCACGAGTGCAATCCCGGTGCGTCCGAGGATGACCCGACGTCCGGATTGCCTGTCGGCGAAACAATGATGTCGGATGTCATGAAATCCGCCGGCTATCGAACCGTAGCCATCGGCAAGTGGCACCTGGGAGATGCCAAGCCGTTCTGGCCTACCGAACGGGGATTTGAGGAGTGGTTCGGGTTTACCGGCGGAGGGATGAGCTATTGGGGGACGCCCAAAAAAGGGCGTCCGCTTGGCGGAGTGTTGAAAGACGGGCAACCCGTCGATCCGTCGTCTCTCACTTATCTGACGGATGACTTTTCGGACGCAGCCATCGATTTCATCGATCGGCATCGCGAATCTCCATTCTTCATGTATCTCGCCTACAACGCGCCGCATGCCCCCGACCAGGCAACGGCCGATCACTTGTCCAAAGTGGATCACATCGAATATGGCGGCCGGGCCGTTTACGGCGCAATGGTGGCGGGCATGGACGAAGGCATCGGCCGCGTGATGAACAAGCTTGAACAGCGGGGTTTGAAAGGCAATACGCTGGTCGTGTTCTACAGCGACAACGGCGGCAGAACCACGCACGCCAGCAATTTGCCGCTGCGTGGACACAAGGGCATGTTGTTTGAAGGAGGCATCCGTGTCCCTTTCTGTGTCTCATGGCCGGATGGATTGCCCGGCGGCGTTCGCTATTCGGCACCCGTGTCCGCGCTCGACATTTTCCCAACCGTGCTGGCGGCCTGTCAGATCGATTCCGATGTCACGGCCAAGCTCGATGGGGTGAATTTGTTGCCCTTCTTGAAGGGCGAAAACGAATCACGCCCGCATGAAACTCTGTTTTGGCGTTACGCAATGGATGGCGATCGGTATGGCTATGCGGTTCGCGATGGCGACGACAAGTTGGTGATCAGTCAGTACAAGCAAAAGTCGTTGCTGTTTGATCTTAGCCAGGACCCTGGTGAACGGCACGACCTCGCGGAGTCGAATCCCGGCCTGGTCGAGCGATTGACAGGTCTGATCAGGGATTGGGACCGTCAAAACATGCGACCGCTCTGGCTCGATCCCCACGGTGCAAACGTCGCAAAAGAGGAAAACGCGAGAGCGGAGATTGTCAACCGCGCTCTTCCACCAAAATCAAAAAGATCGAATCGAAATGGAGGCCAAGATTGAGATGAGTTTGCAGCACCACGGCAATCCCAACCTGTTTCGCAACATCTGGATCGAGCCCAAATCTGAGATCCAAGATTAGCGGATGCAATCGAACACCAAGAACTAAATACCGTCCTACCAACCATGTATTGTAATCAAACTCTCCTCACCGCCTTCCTGGTGTCAACACTGTGTGCCGCGTCGGCAGTCGCGGCCGAGCGGCCGAACATCGTTCTCGTCTTTGCCGATGACATCAGCGCTCGCGAACTGCCCATCTACGGATCGTCGGTCTGGAGCCCTCCGCTTCGCGGCGACACCAGTGATCCCCAGTACCGCGCGTCGACACCGGTGCTGGATCGGTTGGCCGGTGAAGGGTGCTGGATCAAGACCGCGTGGGCGTCGGTGGTTTGCTCGCCCAGTCGCGCGATGATGATGACCGGACGCTACGCGCACCTGCACAAATGGTGGGGCAATAAGTCGAAAGGGAAATATGTCGATGAAAGCGGCAAGCAAGTGACCTGGCCGTTGTATCTGAGTTCGCCACACCAGATCGGCCACATTGCCCAGCAAGCCGGCTACGGAACCTACTGGGCGGGCAAGACACAAATGGCCGGCGATCTGGACCGCTTCGGATTTGACCAGGGCTGCTTCACGCCCGGGAATCTGAGCGACACGGACAACCCGTTTACCGACTTCAAACTGTTCTATGACAAGAGCAGCGGCGAGAAAGTGTTGCGGAACGCGGATACGGGCAAAGCCGTCGACACCTACCAACAACACGGCTGGTACTGGTTTCCGCACGTGCGGCTGATGAACCACGGCGACCAGGATTTTCAGTGGTGGCCGAACACGGCTGAATCGAAGGCGACGTTTGGTCCCGGTACTTATGGGCCCGACGTGGAGCTCGATTTCATCTTCGACTTCATGGAAAAGCAGGTTGCCAAGGAGCAGCCGTTTTTCGTCTATCACACCCCCCACCTCGGTCACGACGCATTCGATTGGCTGGCCCCGGATTCCGAAAGCAGTTGGCCGGGGACGCCGGTCGTGCGATGGGACGGACAGAAGTACACACGCACCGAGCCGGATGTCACGGGCGATGAGGGCGACTATGAAACGCACGGCACCGTGACCGAGCCGGGTATTCACAACCATGTCAACTATCTGGACTATCAGGCATGGCTGTACCAGAACAAGCTGGACGAGCTGGGGATTGCCGACAACACGATCTTTATCTTCTGTGCGGACAACGGAACGGGCGGCTATGGCAAGAACAGCACCGATCGTCAGAAAGGCGTTCATGTCCCATTGATCATTTCGGCGCCCGGCCTGACGAAACGTGGCGAGCAGGATGTGCTGGTCAACCTGTCCGACTTTTTGCCCACAATCGCCGAGCTCGCTGGCAGCGAAGTGCCCTCCGGCTACGAAATCAACGGCGAGAGTCTTGTTCCGTTCCTGTTCGGCGACAAGACGAGTCACCGCGAGTGGCTGTACGGATACAAGGACAACGAACAGATCATCCGCGGCACCAAAGTCATGCGTGACGGACGCGGCAAGTGGTGGGACGTCGAAAACACACCCGAGGATCTAATTAGCTTTCCACAGATCACGGATTGGGACGCCGTCTCCGCCGACCATCGCGCCGAGCGAGAAAAATTGCTTGCCATTCTGCCGCATTTTGAGCAAAAAGCACATGGGAAGAACGCCCCCGGTGCGAACGTCGCGTCGGAACCGCCGGCTAGGACGCAAACAGACAAGGGCCGGTCGCTGGCGGCGCGCGGATCAGAGCCCCCGACCTGGAAAGTCGCGTTCGACGACGATTATGAAGGACGCGTCACGATCGGTCCGCAATACACCTCCGCACGTGGGCACGAGTCGTCCTGGAGCGTCAGCGAAGGCGTCCTGATCGGAAAACAGACCAAGGACGATCACGGTGCTGTGATCCGCACCGAGTTGGACTTCGATGATGTCGATATTCAATTCGATTTTCGTTTCGCCGGCGGCAAGAGTATTAATCTGGTGATCGATGACGCCAATGAAAAGTCCGTGCACGCCGGCCACATCTGCCGCGCCTCGGTCTTTCCGAAATACTTGATGATTGGCGACGACAAGATCGGCGCCATGAACCTGGACGTTCGCAAACAGCGTGCCGACAAAGACCTGCCGGAAGCACAGGCCGCGGCGCTGCAGGAGTTGCTTGACCGCACACGCATAAAGGCACCCATTGAGATCAATCCGAATCAGTGGCACCGACTACGGGTCCGCATTCGCGGCGACGTCATGAAGGCGTTTCTGAATGACGAGCTGGTGATCAGCCTGAAGTCGCCCGGCATTGCCCATCCGACAAAGACGAAATTCGGATTCACCGTCAACGGCCAGTCCATCGATTTCGACAACCTGGTCGTCCGGACACTTGAAGGCACCGATGCACACGAATGACCTCATTAATTTCAAAAACGCCCAACTGGAATGGAAACGTGTCGCTCGCTCACAACGTCATCGCACCACTGCCGAGAACCTGTCGAATCCGGATTTCGATTCCGTCTCTGGCGGTGTTTGTCTGCGTCTGTCTGTGGTTCACGCCCCATTCGTTCGCCCAGCGGCCCAACTTCATTTTCATTCTGACCGACGATCAATCGTACGGCATGATGGGCTGTGATGGAAACGAAGTGACGCAGACACCCAATCTGGACCGACTCGCGCGTGAAGGCGTTTTCTTCGACCGGGCGTACATCACCAGTGCCATCTGTACGCCCAGCCGAATTTCGATTTTGCTCAGCCAATTCGAACGAAAGCATGGCGTCAACTTCAACTCCGGAACGAGCGTCGCGCCGGAGGCATGGGCGAAGTCGTATCCGGTCATCATGCGCGATGCCGGATACTACACCGGATACGTGGGCAAGAACCACGCACCGCTCGGCAAGGGTGGGTACACCAGTGGTTTGATGGAAAAGTCGTTCGATTATTTCTATGCGGGGCACGGTCACATTCGGTTTTACCCCAAAGACCACCACGAGATCTTTCAGTCGGCCAAGCACGACACGCAGGTGGAGATCGTCGGTGAAAGCATCGTCGACTTTTTGTCCAACGACCATCGACTGGAAGGAGTATTGCGTTTTCTTGATTCGCGCCCCGACGATCGACCGTTCTGTTTAAGCGTGTGCTTGAATCTGCCCCATGGTGCGGGGACCAGTACGATGCAGATGCGAGATAGCGACGATCAGATTTATAAGACGTTGTACCGAGATATCGAAGTTCCCTTGCCAGCGAACTACGTGGCCAAAGCCGACATCAAGCGTCCCAAGCTGCCGCCAGATGTTTTGAAGGTCGAAAACCGACAGGCGGGCTACAACTGGGTGGACACTCCACAGACGGCACGTGAGCGTATCACTCGTCAGATGCAGGCGATGACCGGCATCGACCGCATGGTCGGTCAAGTTCGCGAAAAACTGGTCGACGAGGGTTTGGACGACAACACCGTGATCATCTTCACCTCTGATCACGGCCTCTATTCGGGACAACAGGGACTCGGCGGCAAAGCGTTCTGTTACGAACAAACGACGCACGTCCCCCTGATCGTCTACCACCCGGCGGCCCCCGAGGATGCGAGGGGCGGACGCAGCGATCAACTCGTGCAGTCGATCGACATCGCACCCACGATGCTGGACTTTGCCGGAATCGACACGCCCGAATCCTTTCAAGGCAAGAGTCTCCGCGGTCTGATCCAAGGCGATCAGCATCCCGTACACGAATACATTTTCACGGAAAACCTTTGGTCCACGCATTTCGGCAACCCGCGAATCGAAGCGGTGCAGGACAAACGTTGGAAGTACATCCGCTACTACAGGAACGAAAACTTTCCGGCGGCTTGGAAGATTCGCGTGGCAAAAGAACTTGGCATCCCGCAAAACGAGATGCTATACGGCGTGCACGATGATGGCATCGCCGTCTATCGCTACTACGTCGAGGCGTCCCTGGAGGGCGAACGGCCGGTGTACGAAGAATTGTATGACATTCATTCTGATCCCGATGAGTTGCAGAATCTGATTAACGCCCCGGAGCACGCCGCGGCGCTACAGCGTTTAAAAGTCGCGTGGAAAGAGAAACTCACCGAGGCTCGCGGGACCGGCGTCCCAAGCGTGCTCCGCTACACCGCCGACAGCGAGCAGAGTTATCAATCCAAGTGAATCACGGTGCCACCGGCAGCTCGTGCGAAACGTCATCGACCACATGAGCCGACGGCGCTAGCCGCGGGCCCGTCAACCCAACCGTAACCATGTAAGGCCCGAGGCTAGCGCCAACGGTTCACGATCATGCGGTGGACCGACGGCGCTAGCCGCACTACGAAAGCCCGGCACTAGCGCGTTCGACTCATTGGGCGGAAAATCATCGGTCAAGGCCCATGGATGCCAAGCAGGTGCGCCGCTGACATCACTCATCACTCAGTCACGTTCTGCCGCAAGACCTTGGTGAGTTCCAGCAGGTCTTTAACAACGTAATCGGGTTCCGACACGTTCGGATAGAGTGCTTTGCCAGGGCGTCGGACAAAGGCCGTTTGCAACCCGACATTTTTTGCACCGGCGAGGTCCCAGGCGTGGGCGGCCACCATCAGAACCTCTTCCGGCGGGACGCCCAGGTCACTCAAGACGCTGCGGTACGGTGCCGGGTGGGGCTTGAACTTTTTGACCGCGTCCACGCTATAGCTTTTCTCAAACAAGTCGGACAAACCAGCGTTCTGGAATTGCGTTGCGACACCGAGAGACGACGAATTCGTCAAACTGACGATCCTGTAGCCGTCTTGTTTGAGCATTCGGAGTCCGGCGGCAACATCGCCGTGTGGAGGAAGCGATCGCAGCGGGGTGACGATTGCTTGCTTCGCCTCGTCGTAAGTAAGTTCGATGCCTCTCGTCTCGGCGACCATCATCAATGCTGCCGTTCCGATCTCGCCAAAGCTGTGGTACTCACCGCTCAGCGTCTCCACCAACGAATAGTGTAACATCGTCGAGAACCAGAGGGGCAGCAGATCTTCACGATCGCCGAGCACCTTTCCCACCGACTCCTTCAGCGGATCAAGACTGAGGAGCGTCTCGTTAACATCGAAGATAATCACCTTCGGTCGTGGCAAGGAATCATTTGAATCCGCCTTGCCGTGACGATCAGGCTGGTTTGAAGTGGCTTTCTGGGCGTTCACCGGGAGTGCAGGAAAAGTCAAAATCGATAGAGCCAATAGAAGTGTTGACGGCAGAGTTTTCATCTTGGTCGGTTCCTTTTCTCGGCGCGGTTGCTTTCGCGCTGAATAGACTGATTCGATTTGCGTGCGTCACGCGTTGTCCGGTTGATTTCAACAGCCTAACGCAGTTGCATGTCCCTCCCACCAGTTTGCGCCAATCGGTCAAATTGGGACAGCAAGAAAAAGGAGCGTCACTTCCTTGATGGCTTTCGGCGGGATTGGTCCGCACTTTTTTTTGGGACAAAAAAGTCAGAATTTGGCACGCCCGTTGCATTTTCGGACCGGTGTCACGACGGCCTGCCAAGTTGGCTGGGCCGGTCAGAGGACCGAAAGCGGGAGGCTGGCAAAAAGTGGCATCCACCGCTCCGCCGCCAGCAATTCCGTCTGATTCGAACGATCAACCTTTCGTTATTCCTTTGTAAAAGGAGGGTAATGCTATGTTGGCAACTCGATGGGATCCGTGGACCGAAATGAACCGCCTGAGCCGCGAGATGGATCGGGTCTTCGGTCGCCGCGGAACGGGCAACGAGATGGGACGTCCGTTTGCCGCCGGATCGTATCCGGCACTGAACGTCTGGGAAGACGACGACAATCTGTACGCCGAAGCCGAACTGCCCGGCTTCAATATGGATGAGTTGGAAATCTACGTCACGGGGAATCAGCTGACGATCAAGGGCGAGCGACGCCCGCCGGAACACGGGGACGGCACGTGGCATCGCCAAGAACGCGGCTATGGAAAATTCAGTCGCATGATCGAAGTGCCCGGTGATGTCGATGGCGACAAGGTATCGGCCGAGTTCAAAAACGGCGTGCTGCACATCACGCTGCCCAAGAGCGAAGCCGTCAAACCGCGACGCATCGAAGTCAAAGCGAACTGACCCATTCCAGAAAACTGACGGAGCACGCGACAGCGTCGTCGCGCTCCGCAGGGTCCTATCAAACACAATTTTTGACAACGGAGGTGAACAATGAGCACCACCATGACAACAACCAAACACAATCCCAAAAATGGCAATGGCGATTCGCCGTCCGTCCACAGCGGAAACGGCGAAGAGACCTACCAAGCGACCTTCTCCCCTCGATTCGATATTTGGGAGGGCGACGACGAGTTGGTCCTCTACGGCGACCTGCCCGGCGTCGATCCTGACAGCCTGGACATCGCGTTTGAGAATCGGCAACTGACGATTCACGGAAAGGTCTGCAACCGTCACGACGACGATCGAATGCTGTATAGCGAATACGGCGTCGGAGACTTCCACCGGACGTTCACGATCGGAGAAGCGATCGACAGCGAACGCATCAACGCTGAATTGCACGATGGCGTGTTGACGCTTCACCTGCCGAAGTCCGAGCAAGCCAAGCCTCGCCGCATCAAAGTGACAGCCAACTGAGATCGTTGGCTATGACGATTCGGTCGCGGCGGCGGACGCCCGACCGGATCGGATTCCCTGATCGGCCAGAATCACATGGGCCGTCAGTAGCCACGGATGGCAGCGCAAACCCACGGATCCCCGATCGCAATCTATCCGTGGGTTCGCGCTGCCATCCGTGGGCTCATTCGACTCCGCCTGACCCCCATCCCCAACGCAACAGCTCTTTAGGGCGAAACAAGCTGGGCGACGGCGGGCTTCGATCTGCCGTAGGAGACGATCCGCACATCGAGACCGAAGTCGGCATGGATCTTGAAGGCTCTCTCGATCGCGTCGATGATCCAGCGGTCGCGGTTGCCGAAGACGCCGCCACCGAGCAAGGTCAGGAAGACCGTGTTGACGCCGGTGCGATCCGCGTGGAGGACCGCCGCGGCGAACGTGGCTTCGTAAGCGGCATCGAGCACCAGCCGGGCGAAGTCGGTCCATTGATCTTCGGGTTGCCGGCCGTAAGCGACCGGCAGCGCCGAACAATAGGCTTGTGAGACTCGGTGGTCGGCTCCGTCAAGCGTGACTTCGGCGTCATGTTGCAAACCGATGCGAAGCTCGCCGCGAAGCCGATCGAGTTCGTCTTCGGTCATCTGCTGTAGTTTCGTCGAGATTTCGTTGATTCCGGCATCGGTCGGAAACAGGTAGCCGTTGTGCATGGACCATAGACGACCATTGGTGTTACCGAGTGCGGTTCCGAGATCCACGACGCAGTCGAGTTGCTTGTCGGCCGTTTGTCCGATCTGACCATCGACGTCGGCGAAATAATTTCGGTAGATCGTCCCGGCTCCACACGCGATCGCACAGGTCGGCCCTTGCGTGTGGTCATGCTCGTAGATGCCAACGCCGCGTTCAGGCGTGACGGCCGGACCGGTCATTTCCAGCAGGTTGAATTGCGAGGCGACTTGGAACAGGGCGTTCGCATTGGCCGGATCGGCATGCAGGGCTCGGACATCGCCGACGACCTCGCGGAGTGTCGAAGGACGTGGTTGGATCTCCAGATTCGCAACCGCTTGCCGAAGCAGTGAGAGTTTCGGGGTTTCCAGGCGGCCGAATGCCACTCGTTTTCCGTCGGGGCAAACGAAGCTGTCGCCGTCGATCGACAGCTGCTCGCGAACTTGCTGAGGCGATTCTTCATCGATGCCGGTAAGCTGTTTAAACCAGGTCATGATTCGGTCGTGAGATTCAGGATGAAAATGAGTTTGCGATGGCATCCTGGAACAGGTTTCAGTCGGCGTCAATGACGTCGCGAACACAGATCAATCAGTCGCCGGATGAAGTGCGACCACCATCGTCTCGTCGGCAGTCAGCGCATTTTCGACCCGCAACAAATGATGATGGTGGGTGCGTTCGGGTTTGCGGTAAAACCAATCTTTTGTCCCGGGGATCATCTGCACCCATTCAGAATCGGCTTTGACGTTTTCCGACAACCAGATCCGCGGCTGGTCGTCGCTCGGTGGTTGGATGCCGAGCGACCTTGCGACCTCCGCCGTGGCCCGACCATAGATCCCCGTCAAATGCACGGTGACCAGTCCGGCAGGAATGTCAATGGTGGTTGGCAGCGGAATGGGGTCTGCAAACTCGTATTGAATGTAGCCGATTTGCATCGACGACCCCAAGTCACGAAAGAATTTCCCGTCCTTGGCCGGACGACGATGAAAAACGTTGACGGACAGCTTCGGAGAGGCCTTGCCATCGATCAAGAAATAGCTACGAAATTTCGGCAAATGGTCCGGCAGCCAGATCCACTCGCCGTCGACTTCTGGCGGGCTGTCGGCAGGCTGCGGGACGATCCGGTGGACGTCAAATCGGATGGCCACTGCCAGTTGATCAACGCCGTTTCCAAGCGTCGGAAAGGTCGAGAAACGCCCAAGATCGTCGCTGGGTTCCGGCGTGGTGATGGGTGAAAAGCTCGAGTTCCTTTTGGTAAAGTAATCGCGAAGATCGCCCATTGGGAGTTTCTTCAAACCTTCGATTTGGTGAAGGCCTGTCGCAGCGGCCAGCTTCAACGTTGCCCGATGCTGAGGAGAGGGCACGATGACCTTTAGGCGAATCCCTTTTCCAAACTCGACCGGCAGTTCGCGAATGCTCATGTACCAACCATCACTCGTTTTAACGATGGCGTAGTATTTGCCGTAGGGCAGAATCCGATCAACGGCCACTCCGTCAGCGCCGGTGACGTGTTCCGCATCGATCTCGGCTGCTCCGTTTGCGGGATTTCGAAAACGCATCGCAACTTTGGCGCCGGCCGCTGGAACGCCATCTTCGTCGAATATAGAAATCTTGACGGGAGGAAACTCCGGTGACGGCGGATACTGCGGATGGTTGCTCGCTTTCGAATCAATCGACTCTTTTGCTCGGCGATAGTCCAGCGTGATGGCATCGGTGCCTTCTGTTCGATAGTTCTGTGGCGGTGGACCACCACTGAGGTCCAATGTCAAACGCAGTTCGGTGTCATCAATGAATCCGTTGCCCATAAAGAGACCCTGATAGGCACTCTTCCCATCTCGGACCATCTGAAATCGTGAAAGGTCTTGGTAGCTCAGTCTCAGTTTGAATGGCTGAGGAGATGATTCTGCGTCCAAGGTCAATTCGTCTTCATTCGAAATCCTGATGGTCATCCATGCCGGGTGTTGTTCGCAAAATCGTTCGAAGGCGGCATCATCGAGATCCGCTCCGTCGGCTTTGACCGAATGCAGCTTCCACGTTCCGTCGATCGGCGGATGGATCTCTCCCCAGTCCGGCGACGACCAGCCATCGCGACTCCAACGGAGTTCGGCTTGCGAAAGGACCACAAGCTTGGCGCTGTTCGGCCCCGTTTCGATATTCAGACCGGGAAGGATTTGACGAAAAACCACTTCGCCATCACTTTGCGACCTTTGTGACGCTCCCATCACTCCACCGAACTCCAGGGAATCGGCCAGTCGTTTCGATGTCACGGTATCTTCCAATGCATCGGCGATCGCGTGTTCGCCATTGTTCCGATGCATCCTTGCCGCCGACTTGAATGCTGCCATCAGCTCTTCCAACGACAGATCATCAATCGGAGGAGTAAACTTTTCCTGACGCTCCTGTCGCGTTTCGTCGTTGTATCGTTGCAAGATAGCCAGCAACGAATCCGGATGGTATTTGCCAGCTTCCACCTTCGTTTGGCCAGCTTGTCTCTCGATCCGCGGTCGCTCGACTTGAGCGTCTTCGTCGAGCAATTCCACGGTCACTCCGGCGACTTCGGATTCGATTCGAATGGTGCCCTGGTCGGTCCGAATCAAAACGATGATCCCGAAGTAGATCAGTACGGCAAAGGCGATCAACATCGTCGCGATGAGCCACCCCACGCGGTGATGTCCGCCGCTGTCCGACGCTACAGCCAACGTGCGCTGGGATGCGTCGCGGCCGAGCAATGAGGAAAGTGATCGAGCGACTTCCGCACCGTCGGTCATTAGCGGCTTTTGCGACTCGACGGAACTGGCAAGTTGGGAGAGCGATTCGCTTGCGCTCTCGGCCCATGTTTTCAGTTCGGTGGCGACTTGAGCCGCACTGGCCGGTCGTTTCCCCGGATCGCGATCAAGCAGCGCTGCGACTAAATCGTTCAATTCCGCGGGAATGTCGCCGCGAACATCGTTCAACCTCGGCGCCGCGTCTTCGGTCAGCGCCTTCAATTGGCGAAGCAGAGTTTGGCTGCGATCCGCAACCTTTGGCGGCCGGCCGCTCAGCAGAAAGAACAGCGTTGCGCCGAGTCCATACAAATCCGCAGCACGACCAACTTGTTCGCCGCCAGCCTGTTCCGGTGACATGTAGTCGAGTGTGCCCAGTAGTCGGCCCAGCGAAGTTTCTTCGTGGCTGCCCGCGGATTCGGCCAAATGTGCGAGCCCAAAGTCCAGTAGCTTGACTCGTCCTGATTGATCAAGCATCACGTTGGATGGTTTGACATCGCGATGGACCGCGCCGGCATCATGAGCCGATGCGAGCGCTAATGCGATCTGCCGAGCGATCTCACAGGCTTCCGAGATCGATAGGGGCCCTTGCTTTCGAACGATCGACGCCAAATCGGCGCCCTCGATTCGTTCCATGACCAAGTATGCCGCTCCCGCGATCCGGCCCGCGTCGGTTGCCGACACGATGCCCGGGTGGTTCAGCGTTCCCAGCACTTGAATCTCGCGGTCAAAGCGCCGCTGAGCCTCTTTCGCCGCAACCAGTCTCGGATTGACAACTTTGATTGCGACCGGTCGACCGAGCTGCCGATGCCGTGCGGCATAAACAACGCCCATGCCTCCTTGGCCCAAAATGCCGGATAGTTCGTAGGCATCGAAGCTGTTTTCGTTTTGGCATTCATCGACGATATCGTCATTCGTCGTTGTTGGCGCAGAGTCATCTGGCGGAAAGGCCATCAGTCGTTGCAGCCACCCGGATTCGCCCTGTTGATCTGAATGTCCCGTCAGCGGCAAATGGCGAACGAGCGAGTCGTTGGTCTCATCCAATTCAGAAAGAGCTGCTTCACATGCGGCACATTCCGAAAGATGTTTCTCGATTCGGTCCCCATCGGCATCCGAATACTCCCCGAGGCAGTAACGACGAAGCGTTTCGACCGGGGGGCACGTTGTAGTTGCGGTGGTGGTCATAGCAGTCATGGTGGCACGCGGATTGCTGCCGATCGGAGTCCTGATGAGCGGCAGGCAGTTCATCGATCGATTCACCAGGTTCAATGCGCCGCTGTGACACCTCGCAGACCGTGCTTCCCAGTTTTCATGTAAACTCGACGTATGACGACGCTTGCGGAATCGCCGAACGACTCATCGGACCTTAGCCTTGCCCTGCGGCTGCAGCGAGATTCCGCGGATGCTTGGCAAGACCTGGTTGAATTGTACGGTCCGCTCGTGAAGAGCTGGGCGGGGCGGACCGGACTCGATTCGGCGGCCGCAGAGGACATTTGCCAGGAGGTCTTCCTCGCTGTGCACCGATCCATCGGCGAATTTGATTTGACCGTCGAAGGTGCGACGTTCCGCGGATGGCTGTGGCGAATCACGCGAAATGCAGTCCTGAGGTCGTTCCGCAAACCACTACCGGATGCCCGTGGTGGCAGCACCGCGAATGCCCGATTCGCCGAACTTCACGACGCAATCAACGACCGTGAACTCACCGAAACACCGCCCGATTCGCCCGATGACACGACCGCATTGCTGACCCGGGCGATGCGGCAAATCGAGTCGCGCGTGGAACCGACGACGTGGCAAGCGTTTATCCGCACAACCATCTACGGCGAGTCGACCGCCGAAGTGGCCGAGTCGCTGGGACTCTCGCCGACAGCCGTACGAAAGGCCAAAAGCCGAACGCTGCAGCGGCTTCGCAAACAGCTCGGTGATCTCGCGTGACCGATCAGGTCCAGTTCCGGCATGAACGTTGAACTGGGTCGGGCGCGTGTCAAGCAGTCGACATGCCGCGATTCACGGCGCCAGTTTGGCACGCCGATTGCACTGACCTGCTTTCATTCGAAAAAATGATTGGTCACACCGTCGCGAGCCTTCTCGACCGCGACGGTAGATTGGAGGACGGGCTCATGATAGTCGATGGAATAGGAAAACAACGTGGCGTCCAGGCGGAGAGCTCCAAGGCACGATGGCGATCGCTGTATCGGTCGATGCGGTTCCGGAGACGGTTCGGCATTCCTGTCAATTTAACCGACGCGGCGATTCGGTCCGCGTGCGCGTGACTTCGCCCATCGTGCTGCAGGAGCATGGTTCGAAAGTGAGGTTTCGAAATACTTGGGTGGTTGAGACGACAGCCGATCCATCGCCGCGCTAAGTAGAGCTAGGGTCGCCTGCCGAGCTGGCGGCGCGTGTGTCATCTGTCAGCTGCGCTGCCAGGGGGAAACAGCTGAGACAGCGGTTCTACACTGGCTACTTCACTCGATCCCAGACGCGGACGTAATCGACTTTCATGGTGGTGGGGAATTCGTCGTTGCCTTCAACGTCCGAGGGTACAAACCCTTTGACGGTGTAGGTCGAATAGGGTGGGCGGAGTCCGAGTGAAAGTGCGACGTTCATTTCGCGGTGCCAGTATCGGTTCTGTTTTTGACCGATCGGTTTGCCGTCGATGTACCAGGTGATCGTCTCCGGCGTGACCTCGCAGCCATACGTATGGAAGTCGTCGCGGGGATCAAAGGGAAGTCGCGACTCGTTCGCTTGCTCGGCCTTAAAACGTTCGTCGTTGGGCCGATGCCACTCGCGTCCCGGCATTCCCGGTTTGCCGTTGGCAAGGATCGCGTGCAAGTTGCAGTCCGCGATCCGCTCGTTGCCTGCGACGCGATCGCCGCGCTGCGTCAGTTCGACGATGTCGACTTCGCTGTACCGGGTCTGTCCAGCCGTGACGATCGAATCGTCGATCTTGCTGTACAGCCAAAACGACGGGCAGACGCCCGGGAACAGTGGCGCCCCCTTGAGCCTGGCCTCGTAGTAGCCATAGGATCCCGTTACGTGAGACTTCAACATGCCGGAGGTGTAGGGCGTCGGGGGCCTGCCGCCTTTCGCGACCGGAGTCGGCAGTCGCCGCATCGTGATTTGAAGAACGCCGCCCGAGACGGCGACGTTGTTTTCGTTGTCCCAGACCCAGGCACCGAAGTTCTCAGGCGACTTGTTCCACTTTTTCCAGTCCACTTCATTGCCGTTGAAGTCATCGGAACGGTCCCAGCGAATTCTCCATTGGTCCGCGTCGGTGGCCGACAGCGGGACGTTGTTCCTGGCGGTCTGCGCGCGTAATCGCGTTTGGCTGCAGCCGGCAAGCGAGATGGTCAGCGCGAGGGAAACGAAGAGTGCTTGCTTGAACATGGAGTGCTCACCTTGTGCAGGGCAAGGGGCCAGCCGGGACGGCTGGTGGGGAACAGCTGAGACAGCGTTTCTACACTGCTAGAACCACAGTTCGCTTAGCTGGCCGGTTTCGAGTTCGTTGGCGTAGCTGAGGTAGTAGTTGCGGTTGGGGGCATTGTACTCACGAGCCGCCAGTCCCCGTAGCGCTGCGACCTTGACTTTTCGGGCGAGTTGTCTGTCGGCATCGGGCAACCATTTGACGTGGTCGGCCAGCTCCAGCGCCCATTGGTAGTCCTGTGTTGCCAAGGCGGCTTCCATTTGTTTGGTCAGGGCTTGCGTCCCGCCGGCCAATTCGGCCATCTTTTTCGCTTTCGTCCGCGGCTCAAGTGGATTCAAGGTCGTCGGATTGCCGTCATACCAACCCAGCAATCCGCAGTAGATGGCGCGCACTGCGTGTGGCACCGTGCCATAAAACTGGATCAAATAGGGATTGTCTTTCAAGTGCTCTGGCAGCTTGACTTCGTGGGCGAGCTGGTCGGGGCCTTTTCCGGCGTTGATGCCACGGACGGTTTGGTCGTACACGCTGCGAATCGCTTCGCTATAGTCTTTCAGTGCGGTGGTGGCGGCTTCTTGGCCTCGGATGGGCATGGTATGGCCAGGAACCACGGCATGTGGTTTCAAAGCGGCCATCTTCGCAACGCTTTCGGACCAATCCAGCACGTCGCGATAGGCGGTGCCGCGAATCGCATACAGGTTGGGAAAGGAGCTGTAGAAATTGTCGCCTGCCAGCAGCACCTTTTCTTTGGGCAGCCAGACGAACAACGCGTCGTCGGTCTCACCGGGGGCGAGGTGCAACTCCAGTTCGACGCCTGCGATCGTTGTTTTCAATCCGCCGGCCGGGACCGTGATGGTCGGTGGAAGAAACCCTTTGCCGCGGTCGCTATCGTCGGTCCCGGCCGGTGCAACGCCACGATTGGTGCTTTCGGCCGCAGAGAGTTTTCGACCGAACTGGCGGACGTTTCGTTTTTGCTTGACCGGATCCACGGCCTTGTTGACACCTTCGGCGGAACCAAAGGTTTCCGTCGCATAGATGTCCGGTTGCTCATCACTCAGAAACGCACTGGCTCCACCGATGTGATCGCCGTGACTGTGGGTATAGATGATCGCCTTGACCGGTTTGTCGCTGTATTGCCGAAACGCCTCGGCCGCATTCGACGCACTGGCCGGACCGAAGAGCGTGTCGACGATGATCACGCCATCGGTGCCGACGATCATCGAGGTGTTCGCGCCGTGAAATCCGACGGCGGTGAAGACGTTGTCGGACACTTTGACAACACCTCGCTGGAATTGTTGTTGCTGTGCATTGAGCATCCTCAGCGCGGTGTCGGGTTCGACCTGTGTCTGCCCACGGGCAACTCCCGCGGTTAACGCGAAAACGCACGTCAGACCGACGATACAGGAACGTGCGGTGAAGAGAGATACGATCGTCGTGTTCATGGCTTAATCCTTTGAGAGGTGGTTCGAGAGGTTCTTCTGCATCTCCCGCAGAACATGTTGCGTCACGTCCAGCTGCGACTTTGAAATCCCCTTCAATGCGACTTTGCGGAGGTCGTCGAGTAAGGGGAGGACCTTTTGCAGCTGCTGTTCGCCTCGGCGAGTCAAGCTGATCATCACGATGCGAGCGTCTTTGCTGGATGCGTTTCGCTGGACGAATTGATGTTCAACCAGCCGATCCAGTTGCCGCTTGACGGTCGTCGGGTCGCGAATCATCAGCGACGCCAACTCGTTCATGCTGAGCGGTCGCCCGGCATCCAGCAACGAGATCAGCGTCTGAGTTTCCTCCGGCGAGAACGGCCATCCGGCCGCCTTCAGCACCGCTGTCATTCCGGTGCGGATCAGATAAGCGACACGCCCGATTGCGAACCCAGGCGAGGACTCCGAGCCGAATTGCATGTCAATCGCCCTGTGGTATTGGTAGGGGAGCTGCCGTGGGGCCGGCAAAGATCGGACGATACCAATCAAAGTGGCAGTAAATCAGGAAGGCACATGCGGCGAAATCCGGCAGGCCGATGATCAGATATTGATGCGCAAAAAACGTCACGTAAAGAAGAATGTTGAACGCATAGGGCAGCGACATCAGGATCGCCAGCGGAACTGTCCGCCGGAAGAACATCAACCCGCCGGTGACCGCTTTGAATAAGCCGACCCAAAAGATCAGATAGCCCGTTTTCTGTAACGCGATCATGAACTGCCCGACTTCGTCCGGCGGGTCACCAGCCGGGTAACCGTTGATGGCAAAGTTCATCGTCATGATCCCCGTTCCAAACAGGAACAACGCGAAGAGCAGACGAATCACCAACGCCAAACGCGGAAGTCGGACGTTGCGATTTTCTACTGGAGACATGGCACCTGGCTGACGTTTGAGTTGGCACGACGGTACAGCGGACTTGCGGGAGTGGGGCACACTCTGCGAATCCACCTCCCTCAATGCCTGCACAATACAGGTAAATGCCGTGTTGTCAACGTCCGCGCAGAAAAAATGCTCCTATGCTTGGCTTCCGACGCCGTTTGCTGAGTGCTCGACTGTCAGTTTGGGAGCGAACCGCCAACGTTTTGAAAGAAAGTCTGTCACTTGCCCAGCCGACCGCCAGTCAACATGTCGCGTCGCGTATTCGAGATCCTTGAGCGGTTCGCGACATCATTGCTTGATCCGTCCTCGATGTTCGGCTCTGTAACGTAGCGGTATTTAGCAACGCTTCGCTTTTCGATGCGCCGAGTTCGGAGAACACGGCGACACTCGCAGCGCGTCGTCAAATACGCAAATTGAGTTGCGGCAGACTGCTAGCTAGCCAGACGCTTCGTCCAGGCGGCGATTTGGTCGCGGACTTGGGTCGGGGCGGTGGAGCCGTAGCTGGTGAAGGCGGCGATCGCGTTTTTTGTCCCCAGGACTTCCAGGATCGACGCGTCGACTTCCGGGGCGTGTTGTTGCATCGTTTCCAGCGGCAACTCGGCCAGCGGGACGTCGGCGGCCATCGCCGCGCCGACGATCGCGCCGACGGCATGGTGGGCCGTCCGCTGTGGCATGCCTTTTTTGATCAGCCATTCCATCAGCGTCGTCGCGTCCAAGTAGCCCTCTTCGATCCGAGCGGCGATCCGCTCGCGCTGCAACTCGCTGCCGGCGACGATCGGGATCGCCAGTTCTAACATTGCGATGACGGTGTCGAAGGAATCGAACAGCGGCGGCTTGTCTTCTTGCAGGTCGCGGTTGTAGGCCAGCGGCAGGTTCTTGACCAGCAACATCAACGTTTGCAGATTGCCCATCACGCGCGCCGATTTGCCGCGAGTCAATTCCAACGTGTCCGGGTTGACCTTCTGCGGCATGATGCTGCTGCCGGTGCAGAACTGTTGCGGGATCTTGATGAAGTTGTATTCGACGGTGCTCCACAGAATCCACTCTTCGGCCCAGCCGCTCAGGTGCGAGGCGATCATGGACAGCACGAAAGCGGATTCGAGGATGAAGTCCCGGTCGCTGCTGGTGTCCAAGCTGTTGGCGGTGATGCCATCGAACTGGAGTGCCGCGGCCGTTTGCCGGCGATCGATCGGCAGCGTCGTTCCGGCGACGGCGGCCACGCCCAGCGGCGATTGATTGACGCGACGTCGGCAATCGGCGATCCGATCGCGGTCGCGTTGAAATTTTTCGATGTAGGCCAACCAGTAGTGTGGCGCCAGCACCGGCTGGGCGCGTTGTAGGTGCGTGTAAGCCGGCAGGATCACATCCATGTCGCCCTCGCATCGGCCCAAGAAGGACTGTTGCAACGATTCCAGCAGGACGTCGACCTGGTCGAGCGTCTCGCGGATCCACATCCGCGCATCCGTGCTGACCTGATCGTTGCGGCTGCGGGCGGTGTGCAGTTTTCGCCCCACGTCGCCGATGCGTTCGATCAGCGCCGATTCGATGTGCATATGGACATCTTCCAACTCCAGCCGGATCGGAAAGTCGCCGGATTCGAATTCGGATTCGATTTCTTTCAAAGTGTCGCGGATGGCGGTGAAATCATTGTCGCTGATCAGTCCGACGCTGCGGAGCATGTCGGCATGGGCGATCGAGCCGCGGATATCTTGGCGGAACAGCCGGCGGTCGAAACTGATGGATTCGGCGAATGATTCGAGTCGGGCGTCGGTGCTGGCCTCGAAAACACCGCTTCGGGAGGGGCTATCCACGGGTCTGGCTATCCAAATAGGGTCTAGGGGGAGATACTGTCGTAAAACGGATGCCGGGCTTGCCGATGGCGACCGATCCGTCCAATCATGCTGCACGACAGTATCGCGAAGTCCGCGACCGGTGACGACCCGGCGGGCGGAGGCGATTGGTCGGCCGAGTATTCCCGTAGGATTTTCTGATGCGTTGTTTGCGATTCACGTTCGCGTTGCTGTGCGTCCTGCTTCCCCAGGCGTATGCGTCGCCGGTGGCCCGGGCGGTCGATGTATTGGCCGCAGCGGTGCTGGGGCCGGGCGACCAGCAGTACGGCATTGCGACGATCGAGCTGCCGCTGGCCAGCCCGATCATCGGCGAAGCACCGCGGCCGCTGACGGTCAGCAGCGATTCGGGCCGGGTTTTTTATCCGGTCAGCGAGGACGTGGAGGTGCGAATCGTTCCCCCGTCGGAGCGGCCGGTGCCGGAGCCGGGTAACGGACGATTGCTGGGACGGCTGGGAAAGCTGCTGCGTGAGATCACCGACTCGGACGCTCCGACCAGTCAGATCGTCGCCAGGCGGGCGACGTTCTTGTTCAAGGGAACGACGCCGTTTCGAGTCCGACTGGCCGACGGCCTGGGAGATGTCGGTGTTTATGAATTGAAACCGACTCGCGACGCTGCCGTGTTTGGCGCGTCAACGGCCCGCTGGTGGCAAACCTATGCCGCCAATGCAAAGCAGCAAATCGACGCCGGCGATTATCCGCCTTGGGTGGAGAGTTATTTGGTGGCGATGCTGAGCGGACGGACGGGCAACCCCTTGCCGACCTGGTTCACCGAGACCAAGGACCAGGGCGATCCGTTATTGGCGACGCTGAAATACTTGGGCGGCGCCGAAGCGGTCACGCAGGAAGTGTTTCGCCGCACCGCCGCGGGTCTGACGGATGTCAATCTGCCGGCCGAGAAGCAATACGAGGCTTCGGAGTTGGTCGGATTGCCCGAAGGCCCCCAGTGGCAGACCGCGACGCCGGGACCGATCGACGACGATGTGGTCACCGAACCGATCGCTTCGCGTGTCCCGCCGGAGTGTTTTTATCTGCGGTTCGGGGAGTTCAACAATTACCTGTGGTTCCTGGATCTGGCCCAGGAGTACGGCGGGGATGTGGGTCGAATGGTCAAGCTGCGTGGGACCGAAGTGCAAGCGACGGCTCGATTCCAGCGGCAGATTTCGGTCAAGATCAATCAATTGTCGCGAACTCTGGGGCCGACGGTCGTTTTGGACCAAGCGGTGATCGGCCGCGATCTGTTCACGTCTGACGGCGCGACGATGGGCGTGATCATGAAATCCGCCAATGCGTTTCTGCTGCGTTCATCCCTGACGTCGGACCGTTCCAATCGGGCCCGCAGCGACGACGCGGTGACGTTGAAGACCGTCACGATCGCCGGGCGCGAGGTGTCGTTTTTGGCCAGTGCGGACAATTCGGTGCGATCATTTCTGGCCGAAGACGACGGTTATTTTTTGATCACCAACAGCGAGACGTTGGTACGACGTTTTTTCGAAGTCGGCCAGAGCGGCGAGTCGCTGGCGGCAACCGATTCGTTTCGACTGTCGCGGTCGCTGGTGCCGATTTCCCGTGACGACACGATCTTTGCGTACTTTTCGCCCGAGATGCTGCAGCGGTTGGTGTCGCCGGAATACCTGATCGAATTGCGGCGGCGGTCGAGCGCCCAAAGCGATGTCGCGCTGGTCCACTTGGCCCGCTTGGCCGCGACGGCCGAGGGCGTGGTCGCGGAAAACGGTGACAGCCTCGGCGTGGACGAGTTGATCGAAAAAGGGTTCTTGCCGCTCTCGTTCGGCAACCGCAGCGACGGCAGCGGCGTGATCTCCGTCGGCGACCAAGTGATCGACACCCTGCGCGGGGTCCGCGGAACGTTCCTGCCGATCGCCGATGTGAACATCGAATCGGTCACCCGCGAAGAGTATGACTGGTACACGCGGATCGCCAGGGAATACAGCGAACGGTTTCCGCAGCTTGATCCGATCATCGTCGCATTGCGCCGCGACGACGTCCCGGGTGACGCCACCATGGAGCGGATTTCGATTCATGCCGAGATCGCTCCGCTGACGCCGGAAAAGTATGGCAAGTGGGCCAAACAGCTCGGACCTCCCACATCGGTCGCAATGCGTTTTGCGCCCGACGACATCGTCGCGGTCCAGGCGCACGTGGCCAGCGCCCAGATCGGTCCGCCGACGCACCTGTTCGCCGGCATCAAGGACACGTTCCCGCCGGCACCGGACCAGTTCGAAGGGATCTTGAAAACCTATTGGGCGCTGCGGGAATTGCCGGCCTATCTGGGCGCCTGGCCGCAACCGGGGGCGCTGGACCGATTGCCGCTGGGGCTGGGGCGCGGACGCCCGGTCGGGCCGGGGATGTCCAAACTGATCGGCGGGCTGTACCGATACACCGGAGGCGGTTTCAGTGTGCTGTCGTTTCAGCCGGAGATTCTCAACAGCACCTTGCCGTTTCTGGAAGCCACCGACGTCGGACAACCGGCGACCGTTCGCGGCCGCGTCGGCAGCTTGCTCGGCAGCCAGTTGGAGGGCTGGGTGAACAACGAACTGTATCAGAACGCCGCTCAAGCCAGCCGTGCGGGCGCGGAGTTCTTGAACCAGTTCTCCGAGCAGCTGCACGTCAGTCCGGAACAGGCGATCGATAACGTCACCCTGGTGCTGGGGGTTCCGCTGCAATGCCCGCTGGGCGGCCAGTATGAATACGACCAGCTCGAGAAACGCTGGCGAAGCACGGCGTGGAACGGCAACGAGCCGCTGGCGGTGCCACCGGCCGATTACGTCGCCCCGTTGTTGAACTGGTTCCGCGGCGGCACGTTCACGATGTCCCAGTACAGCGACCGCTTGGTGGCCGACGTCGAAATCACGGTCGCGCGGGGGGCGGTGCCGTAGCGGAACTCGCCAAGAGTTTCGCTCTCGTCGGCGAAGCCGGCGAGTAGAAGGCCGAAAGCCTTGGCGGCTTCCGCTACCACAAACACCCGCCTATTGGCTGAGCATGTTGCGGTACATGCTGATGCCGGCCGGGCCGACCAGGACGACGAAGATGCCGGGGAAGATGAACAAGACGAGCGGGAAGATCATCTTGACGGCGGTCTTGGCCGCTTTCTCTTCGGCGATCTGGCGACGGCGGGTTCGCATGGCGTCACTTTGGACCCGCAGTGCCGCGGCGATCGAAGAGCCGAACTTGTCGGCTTGGATCAAGATCGACGCGAGCTGTTTCAGGTCATCGACGCCGCTGCGGAAACCGAGTGCCTGGAGCACTTCGCTACGCGTGCGTCCGAGTTGAAGTTGCTTGTTGGCGATGCCGAATTCTTCGCCGATCTCCTTGTGGCTCTTTTCCATTTCCTCGGCGACCTTTCGCAGGGCCTGGTCCATCCCCAGACCGGCTTCGACACAGACGACCATCAAGTCGAGTGCATCGGGCAGGCCGAGGAAGATTTTTTCCATCCGCTTTTTGGCCATCATGCCGAGTGCAAATTTGGGGATCATGAAGCCGACGATCAGCCCGCCGCCGACTTTGATGATCATGTCTTGGCCGAATCCGTTGGCGAAGAACCCGTAGGTGCTGCCGATGAACAGGCCGAGCGCGGAGGCACCGAGTTGGATGGTCTTGTAGACGACCGGTGCGGCTTCGCGACGGAAGCCGGCGTTCATCAGGATCTCTCGCAGTTGGCCCATCTCCTTTTCATTGCCGCTGACCTTGTCGGCCAACGGTGTCGCGGCCTTCTCCAAGTACGCGGTCAGGGCTTCGTTCTTTTTGTTGGCTTTGTCGCCGCCTTCGACGGCGGACGCCTGGCCGGCACGACGCTTTCGCATCATGTCCAAACGCGCTTCGGCGCGAGGCTTGTCGTCTCCGGAGACGCGTGCCAGAACGAACCACATGCCGAGGGTCACGAACATGAAGATCGCGCCAGCGGTGACATAAATCGGATTGATCGAAAGGGCGAGCAGGAGGGTCATCGTTGGGATCCGGTTGGCCGGTGAAAGACGGGTCTGGCGGTCGGTGGCGGGATGCGGGTTAGACTTTGATCGTGATGATCTTCTTGATCACCAAGGCTCCGATGATCTGGGTGATCAATCCGAAGCCCAGCATGTAGCGTCCCAGTTCATCGGTGAACAGCATCATCACGTATTCGTAATTCAGTTTCAGCATGACCAGGAACAGCACCGGCGGCAGCGCCAGCAGCACGGCACCGCTCATCCGGCCTTCCCCGGTCAGTGCTTGGATTTGACCGAGGATCTGCAATCGCTCGCGGATCAGGTGTCCGATCTTGTCCAAGATTTCGGCCAAATCACCACCGGTTTGTCGTTGCAGCACGACGGCGGTGGCGAAGAATCGAAGGTCCATGTTGGGAACGCGATCGGCCATGTCCTCGATCGCCTCGTCCAGCGGGATGCCCAGGTTTTGTTCTTCGAACGCACGTCCGAACTCGCGGGCCAACGGGTCTTCCATCTCCTTGGACACCAGACCGAATCCGGCGTTCAGCGAGTGGCCGGCACGCAACGAACGGCCGAGCAACTCGAGTGCCTCGGGCATCTGATTGCCGAACTTCGACAGCCGCCGCTTGCGTTTGACCATCAGCCAACCGAAGGGCACCATGGCAAAGATCGGACCGACAAAGATGGCCAGCAACTTGAACGGGCTGGCAAGGCACAGGGCGACGCCTGCGCCGAAGGCCCCCATGCAAATCATTGCGAACTGGGCCGGCGGCATCCGCACATCGGCCTGATCGAGGTATTCCCCCAACCCCGGCAAACTTTTCATGATGCTGCCGATGAGGCCGGACGCATCTTCGAACCCGCCCTCCATCAGCAACGAACCGGATTCTTCGGCTTGCTTGCCACCGCTGACGCGACGACGCGACGCCATTTGCGCCAGCCGATCTTCGGTTGCGGTATTGTCACCGCCGGGGACGAGCATGTTGGCAGCCAGTGCCACCAGGGAGGCGACAAAGATGCCGACGGCAATGATGATGACGGTACCGGTCATGTCAGATCAGGTCGTTGGGGTTCGGAGAGCGAAGGGATCGAAAAGTCGGGATCAGGGTTTGGGTCGTTCGGGGCGGCCGGCGGTTAGGCCTGCATCATGACTCGCTCGCGGAACGCGCTCGAGGGCAAGCGGACGCCGGCGGCTTCCAGTTTGTCCATGAACGTGGGGCGAACGCCGGAGCATTCGAAGGCCCCATATGCTTTGCCGTCTTCCCCGATGCCTTTCTGGTTGAACTTGTAAATGTCTTGCAGCACGATCGTATCCTGTTCCATGCCGACCACTTCGGTGATCGCGGTGACGCGGCGCGGCCCACCTTGCAAACGGTTGGCTTGGATCAGCACGTCGACCGCACCGGCGATCTGTTGGCGGATCGCTTTGACCGGCAATTCGAATCCGGCCATCATGACCATCGTCTCCAGACGCGCGATCGCGTCCCGCGGGGTGTTGGCGTGCAGCGTCGTCAACGAACCGTCGTGGCCGGTGTTCATGGCCTGCAACATGTCCAGCGTTTCACCGCCACGACATTCCCCGATGATGATCCGCTCGGGACGCATCCGCAGGGCGTTCTTGACCAGGTCGGTGGCGGTCACCGCACCGTTGCCTTCGATGTTCGGCGGCCGCGTTTCCAGACGCACGACGTGGTCTTGTTGCAGTTGCAATTCCGCCGCATCTTCGATCGTCACGATCCGGTCGGAGTGACCGATGAAGGACGACAGCGTGTTGAGCAGGGTCGTTTTACCCGAACCGGTACCGCCGGCGATGATGCAATTCAGTCGAGCTTTGATGCAGCCTTCCAACAGCATCACCATTTCCGGCGTGAAGGCTTTGTAGTTGAGCAGGTCTTCCAGCTTCAGCGGGTTGCTGCCGAAACGTCGAATACTGACCGCGGCACCGTCCAAGGCCAGCGGCGGGATGATCGCGTTGACCCGCGAGCCGTCTTCCAAACGCGCGTCGACCATCGGACAGGTTTCATCGACGCGGCGTCCGACCTTACTGACGATCCGGTCGATGATCTGCAGCAAGTGCTTGCCGTCGCGGAACTCCACGTCGGTCTTCTGCATCTGGCCGCCCTTTTCGACGTAAATGCTCTTGGGCCCGTTGATCAGAATATCGCTGACCTTGGGGTCTTTGAGGATCAATTCCAACGGCCCCAAGCCGAAGGTTTCGTCCAACACCTCGTCGACGATGCGCTCGCGTTCTTGACGATTCAGCAACGCGTCATCGGCATCACAAAGGTGTTCAATGACGACACGGATCTCGCGGCGTAACGCGTCACCCTTCATGTCGCCGACGCGGGACAGGTCGAGCTTGTCGACCAATTTGCCATGGATTCGAGTCTTGATTTCTTCGAATTGATCTTGGCGACTATCCGCTTTGCCGGGCAATGTTCGAGCTGCCATAGTTGTGTTCTCGTCCTACCTGAGTGCGCGACCGCGAGGTGCTGGGTGGGTGAATTCGTGGTGCCTCGCCGTGTTGGCAACTTGGACGGCCAACTGTCCCGTGCGAGTCGTTCGGTTTGTGAGGGTCGTCCGGGCTTACGGTCCGGCGGAGACCGCCGAAGGCTGGATTTGGGAGTCGACCCTGCGAAAACATAGGATGCAAAACCGCGACGCTCGCACGCGGTACAGATTTTCTTGCCGGTCGCCGGGGCACTCGATCGGCGTGCGATTGGTCGACCAGGGCGGACCAAACGTGTCCGGCGCCGTCAAAGAATTCGCGCATGAGCCCAACCACCCACCCGACCCGACCGCAGCCCTCCGAAACGTTCTCCCCGTCGCCGTCGATCGAAGCGAGTGACGCGATCGACGCGAGTGACGCGCTGATGATTTCACTCGCCTCGCAGCGAATCGTGATCGTCCGCCGCGACGAACGGCCTTCGGTTCGATCCGCCGAACAACTCTGTCGCCCCGCCGCCGCGCTGCGACCGGGCGAGCGGGTGTACTACAAGGGACGCCCCGATCGCGTGCGGGCGATGCGGGTGTACTGACTGAACGGAAAAGGGACCGGACCGTCGGAAGGTGGAGTTTAGCACCAAGTGGACCGATGAGACCGATGCGTCAAATCGATCTCCTGCCTCGTTCCCAGGCTCCGCCTTGCAACGCACTGCAAACGTGGCTCCCGCCACATCGACCGCGTGCAACCCGAGGCGGAGCCTCTGGGAAATGTCGTTCCCAGGCGGAGCCCGGGAACGAGGCATGTTACTGGCTGGTTTTCACTGGGGAAGCATCACGCGTTGGCCGGATTCATGGCTTTGGCGGGCGGCCTGGACGACGGCGGCGGCTTCGTAGGCGTCGACCAGTCCGCCCAGATCACGGACCAGACTGGTCACGCTGCGGTGGAATTGACGCAGCATGCGTTCGCCCACGGGGGATTCGGTTTCCAACGATTCGACGTGGCGACCGGCGTCGTCGAACCAGACCAGGCTGCTGGGCAGATCGATGAACGCGACGCCGTGTTCGCATTGGATTTTCATCGCGGCGGGCGAGCGGAAGCTCGCCGCTTCTTTCCAACGCGTCGGCAGCGTGCCGTCGGTGGCGATCTCGGCGATCACGCCTTGATGGGGATTGCAGTCGTACTGCAGCATCAACGACTGAAACGTGTTTTCCTGGCAAACCGAAGTGACACATTGCGGGGATGTCCCGACAACGTAGCGGCACCAGTCGACCAGTTCGACCAGTTCCGAGTCATCGGTGCGACAGGCCGATGGCCCAGCGTTTTCGGGCATCTGGTCGTTGATCGACTGGCGATGCACGCGGATCAGCCGCGGCGCGCCCAGGCGTGTCGCGATCAGTTCCTTCAGACGCAACGTCGCCGGGGCGAATCGGCGCGGCAGCTCGGCCATGAACGAAACCCCGCTCTGTTCGATCGCCTGGAGCACCGCGTTTTGACAGTGCGGATCGAAGTCCAACCCGGCGGCCCAGTAGACCGCTTTGCCGGCCTGACAGGCGGCCAGCGCCGGCAGCCAACCGAGCCAGCATTGTTTGAGGATCAAGACGGCGTCGATGTCGCAGCGATAAACCAGGCTTCGGTAGCCGTCGATCGGATCGGCCTGGAATTCGGCGGCGGTGGATTCGGCCAGTTTCGAAATCGTGCTGTAGACCGCGCGGACATCGAAACGATCGTCCAGCATGCGAAGGGCGGGGCGATAACGGGTCTGCCACAGATCCCCGAGTCCGATCAGACCAATTCGAAGCTTCATCAGGTCGACATCTCAAACTCGGCGGAATGCGAGCGGAAATCGCGATCGCGGCAGGGCAGTCGGGGCGGCGATGACAGGATTTCCAGCCAGGGTTGGTAGGGCAACTTTTTTGAACAAGGGCGTCGATCGTCCCATTCTCGCGACACATGCACTTTTGTACACTTTCCGGTTTGGTACGGCCGAACGTCGATTGGCACGCCCCAACTTGTTGTCTAACCGCAGCTTAGCGACCGCCTGACCGTTTCGCTGGAGGGTGCTTCAATTTAACACGCAAATCCACAATTTGATAATCACAGAAATCTAATCAGCACGGCTTGAAGCCGACCGGACCACCCATATACTCCGCCCATTCTGCCTGAGCCGCATTTTCGGGACGGCTTGACCAAGCATCCCAGAATGGTTCCAGGAAGGAAGAAGGCGAGATTTCGTTAAAGAAAGACGATCTCACCTTAGGGACGATTGTTGGCCGATTCCGGCGACCAACGCTTGATGCGGGTCGGGTCGGACAACAACGGGATTACTAGCCCTCGGCGGTTCCTCGTCTGAATGAATCGGCGTCTTTTCATAACCGGTCCATCCATTTACCGACATTGTGTCGCCATCGCCGAACGGTGTTCATGTTTGAAAAAAGGAGCTAGGAATGGTTTCGTTGCTGTTAGCTGTTGTACTGGGTAGTGTCACGTCGGCATCGTTGAAGACCGATTATGCCGAGGCCTACCGGGAATCGGTCGCACAGGACAAGCCGTTGATGGTGGTCGTCGGTGCCCCCTGGTGTCCGGCGTGCAACGTTTTGAAACAAACCACGTTGGAGCCGATGGCCCAGACCGGTGAGCTGGACGACGTGAGTGTCGCGGTTTTGGATCGCGATTCCAACCCCGAGCTGGTCAAGCAGCTGACCAAGGGTGAGCGGATGCTGCCCCAGATCATCATGTTCACCCGCACCAACGGGGGGCAATGGAAGCGTCATCAACTGAAAGGTTACCAGACCCAACAGCCGGTCCGAAATCTGATTCGTTCGGCGGTTTCGCTCGGCCGCGGCTGAAGATCGGTCGATTCCGGCTACCTGGAACGTCTCGCAGACGGTTATGATTTCGCTCGGCCCATGAGCGTTGTCATGGGCGAACGCTTTTGAAATTGACGTGCGAATTTGACGTGCCAGCCAACCATGACGATCCCAGAACACCTTCAGCATCTGATCCGCTCCGACGAGCCGCTTGCCCCCTTGGTTTGGCTCGGGATCGGCGGTCCGGCTCATTTTTTTGCCGAACCGGTCGATCTGGAGCAGATCGTCCAGGTGGTGACCTGGGCGGCCGAGAACGACTTACCGACGCGGGTGTTGGGATCGGGCAGCAATTTGCTGGTCCGCGAATCGGGCTTTGACGGTCTGGTCATCACGTTGGGATCGGCGGCGACCAGTGCGTTGTCGATCGACGGTGATCGGCTGACCGCCGGCGCCGGCGGGAAACTTTCCCATGCGGTGGTCAAGGCGGTCGGTGGCGGGCTGGGAGGTTTGGAGCATTTGGTGGGCATCCCCGGCACCGTGGGCGCCGCCGTCCTGGGCAACGTTTCCAGCGGGGGCCGTGACATCGGCTCGGCAGTGGAGCGCGTACGCGTGCTGCAGTCCGACGGCTCCATCAAGCAGTACGAACAAGACGAAGTCGGGTTCACGTATCGCAAATCCGCGCTGGACGGTTTGACGATCGTGGAGGTGGATTTCAAGCTCGAAGCGGCCGACCCGATCGCACTGACCAAACGGCTACAGAAACTGTGGATCGCCCGCAATGCCGCTCGGCCGACCGAAGCCGAACGGATCGCGATGCCGTTCATCGACCCCGACACCATGCCGGCGCGAGAGTTGATCCAAAGCGTGGGTTTGGCGGGGATCCGCGAAGGCGACGTGGCGCTTGATTCGGCACGTCCGCACTACTTGGTGGCCCATCCCGGGGCGACCAGTGACCAATGTTTGAAATTGATCGACCGGGTTCGCGAGCAGGTGTTGCTGCAAACCGGGATCGACTTGCAGCTGAATCTACAGATTTGGTAAGCCTGACACGACGTGGTGTTCGGTCGATCGGATTCGACCGAGCGGGGCGAGCATTCTCCAGGGAAGGTGTGGCCGGATGGCCAAGCAAAGCGAGCAAACCGATCATCGCCCGATCCGCCGACTGCTGCGCCGATTGATTGCGGCGCCGGCCGCCTGGTCGCTGGCCTGGCCGATGCTCTTGCTGGTCGGTTCCTACGTCGCCTATTCGCGTTGGTATGCCGACCATTTTGCCACGCATTACCGAAGTCTGGACCGGCAATCGATCACGATTTCTCCGCCCCACGAGTTCGTGCGAACCGATTTGGTGGCCGAGGTCTATGACTCGACGCGTCTGATGGACCTGTCGCCGGCCGATCGCAGCGTGACGGCGAAACTGGCGTCAGCCTTTGCCAGCCACCCCTGGGTCCAACACGTCCATCGTGTGCAAAAGCTGCCCGCGGGCAAGTTCGAGTTGGATTTGGATTACCGTCAGCCGGTCGCCGCGTTCCACGTCACCGGGGGCGAGGCCTGGAAACAGATGATCGCCGAGCACCTGAAAAGCCTGGGTTATCCGGTTTCGGACGTCAACGGCTACCTGCCGCTTGATGGCGAAGGGATGCTACTTCCCACGGCCGGGCTGACCTATGACGACGCGATGGAATTGATTCACATCGAAGTCTGGGAGCTATACCCGACCGGCAACGAGGGGACACCGTTCGGCGACCGCCGCGTCGAATCGGCGGCGCTGTTGGCCAAGTTGCTCGCCGCGGTCCGCGACCAGATACGCATCGCCAAGATCACCGTCAGCGGCGACCCGCGAATGAATCTGGTGCCCAAGCTGGAAATCATCACCGGTGACAACACGCACCTGTTTTGGGGCAGCCCGCCGGGGATGGAACAACCGCGGGAACGCGACGCCCGAGCCAAACTGACGGACCTGTTGAGCGGCAACTATGTCCCCGGCGGTGATCTGAGCATCGCCCGCGAAGCCACGCCGCCGCTGCGATAGGATCGCTGCTGCAGGCACGATGGCTCTTCCGGGCCGCCGTCGTGAACGACTCCCCGCGACGACCTGGTGCTTGGGCAACTGTTGAACTTCGGGTGCCACGGAAAAGCGGGCAGCCCGTGTCGTAGCGGAAGCCGCCAAGGCTTTCGGCCTCTCGGCGCGGCGTCGCCGCGCCAGTGCCAAACTTTTGTCGAGTTCCGCAACCCGAATACCAAGCAGCGAAAGGACTTCTAGAGGGTTTTCAGCAACCGTTGTCCGAATTGGGCATAGTCCTGTCCGTCGACGTCGCCATCTCCGTCGGCGTCGAACTGATCGTTGAACTTGGGCGAGGTGTTGGGACGCAGGAACGTCGATCCGAATCGACCATAATCTTGGCCGTCCACATCGCCGTCGCCGTCGGAATCACCGAAGAAGCGGAAGAACGCGTCGGCCCGGTCGACGGCCCCGGATTGGTCGGTGCCGAACAGATGGTCATTGAGCATCGGGTAGGGATCGGCGCCCAGCGACATCGCTGCCCCCGAACGGATGCGGAGTTCGTAGTAGCCGTCGTCCAGGATGACGGGGACCGAGTTGGGCGTTTCGAACGTCAACAAGACCTCGGTTCGGCCGTTGAAGTCAGCCGGGGTGGCCTTGATGGAGCCAACGGACTGTCCGGTCGAGACGTTGCGGATTTCGAAGGCACCGGCCAGCGACTGGTGATTGACCGGCTGGTTGTAGATGACCTTGACCGATTCGATCTGGCTGCGGGAACGGCCGCCATGGTTGACCTGAATCTGCTCGACCCTCAGGTTGGTCGCCAGGCCCGACACGGTGAAGGCGAACGTCGACTCGTTGGGATCGTTGTTGACGATCAGGACGCGTGCATTTCGTCGGCCCGCCGCCGAGGGATCGAAAGTGACTTCAAAGGTGGTCGATCCACCGGGTGCGACCACGGCCGCGGGCGGCTGGGTGATGGAGAAATCACCGCTGTGGGCACCGGTGATCGACACCGAGGACAAGTCCAAGTTCATCGAACCGTAGTTCTCGATCGTGAAAGTTTGCGAGCGGGTGTCCGCCTGGACTTCGACGACCCCCATATCCGTCCCATTTCCGGGCGCGGCCGGGTCTCCATCCTCGATCGGTTGATCGTTGGCGCCGCGGACATTGATTTCGGCGAGCACGAAATCATCATTGAGCAGGGTGCCGTTGAGCACGGCATTGTCGATGATGCCGGCGGTGCTGGAGGAGATAATCAGCTGGAACGTTTCATCGTTTTCGATGTCGCGATCCCCTTGGACCTGGATATCGATGTAAGCGGTTTTCTGTCCCGGTGCGAAGGTCGCAACACCGGAGGCAAAGCCGCCGACGAAATCATCCACATCGACGGGGTTCGTTCCGCCGGGCTGGATCCACCAGTTCACCGAAACCGCCTTGTCAAGGAAACCGGTTCTGGGAATCCCGACCGACCGCGTGATCGGTCCCGAGTTGCCCTCTTCGACGACGGTGGGCAGGAAGGTCGCATCGACCGGAAGCACGACACTGACGTCGGTCCAACGAGGATACTGCGATTCGTCAAACCGCTGGATCTCTCTCCATTCGACGCCGTCGTAGGAGTATTCCAGCACGACGTCGTCGCCGTTCTCGGTCGCATCGAGACCGCCGCTATTTGAATCGGCGAAGATGATCGAGAAATTCGCCCGGGCGCCCAATTGCGGAGCCACCGGATCGGTCGTCGCGGAGCGCTGCCCCGTGCCGGAGAAGAACAATGCGTTGCCGTCGGTCCCGGGGAACGTGTTGGCCGTGGTCGCGTTCTCGATGACGTCCCAGACCTCGGGGTCGATCACCGAATCGAAATCATCATCGATCGACGTGCCGGTGATCACGAAATTGTCGATCGCCCAGTTGTCACTGGCACCGTTGTCATGATTGACTTGACGGACGCGGTACTGGGCAGTCGTCGCCAGTGACAGGATCGATTCGTCGTTCAGGATCGTGCCATCGGCCAAATAGTCGACCGCGTCGAGCAGGAACGCGCCATCGGTCGGAATAAACAACTCGATCGTGTAGTTCTCGTCGAATTCGATCTCAAAGTCACCGCGGACATCAACGTCCAGTGTTTTGGTGGTCTCTCCGACATCAAAGAACACGGTGCCCGATTGGGGCGAGGTGAAATCCAGATCGTCTGCCGGTGTGTTGCCGGTGTAGACGCGTTGCCAGCCGATGGTGTTGGCGATTCCGGCCGGGCCGATGCGGTTGATCGTAAACTGATGCGTCGAGCCGCCCGGAGGGTCACCTTCGTAGCTCACCGTATCGGTCGCTTCGATGGCGTAAGTCGACAGGACCTCGACGATTTCCATTCCGGCGACGCGGTCGGCCACGGCGTAGCTGCCTGAATCGATGATGTGGGCTTCAAAGAACTCGCCGCCTTCGGGGAGTCCGTCAAAGTTGGTGAGGAACCGGGCCACGCCGACTCCGTTGACAATCGAAACCGTCTGGCTCAGCGGCCCGACGAAGTCCTGGGGTTCGGTCGAGTACGGGGCAGGCAGTCCGGGCGAGGCTTGACGCACCCCTCGAACACCGACGGTGACCGTCCCGTTGCTCAGGTCACTGGCGGTGATCGTGAACTCGGCGTAGCCTCCTTCACCGATGGTTTCTGAATTGGCCGCGATCGACACGGTCGGATCGCCCGTGTCGACGATCGTGCCACTGATTCGATACTGACCGAGACTTCCGTAGTCGCTGTAGCCGCTCGGCGGATCTTCGGTGTACGGTGCCGGGTCGGGTTCGTTGAAGAAGAATCCACTATAGAACCCGTCCTGCGCCACGCCGTCGACCCGGATCAGGTAGTCGCCCGCGGGCAGACTGGCCTGCAGAAAGGCGGACGTGGAATTGCCGGGATTGGATGCCAAGATCATCTCTCGATCGGCATTGAACAAACCGGCCCACACGTTGAGATTCGGTTTCACGTCCAGGACGTCGATATTGATCGAAACATCACCGCCACCGGTGGAGAACTTGAACCAGTCCTCATCGGTGTTTCTTTCAATAATCCCGAACGCTTCGACGTTCACGCCGCCCGACTCCCGCAGCGGTGCGGCGAATCGAAAACTATTCCCGTAGTCATCGGGAAGATACGGGAAATTTTCGGCGCGCGTGATGACAGCCAAATCGTCCTGGTCGGGGTTGCTGGCGTTAAAATAGTCTCCGTTGTTCCAAACCGTGACCTCCTTGCCGAACGGAGCCCCCATGATCGGCCCCCAGTCGGAATGGCCTCCGTAATAGGTGGTGTTGCCGACGCCGTCATGGCCAAGGCCGAGTTGGTGCCCGACCTCGTGGCTGACCGTTTCGCTGCCGGCGTACAAACCGCCGTTGTAAACCAGTGCCGGTTCGTCTTGCGGATCATCAAACGCGCCGATAAACGCGTGCCCGCCACAGCCACAATTGGCGAACGAGTCTTTCGTCATCACCGCCCGCGTCCCCCAACGCAAATCGCCGGGACCGCTGTAGCGAAGGTCGTCCAGATCAGCAGGCTCTTCGGTCGTGACGTTGATATCGAAGGGCGCGAAGTCTTCGGCAACAACCCGCCAGATGTCCTGAATCAATTCCAATCGGGAATCAGAGAACGTTGTTCCATACCCGCCCCAATAATTCGGGTGTTCGATGCTGGGAATCCCGTAGCTGGAATTCCAACTCGTCCCCGTCGTCGTGTGCCCATCAAAGTCCATGTAGAGCGTGAAATTGGAATCCGGGCGGCTGTGCAGTTTGAACGTTTCGTCGAGTGGGAAAAGCGGTGCCTGGCTCGGTCCGCTCTCGGCCTCGTCCGAGCCGATCGGAAAATCGCTATCGGGAATTTCTTCCACCAGCGCCGCCACACCTTGAACCGGCGGGATCGGACGGCCGGGCATCACCGGCCCGTGGAACATCGCCTGCACCCAGGGATCGGTTTCATGATCGCCATCGATGCTTGCCGAACCGGATTGGAGACTCGCCGCAAGCAGACGTCGCGATTCAAGTGTCTCGATCCGGAGTTGGTTTTTGGAACGTTTTTTATTGCGACGGGATGATGCAGGAGGATTCATAGCAAGCGCGGGAGAAGGAGACAAATAAGAATCTCGAACCGGTGACGCCCATCGGAAAAGTGGCTCAATGGGCGGCCTCGCCGACAATGCGTCTGGGGAAACGGCGGAGCAAACCAAATGAAAACCTCATCAGGGTAATGCCTTCTCCCACCTAGTGGTTATCCGTATCCTAAGAATTCCTAGAATTCATACATCCCAAAAAACCGAACCCCCTAAAACAGGGGTGCAAAGACGGCGTTCGGTCCGGCCGAATTGCCGCGCCGGCTTGCGTTTGCGGCGCGCTTGCCAAACGATGCTCGTGTTCGGTTGCTGTTTCATCCCCTCGCCCACAGTGTCGTTGCCCCCATGTCGCTCTCTGTCGCCTTGATCGGCGCCACCGGTTACACCGGATTGGAAGTCGCCCGATTGCTGACCCAACACCCACACGCCGAGCTGACGGTGGCGACGGCGCGTGCCGAAGCGGGCAATCCGATCGCCTCGGTGCATCCCTCGTTGGCCGGGCGATTGGATCTGCACTTGGAAGAACTCGATCCGGCTGAAATCGGCAAACGCTGTGACGTGGCGATGTGTTGTCTGCCCCACGCGGCGTCGGCAAAAACGGTCAAGCAATTGGTCGATGCGGGGGTGCGAGTGATCGATTTCAGTGCCGATTTCCGGCTCTCTTCGCTGGAGGTCTACGAATCGTGGTATGACGTCAAGCATCCCTGGCCGGAGCGGGTCGGGCGGACCGTGTACGGGTTGCCAGAGTTTTACGCCGACGAAATCGCGTCGGCCGACGTTGTGGCCAACCCGGGCTGTTATCCGACCAGCGCGATCCTGCCGCTGGCGCCGCTGATTCGTGCCGGATTGATCCGCAGCGACGACATCATCATCGACAGCAAAAGCGGAGTCAGCGGCGCAGGCCGGAGCGCGAAGGTGGGGACGCTGTACTGCGAAACCAACGAATCGATCGCGGCGTACGCGGTGGGCAGTCATCGCCACCAGCCGGAGATCGAGGATTTGGTGGAGCGGATTTCAGGCCGCGCCACCGACGTTTTGTTCACACCACACCTGACGCCGATGAGCCGGGGAATTTTGTCGACGATCTACGTCCGCCCCGCAGAGGGGTTGGCCGAGGAAGGGCGCAGCGTAGGATCGGCCGACGCGGCGATTGAACGGGTCATGCAGTGTTGGCGCGATTGTTACGCCGGCAGCCCCTTCGTGACCCCGGTCGATCACTTGCCGGCGACCGCACATGTAGCCGGGACAAACTATGTTCAGATGGCGGTGCGCCGCAACGGAGAGCGATTGGTGCTGTTGTCGGCGATTGATAATCTTGCCAAAGGCGCCAGCGGCGCCGCGATACAAAACATGAACGTGATGTTCGGATACGACCAGAAATCCGGTCTAGGCTAACGAGTGACACAAGAACCTTTCGGCGAACCGCCGCACGAACAAGACGCCGCCAATCCCTACTCGGCACCGAGTGCAATCAGACAGGGGACCAGCGTCACGTCGGCGTTGGCGGAGGATGGCGACGATGGACTGCAGCGGTCGGTGCAACGGGACCGCCCGCGAATCTGGCCGTCTTTGTTGTTGCCGTTGATTTCGCTGGCGACGTTTTTGCTGTCCAGCCTGGTGATGATGGTGGTCGCGTTCTTCGTCGTTCACGGCGAGTTCAGCCCGCGGATGATGGTCAGCGCCGAAGCGATGAGGACGGTTTCCTCCTCGCGCGTCGGGCTGTTGTTATTGGTCGTCGCACCGCAAGTGGCCTTGGTGATGCCGACGCTGATCGCCGCCTGGTTGTCTCCGGTCGGGTTCAGTCGGCGATTGTCGCTGATCCGCGGGCATTGGCCGTATTGGGCTTGGGTGGCCGCCGCCCTGACCACCCCGCTGATCGGCTGGATCTCGTCGATCGCGGTCGGTTCGCTGATGGAAGAAAGCGAAAGCTTGAAGATGATGTCGGACATCTTTCGCGGCCACGGTGAATCAGGTTTTCTAGTTCCGTTGGCGTTGTTGATCGGCGCGACGCCTGCATTCTGTGAGGAGTTTTTGTTTCGCGGTTATGTGCAAACACGGCTCAATCGACGCATCGGTCCGGCACTGGGGATCCTGCTGTCATCGGCCTTGTTTGCCATTTTCCACATGGACTTGATCCATATCATCGCGGTGTTCCCGTTGGGCCTGTATTTGGGCGTGATCGCATGGCGGAGTGGTTCGCTGTTCCCGGCGATGCTGGGGCACTTCGTTAACAATTCGATCAGCGTGTTCGCGGTCGTGCTGGGGCCGGAAACCCAAGACCAGGATCCGACGCCCGAGATGGCCCTGTTCCTACTGGTCGTCATCGGCTTGGGGCTCTTCGGTGCCATGTTGACCGCCGTTGCGATGTGGCGTCTGCCCGTGCCGCAGGCGGTGACGCTGAGGGCCGAGCCGGCGGTTTAGTGGCCGGTTGATTCAGGGGTGCCGCGGCGCTCGCGCTTCGGGCTCGTTCCACGGCTCTGCCTTGGGAACGCACTGCACGTGTGGCTCCGGCCACACACCCCGCGTGCAGCCTGGGACCGAACCTGGGCTGTGCAGAATCGTTCGATCTGTCCGCGTTTTTTGTAGGATTGTGGCGCTTTCGATTCCGCGAAACTGTCTTGGGATCAGCCGTTTGGCGCCAGCCTACGGGCCGCCAATTGACGCTGGGGCCACCAATTGACGCTGGGGCCCTCATCGACGCTGGGGCCCGAACGCTTGCGCGAATCGGCTGATGTCACTCGTATTTCGCTGCCTGATGGATGCTGTGAGTCGAACATCCATCGCGGAATCATTTCGCTTGAATTCTAAACCACCGCAGATTCCAAATTCTGTGCACCCCAGACGGGCCGCTGGCAATCGCCGTTCCCAGGCGGAGCCCGGCAGCGAGGCGTGAAACCGCACGGGCTGGCCGGGGAGGGTTGCTTCGTCGTGCCCCCGGCCATGAGATGGTAAGCTACGTTCTTCGCCAGAAGGAAACGGCCCGCGCGCCGCTGCTCTCCACCTACCGAATCGCCATGTTGCCTTATCGTCTCAGTTTTGAGCATCCGATTTACCTGTGGTTGATGCTCGCGCTGCCCGTCTTGTGGTACCTGGGCTATCGGTCGTTGGGCGTGCTGGGCAAAACCCGGCGGGCATTGGCGTTGATGCTCAGAACGTTCGTCTGGACGATTCTGGTATTTGCCTTGGCCGGCGTGCAATTGGTTCGCGTCAGCGACGTGATCACGGTGATGTACGTGCTGGATCAATCCGAGAGCATTCCCAGCGCGAAACGACAGGTGATGTTGGACTTTGTCGTCCGCAACGTCAAACGTCACCGCGACGGCCGACGCGGTGACAAAGCCGGCATCATCGTGTTCGGCCGTGACGCATCGATCGAGATTCCACCGTTTGACGACGAGATTCGATTGCGGCGTCTGGAAAGCTTGATGGATCGCGGCGACGCGACCAATTTGGAATCCGCGTTGAATCTGGCCCAAGCCACGATGCCCGAGGACACCGCGCGGCGGATCGTGGTGGTCACCGACGGCAACGAAAACCTGGGGCAGGCACGGAAGTTGGTTGCCCGCGTCGCCGCCGCGGGGATCGGCATCGACGTGGTTCCCGTCATGCTGGACGCCAAGAGCGAAGTGTTGGTCGAGAAGATCGATTTGCCCAGTGACATTCGCAAGGGACAGCCGTTCGAGGCCCGGATCGTCGTCAACAATTACACCGACGCCCCGAGCGAAGGTGGTGAGCCGACCCAGGGCAAGATTCGTGTCAAGCAAAAGGTGGGCGACAACGAATCGATCTTGCTGGAACAGGACATCACATTGGAGCCCGGCAAGAATGTTTTTCCGCTGCGGCACACCATCGAACAACCCGCACCGTACATCTATCAAGCGGAATTCGTTCCCGAAAGCAAGGACGACGACGGGCTGCGTCAAAACAACAGTGCGACCGCGTACACTCACGTGCGTGGCAAGGGCCGTGTGCTATTGATCGAAGATCGAACTCGGCTGGGCGATTTCGATCTGCTGGTCGGCCGGCTGCGCGACAACAACATCGAAGTCGTCACTCAAGCCAACGACAACCTGTTCGGTTCGCTTGCCGAACTGCAAGCCTATGACGCGGTGATCCTGGCGGGCGTCCCGCGTGTTTCGGGCAGCAACGAGAACGAGATCGTTTCGTTCACCGACCCGCAAATCGAAATGCTGGTCCGCAACACGCAACAACTCGGTGCGGGGTTGCTGATGATCGGCGGCCCGGAAGCGTTTGGTGCCGGCGGCTGGACGGGATCGGAAATCGAAAAGGCGATGCCGGTCGATTTCAAAATCAAGAACGCCAAGGTGCAAGCCGTCGGCGCGCTCGCCTTGATCATGCACGCCAGCGAGATGGCCGACGGAAACCACTGGCAGAAAGTGATCTGCAAGTCCGCCATCGAACAACTCGGGCCGTCAGACTTGGCCGGCGTGCTCCATTGGAACTTCAACGGCGACGCCTGGCTGTGGGGCGGGTATCCGTCGTCACCGGGGTTATTAGAAGTCGGACCGAATCGCCGCAACATGCTCGCCCGGATCAGCAAGATGACGCCCGGCGACATGCCGCAATTCGATCCGGCGATGAAGATGGCGGTGAAGTCGCTTTCCGGAGCCCCCGCGTCGGTCAAGCACTGCATCATCATTTCCGACGGCGACCCGAGCGACCCGATGCCCGGTACGATCGCCGCCTTCAAGAACAACAACATCACGATCAGCACCGTCGCGGTCGCCTCCCACGGGCTGGCCGGCAGCCAGCGGTTGCAACGGATCGCGACGCAAACCGGCGGCAAATACTACAGCGTCAAATCGGGCCGCGCCTTGCCGCGGATTTTCCAACGTGAAGCACGTCGCGTGTCCAAGCCCTTGGTGTATGAACCGCCCGGTGGTGCCGTCCCCGAAGTGATCTTTCCGCACGCGATGCTGGACGGAATCGATCGCGTGTTGCCACCGATCACCGGGTTTGTGATGACGCAAACCAAGGACAGCGCGCTGGCGCAAGTGTTGATCCAGTCGCCCAAGCCGGACCAACCTGAAAACGCCACGATCCTGGCCGCATGGACCTATGGACTCGGTCGCACCGCGGTGCTGACGACCGACGCCGGGGCGCGTTGGGCCGGCGCCTGGAACGACTGGGCCGACTACGACAAATTCTACAGCCAACTGGTGCGTTGGCTGATGAGGCCGACCGGCGACACGGGAAAGTTCACGATCGCCACGAGTGTCAAAGACGGCCAAGTCCAAGTCGTCGTCAACGCACTGGCCAGCGACGATTCGTTTCTGGATTTTCTGGAGATGAGCGCCACCGCGCTTGATGCGGACTTGAACCCGATTCCGCTTTCGATGCGACAGGCGGCCCCCGGACGTTACGTCGGATCATTCCCGGCAACCACCGCGGGCAGCTATTTCGTCAACGTCGTCCCCGGCCCCGGAGCGGCGCCGCTGACGACCGGCGTCACCGTGCCCTATAGCGACGAGTACCGCGTGCGCGAAACCAACTTGGCGTTGATCGAATCGCTGGCCGCGACCGAACCACGCGGCGGGACGGTCGGCGAAGTCACCGCGCCGCTGGAAAATCGGGCCAGCGAAGAGCTGGTCGAAACCGACGTCTTCCGCGGCGGCTTGGCACTCGCCCGCAGCATCCGTGACGCCTGGCCCTGGTTCGTGCTCGGTGGCTGTTGTCTGTTCCTCGGCGACGTCATGGTCCGCCGCATCGCGTTTGATTTCGGCTGGGTCGGCCGGACGATCAAAAAGATGCGTGGCGAAAAAGACTCCGCTGCCGAAGTCGTCACGCGACTCGACGCGCTGCGAAAGAACAAATCACAAATCGACGAAGGCTTGGAGAAACGCCGGGCGGCTGTTCGCTTTGACCCCACCCGCGTCGAACCGTCCGACGACGCGGTCGAGTTGTCAGACGTCGGCAAAACGAAATCAACGCCGGCGGAATCCAAATCCGTCGAAGCCCCCAAACAAACCAGCTACACCGAGCGATTGCTGGAAGCCAAACGCCGCGCCCGCAAAGACAAGGGCGAGTAGTGAGACGCGCCAATCGCTGGTGTTCAGGCTTTAGCCGCCCACTGTCGCTGCGGAGCAGCGACCATGAATCACCTCAAGGCTAGACACCAACGGAGATGCCCGAGGAACGTTTTTTTAACGCGTCGCTTGCTGGAAGCCGTGCAGACAAGGCGAGGGTCAAAAATGGGTCGGTCAAAAATGGCGGCATCTCGCCAGTTATCTCTCGGTCTGCCGCGATGATTGCCGCTATTGTCACGATCTGCTGAAAGAAACGCGTTGTAATTGGCGACGAAACGCTTACGATCGTTACCCAGTATCCGCGACCAGAGCCTTCTCTCCAGATCACCGGGATGGACGGCGAGACCTTTTGGGGAGAATCACTTCGATGCTTCAGTTGACGAGCCCTCGTTTCGCGCTTCGTATTGTTCTGCTTTCGGCGCTACTCGCTTCGACCGCCCACGCCGATGTGTTCACGGCGATCAACTATGGCGCCGCCGATGCCAACGAGCAAAGCGCATTCAATTCCATCAACGACTTTCGCGCCGACCCGCGAAATGGACTGTACAAGGCATTTCAGACGCTCGGGTACGGTGGCACCAAGGTCCAATTCGACTCGCTCTTGTCTGGCCAAGCGACGCACACTTCCGGTTGGTGGGCCAGCAACTTCGGCAACAATCTTGTGACCGGAAGCATGGACTTCTTTCAGACCGTGCCAGCGACGATCAAGTCTCAGTTTGACAGTTTGCCGACCGCTGGTTCACTGAGCCCCTACCTTTGGAGCGACAACATCGGATGGTCGGCTCATCAGTACGCGACATGGGTCGAGAACGACGCCGGGATGACCTCGAATCCGCACGCGGTTGCCGGCGCGCCGGGGCTTGCTGATCGGTTCACCAATGCGGGCGTGAATTGGTTATCGGCCGGAGAAAATATCGCGGCCGATTGGACGCCCAGTCCCGATCTGATGCACATGGGGTTTGCGATCGACTGGGGAGTTGGCATCGATGGCATCCAGAGCCCTCCGGGGCATCGCAACTCGATGCTCAGCAGTGACTTTACCCATGCCGGGATCGGAATCGTTGACGCGGGCTGGGGGCCGGGTGATGTCACTCAAGTTCAGCACCTGGCCCAAACGTTTTCGATGGACGACTCGATTTTTTTCGGTTACGTCACTGATGGACTGACGGGGGACGCGCTGGTGGGCGTCTCCGTCGACTTGTTCGATGCCTCGAATGTGTTGCTTGGCACGACGACCACCGATGCTCAAGGAGCCTACACCATCGAATACGATGATGGCTTCGGTTCCCCCGACCGCGTCGATATCTTTGCCTTTGGTCGCACGGCGAGCAGCACCGGACTTGGCTCTTCCGGTTCCAACTATTTCTTGGACGCGGCGATCACGGCGGTCCCCGAACCGTCCTCCTTTTTCGCCTTGACGACGTTCGCGATTCCCGCGGTGCTGCGACGGCGCAGGAAATAAGGTTGGTCAAACGATGGGGTGATCAAAAAATGCGGTCACTCGACTCGTATTCCGTCGCCGCTTGGTTTTCCGGTAGCGGAACTCGCCAAGAGTTTCGCACTGGCGCGGCGACGCCGCACCGGGGGGCGAAAGCCTTGGCGGCTTCCGCTACGACACGCAACCCAGAAACGAATCTGCGGCGGATCACTAGGGTACCACCCAGTGCGCGTCGATTCCGCCCGACGCATCGTAGTCGATCGCCGATCGCACGTGCCCTTGGCGGCGGAGGTACAACCAGTCTGCGTGCCGAACCGTCGTCCGCACGATTCGAAAGTTCTCCCGCCCGCGTTCGGACTCTTCTCGTGTTACGAAGCGGTCTGCGGTGGATGGCGGTTGGGACGCGTTGACTCGCTCGCCCGGCGGACGGATGGAGAGATATGATGCTCGGCTGTCCGGTGTCGTTTGTCTCCACACTTCGTCGGCCTGGTCACCATCAATCACCACCGCGGCGCCGTCTAGCCGAAGCTGGATCTTGGACGCCGGATCGTAAAACAGCCAACACACCGGTGCGGGGGAACCCGCGGCATTGAGCTGGCGAACCTTGTCCGACCGCACGTCGGTATAAAAGTCGACCGCATGGCGACGCGGATCCGCATGGCGCAGCACGACGGTGCGACACTTCGGTTGCGGGATCGCCCCGCGTTGAAGATCGGTCGTTGAAAACGCTCCCAGATTCCAGGGATGCTGCGACGATTCCGCGCCGCCGAGGAGGGTGTTCCAAATCAGAGCGTCCAGTCCGTCCAGGGGCTGGTCGGATTGGAGCAGTCGGTCGAACGCCAAGGAGAGTGTCACGCCGGAGACTCGCAGAGCGGGCAGGGAAAAAGCCGATGGTATCAGTTTTTGTAAAATCCGATCACTCCCTTGCCTCGTCTGACTTTTCGGACAACGCATTTTCCGCCACGGGCGTACCGCATGACCGACGATCCGGAATCGATCGAAGACACGACGAAAGACGCCCGATGCCGGCGTTTGGAGGTGTTTTTCGATTCCTGCCCGGATGAGATTCTGGGCACGTTGTATTACGTCGTCGGAAACATGGAAGACGCCCGGGATGCGTTGCAGGAAACGTTTTTGAAGTGTTGGCATCGCCGACACCAGATCGATGACATCCACAACCTGCGGGCCTGGGTCTTTCGCATCGCCCTGAACACCGGTCGCGATTTTCGAAAAACCGCCTGGAATCGTCGTCGAACCTCCCTGCACGAGGACCTTCCGATGGCTTCGACCGCTGACAGCCCGCCGAACGGGCTGATGAAAAACGAAGAACTCGCACGGCTCCGGCGGGCCGTCGCGACGCTGCCGCCGGAACAGCAAGAGGTGTTCTTGCTGCGTCAGAACGGCGAACTGACCTATTCCCAAATCGCCGACGCGATGTCGTTGCCGCTGGGGACCGTCAAAACCCGGATGCGTTCTGCCATCCGCCAGCTTCGCCAATGCGTGGGAGACCTGTCATGAACCACGACCCGAAACAAAACACGTTTGCCAGCGACGACGACGAACTGCGTCAAACGCTGTTGGAATTGCATTACGGATTGCTGGACGAGGATGAAGCCGCGGCGCTGAAGCAGCGGATCGACACCGATCCGACCGTCGCCCAGGTCTGGGCCGAGACGCTGTTGGTGGCGTCGAAACTGGCCGCAGCGGCCAAGGTCAGCGCACCGCCCAGGGTCAGTGCGGCGGCCGACCAGAAGACGACGGTTCCGCCGGCCATCAACGCGTCAATCGCTACACCGCCACCCGCGGTCCACGACGTCTGTTCCGATGATGCGACCGTCGACGTTGCTAATTCGCCCTCCGGCTCGGTTGCGGCTGCGGCACCGGATCGATTCTTACGTCTGTGGATCGGATCCTTGGCAACCGCGGCGACGCTCGCCATCGCGATCAGCACGGTTCGCTATTGGAGCGAGCGTCCCCCCACGCCCGATGCCGATTTGCGCGTCGCGGTCCAGCCGGTCAGCGGAACGGATGCGGGGGCACGCAACGAATTCCTGGTCGCCGTCGGTCCGAAGTCCGCCGATCCGGAATCCGGCGGCACATTGGATGCATCGATGCCGGTGGTTCCGGCGACGATCTCGTTCAAGGTGATTTCCAAGGGCGTCGTTCTGTTCTTTGGAACGTCCCAGACGTCGGGGCAAGGCCCGGCGCGGATACGTGTGCCCGACGAACTGGCCATTCCCGGTGATGCGGTGTTGCACGTCGACGCCAATCCGACCGGTCGCAAGGACCTGATCCGATTGACCGTCCCCTTGGAACCGACACGCTGTTTGACGTTTCTATCCACCGATCGTCCGGTGTATCGTCCGGGCGAAACGGTGTTCTTCCGCTCGGTCACGCTGAACCGTCGAACGCTTGCGGCACACATCGATGTCCCGATCCGCTTCGAACTGACCGACGCCAGCGGCGCGGCTGTTTCCGGTGCGATTCTGGAAGGGGTCACCGAGCGAGGCGTCGGCAACGGCGCCTTTGTGATTCCCGAATCGGCTGCCGGCGGGACTTACCACTTGATCGCCAAAAGCCTGGACGGATTCTTCCCGGACCAAGTTTGTGAGTTGGAAGTACGTCGCTATCGTGCGGTCCGGTTGAAAACGGAGCTGGAGTTTTCCAAGCGATCGTACAGCGCATCGGATCGCGTCGAAGCGACGTTGTCGGTCCGCCGCGCCGATGATTCGATCCCCGTCGCCGCGGCGGTCCGCATCCGCGCGATCGTCGACGACACCGTCATCCACGAATCGACCGATTCGCTGGGTTTGAATGGTGATCTTCGTGTGGCGTTCGAAATGCCCAAGGTGATCCGACAGGGCGAGGGCACGCTGACGATCGCGATCGACGATGGATCGGTGACCGAAACGGCGGCCCGGCCGATCCCGATTCACACCGGACGCGCCGAAGTCGACTTTTATCCCGAAGGCGGCTATCTGGTCGGCGGCGTGACCAACCGGGTCTACTTTGCCGCCCGCGACACCGATGGCAACCCGATCGAGATTGCCGGCGAAATCCTGTCGCAAGCCGGCCGGATGGTCGCGAGTGTCCAAACGGTGCGTGACGGGATGGGACGGTTCGAGTTAAAACCCGAGTCGGGCCAGCGTTACTCCTTGCGAATCACCTCGCCACTGGACATCACCGAAACGCCCTGGTTGCCGTCGGTCGTCGAAGCCTTGCCGGTCTTGGATACCGGTGACGGTGTATTTGCCCCCGGTGAGCCGATTTCGATGACGATCCGCAGCACCAAACGTCGATCGTGCCTCGTTCGCTTGGTGTGTCGCGGCGAGCTGGTCGGTGTCTCGACGGCGGAAATCGGCATCGGTGACACAAACGTGACGGTGCCGATTCAAGATCGCGCCGCCGGCGTGATCCGCGTCACGGTGTTGGACTCCCAAGGCGAGACGGCGACGCCGCTGGTCGAACGATTGGTCTATCGCAAAGGCGTCAAGAAATTGAACGTGACCGCCAGCGTGGACGATGATCGGCGCGTCCACTCGCCCGGCGAATCGGTGCGGATGACCATCGAAGTCACCGATGAAAACGACCAACGCGTCCCCGGTGCCGTGCTCGGCGTCCGCGTCGTCGACGACGCCGCACTCAGCTTGCGGCAACAGGACGTGCCCTCGATCGCGACACACTTCCTGTTGACCAGCGAGATCCAATCGCCGGAAGACTTGGAGCACGCCGATTTCTATCTGGACGATTCACCCGAAGCGGCCGAGAGTCTGGATTTATTGCTGGGCACGCAAGGATGGCGGCGATTCGTTAGCGGATCACCGAATCAATTCAACGAGACGTTTCGCGAGGCGTTGACGCGCTTGCTGGAGCTTGACGGACGACGATCCGAACTGGTCGCCGGCCCACAGACGAACGACGCGACCATCGCGGCTCAAATGCGCGAATATCGAATTCGCATTACCACGGCATGGCGCGGTTTCGTGTCGGAGGTCCGCATCGCGTTGATCCTGATCGGAGCATTTTGGTTGTTCGCTTTGTTGGTTCGGCCGAAAAAATCGGCTGCCGTCGCAGCGGGACTGTTGCTGTTTGTGGCATTCATGGTTTCACAATCTGGCTGTGGAGGCAGCCAGGAAAACTATCGTGTCGAAGCGACGTCGGAAGCGGTCGATGAGATGGCCGTCGGTGACGCCGCTCCCATGATGGATGCACCCTCGGTCAGCAGCCAACCGGCCCCGGCACAAATCGAGGGCCGGGAAGAAGCCGGGGCGCCCGCCGAAGCCCCCTTTGTTCAACGCGTTGTCCAAGTGTTCTTGGGAAAGAACGGAGCCAAGGTTCCGACGGAAACCTCCTCTTCACGTCTTTCCGAGGAACAATTGCGGCGCTGGGCACAGTCCCGTGACCTGGATGCGAAAACATTGGCCGATCAATTGATGGACGAGCTGCGATTTCCGATCCGTCAGTACGCCCACTTGCATCGCGTCACCGAATCGGACGTGCGTCGCGATTTCACCGAAACGTTGTATTGGAACCCGATGATGGTGACTGATTCGACGGGAACGGCGAGCATTCGGTTCGATCTGTCGGATTCGCTGACGATGTTCCGTGTCGCCGTCGACGCACACAGCAGCGACGGTCGCCTGGGCAGCGGAGGCGGTGCGGTGGTGACTGAGATTCCGATTCAAGTCGAACCGAAGTTGCCCTTGGAGGTCACCGGCGGTGATCGTATCGATCTACCCGTCGGTCTGGTCAATGCCACCGACCAGGACGGCGCCTTGGACGTTCAACTGGGTCTGGACGATTCACTGAGCGCGGCACGTCACACCGCGCTGACATCCATCGCCGCAGGAGATCGCGTCACCGAAGTCTTCCCCATCGATGTCTCCAATGCCGCCAAACCAACCGAAGCAACGATCCGGGTCTCGGCGACGCTCCAAGGCGGAACGCTCGCCGACCAAGTCGAACGCTCAGTCCGCATTGTTCCCGATGGATTTCCGTTCGAAGTCACCACCTCGGGTTCGCTGACCAAGACCACATCACTGTCAGCCGAGTTGCCTGAATCCATCGTCGCCGGGTCATTGTCGGCCCGGCTGGAATTCTTTCCCAGCACGCGGTCGCAGTTGAGCGCAGGGCTGGAGAGCATCTTGCGTGAACCGCATGGATGTTTCGAACAGGCGTCGGCGTCGAATTACCCCAACGTGATGGCGTTTCAATTGTTGCAATTGGAGGGCGCCGTCGATGAAGCGTCGAAGCGACGCACGGTGTCGCTGCTGCGACGCGGCTATCGCAAACTGACCAGCTATGAGTGTTCGATGCTGGGATACGAGTGGTTCGGGAACGATCCCGGACACGAAGCGTTGTCGGCGTTCGGTTTGATGCAGTTTTCCGAGATGGCCCGGGTCATCGAAATCGATCGTGACATGCTGACACGCACCCGAGAGTGGTTGCTGTCGCGGCGTGACGGCAAGGGCGGATTCCAACGCAACCCGCGTCACCTGCACGTCTGGTCGGTGCAACAAGAGGTCGTCAACGCGTACCTGTTGTGGGCGCTGTCGCAAGCCGACGTGGCCGCCGGCGATGCGTCACGTACAGTGGAGCAGTTGTCAGCCGAATTGGACGCCATGCGGCAAGTCGCCGCCGCCAGTGACGACGCTTACCTGATCGCCTTGTCCGCGATCACGTTGGCCAATGTCGGACGAACCGACGCCTCAAACACGCTGTTGGATCGGCTGGCCGAGTCACAAAACGACGATGGCAGCTTTGTGGGTCGGACGACGATCACGCAAAGTGGCGGGATCTCTCGCACCGTCGAAACGACCTCGCTGGCGATTCTGGCGCTGTCGCGCAGCGAGGACCACCGCGAGCTCGCAAGAAAAGCGGCCGCATGGCTGATCGATCATCGCCAAGGCGGCGGATTCGGATCGACCCAGGCCACGGTGCTGGCGCTCAAGGCGCTGATCGCCGTGCACGATCAAATGGTCGCTGGCGATGGCGGCAGCGTCGACGTGCTGATCGATGGCGAAGTGGTTGAAACGGTGCGTTGGCAAGGACGCGTCGACGAGGGCGTACGTTGGGAGATGACGCCGTCGTTGATCCAGGCCTTCGTTGCCGATCCCTCAACACGCTTGACGCTTCGCAGCGACGCCGCCGCGACCTTTCCTTTCAGCGTCCACTTCAACGGACGCACCACATCACCCGCCAGTGATCCCGAATGTCCGATTCAGATGGAGCTTTCTTTCACGGGGAAAATCCAAACCGCCGACGTGAACCGCGGCGATTCGATCGACGTCATCGCAAGGGTCCACAACGCGACCGACGTCGGATGTCCGATGACGGTGGCCGTCGTGGGCATCCCCGGCGGGCTGGAACCGGTCATCGAAAGCTTGGACAAGCTTCGGGATTCGGGAGAGCTCGACTATTACGAGCTGCGGGGACGCGATGTCGTGCTGTATTGGCGGACGCTCGCGCCACGCGAATTCAAACGCATTCCGATCACCTGCGTGGCCGAGATCCCCGGCAAGTACACCGGGCCACCAAGCCGGGCGTACTTGTACTACACCGCCGAATCGAAGACCTGGCACAAGCCCTTGGTGGCGGAGATCAAATGACGCTGGTGTCTAGCCTTGTACGATGGCCCTTCCGCGCCGTCGTCCGTGGAACTCTGTGCGACGACCTAGAAAGGACGTCGTACAACACGATGCCCTGGAGGCTCCGCCTCAACACGGTCGGAGGCGGAGCCTCCGGAGATTTGCGTTCCCAGGCGGAGCCTGGGAACGAGGGCTAAGGCCTGCACATCAGTGCGGGGCGATCACGCAAACGGGTCGTATTGTCCCGGGACGGGGATCGGGTACTTGCCGTCGGGGCCGGGCAATGCCGATTCGGGGACCGGGCTGTCGATGGTGTAGTCATCGATCCCAGGTGCCAGTTCGCGTCCTTTGTTCAGCAAGTCATCCCACTTGATGATTTTTCCGCTGTAACATGCTTCGCGGCCCAGGATGGCGGTGAAGGTCGACAGCGCGCCGTACTCGCCTTCGTTATAGATCTCGCCCCGGCCGAGCGCGGCGATCAGATCGTTTTGCTCTTGCTGGTGGCCTTGTTGCCGCTGGCCGCTGAATTGCCAATCGCCGCCCACACCGGAGATCTTTGATCCGCTAACGTCGGCGGTTCCTTTGGTGCCGTGGGCATACTCGGCGACATGGGTCCAAGAGCCCTTCAGGTGGCGACCTTGGCTGAACATCTTGCTGCCGTCGGCGAAGGTGTATTCGCAGAACGTGTGGTCAAAGATCTGACTTTTGGTCGGGTCGCCATCCATCCGTTGCTCGCGTCCGCCCATCCCGTTGCACTCGACGGGGTATTCGCCCTTGAGCCAGCAACCGACGTCCAGGTTGTGGATGTGTTGCTCGCAGATCTGGTCGCCGGAGAGCCAGTTGAAGTGGTACCAGTTGTTACACTGGAACGCCATTTCGGACTGTTCTTCGGTTCGATTGCGATACCAGATCCCGCCGCCGTTCCAATAGACGCGGCTGGCGATCACGTCACCGATCGCGCCGTCGTGGATGCGTCCGATGGTTTCCAGGTACTGGGCTTCGTGACGGCGTTGCAGTCCGATGCCGACCATCAAGTTCTTCTTCTTGGACTCTTCGACGCTGGCCAAGACGCGTCGCACACCGACGGCGTCCGAGGCGACGGGTTTTTCCATGAAGACGTGTTTGCCGGCGTTGACGGCGGCTTCGAACTGTTGCGGTTTGAAACCCGGAGGCGTCGCGATGATGACCAGATCGGCTTCGACTTCCAGCAATTTCTTGTATGCGTCCAGACCGACAAACTTGTGCTCGGCGGGAACGTCGACTTGGTCCTTGAATCGCTTGGACAGCGAATTGATCGTCGCGGACGCCTTGCCGTCAAACGCATCGGCGACGGCGACCAATTTCACGTTGCCGCCGGACTTGAAGATATTGACCGAAGCTCCATTTCCGCGTCCGCCACAGCCGATCAGGGCGAATTTGATTTGATCGTCCCCTTGCGCGTGGGCGGTCCGAGCGATCGTGCTGGACAGGGTCGCGCCGGCCGCGGCAGCAGTGGAAGTCTTCAAGAAGTTACGTCGGCTCGGTTGATTTTCCATCTGTTGATCCTTTCAAAATCATTCACTCACCGGCAGCGGTGACGCGACGCATGCGTTGCCGGCCGGCGAGCTTTATTTGGGAATGGGAGTTGGTGGGCAGAATGAACACGCCGCTGTATTGTAAAGGGAATCGCGTCCCTGTTGACTTTGCGGGGGCCGATTTCTGACAAGGTTTTTTCGCCCCGCCAGTCTCCGGTGTGATCCGGTGGCGGACGCCCCATGGCACCTACCTCTATGAGCCGACGGCGCTAGCCGCGGGCCTTGGATTGCTGCAAGGCCCGCGGCTAGCGCCGACGGCTCAGTTTGTGATCGAAAGTAGGTGGCATTGGGTGGACGCCCCCCGACGGCCCGATCGCAGCGGACAGGATCCCAGTGCACAGGAGCAATCGAAGGTGAACCCCGACACCCCCAGACCGTCAACCCCGTCGGATCCGCCCGCGCGGCCGGGATTGCCGATCGGAATCGACCCCGCCAACGTGCCTGCGTTTGGTTGCATCGTCTATTTTGCCCGCGAAGGTGACGTCTTCCGTGGTCGAGTGGCCAACTTAGCCGGAATTGAAGTCACCGCGGCCAGCCAACGAGAGATGCTCGGCCAAATCGTCGCACGATTCAAATCCGCCGTTTCCGACAGCCTGGGCAAGGACGAAACCCCCGCCTGGATCGACCCGCCGGCGGCCAAGCAGGCCGGCGAGAGCAAGTTGTTTCTGCCGGTGCATCTGTAGCTACCTTCGCCAGAAGGTGGATCCCCGGCGGTTCCCACTACGATCTCACGAGCATGACAGCCTAGTCGTCTACCGCAGCTTCGTGTTCGATCGGGCGGGACAGTCGCCGTCCTCTCCGAGGTCGGCGCGGGGCAACGCTTCGCTTTTTCGGGGGCGCCGAGTTCGGAGAACACGGCGACTATCCGACTTTGCGGTCGCTACCGCAATCGAACCGCGAAGCAGACTTCACAGCGGTTGCGGGCCAATTGGCGGACTTGAACGTCGATCGGGTTCCAGGTCTGGATCTGCTGCCACCAGGTCGAAATCCGTCCGGCGGCGTCGTAATCGCCCAGCTTCATCGTCAGCAACATGCCCGACAGCGAGCACTCGCGGTGCGTGACGATGTTTTCGATCGTGGTCAGCGTTTTTTCCGGTTTAACGTTTGAATCGGCCAACAACCATTTCACGTTTCGAAACTCCCGCCGCGGAAGATCTCCGGCGCGGGCGCGGAGGTGTTTGAACCTCGGATGGTTGGCGATCCGATCATCCATTTCGGCCGGGTCGATACCGATCACCTTCAGTCCCAATTCCAACAATCGTCCACAGGCGCCGCCAGGGGCGCTGCCGATTTCGACCGCCACGTCGCCGGGAGCCAAATCGAAACCGCTCCACGTGATCGATTCGGCGGCTTTAAAGTAGGCCCGCGAAATCGGTTCATACTGCGGCTCGATCGGTTGCACGCCGCCGGGCCATCGAGAATGCCATTGGGCGGCGGTGTGCCAACCGATAAACCAGTCGTCGGGATCGACCAACACGACATCCAGCACCCGCTCGCCGGGCTGGGCGATTCGATTCGGTTGATCGCAGCGAACCCATTCGCCGCCGAGCGACTGGTGCACCCGCTGGGCGACCAATTTGGCGACCTCATCGACACCGGGCTCGAAACCGAATTTGCCGATCGGAAGCCGGTCACGCGGCCACAGGTGAAGCTGATCAAAGGGCCGGCCGGGGACGGTTTTTTCGGTCAACAGGTCGACCAGTCCGGCCACCTGGGCTTCACCATCGATGTTTTTCAAATGACCGAGCGAATAGCCGGCGGTGCGAATGAACGTCCCGCTGGGCAACTCGACTTGACCGTCGTGTTTGGCGGTGACGAAGCCGGGTCGCGAAAACGCCAAACGCCAACCCGCAGTTGCGATCGATTGCTTGACCTGTTTCTCCGCACCGTTGGCGCAGCACAGCATTGCAAACGTCGGCTCGGGTGTAGATCGGTCGGTGGAAGTCATGGTAAAAGGTTCGTGATGAGGATGTGGGTTGGAGGCGTCGCGGAAGTCGCCAACGGCGTTCGATTTGCCAAGGAGGATCCAAACTCTTGGCGGCTTGATGTGTTGGCCTACGGTGCGTGATTGACGCGAGCATGCCAGCCCGACGCGTTAGCGAGGGGCCAAGCGGCGCCCCTCGCTAACGCGTCGGGCTGGCATGGATTCCCCGCAAGTCGGTCCGGCGAGACACCTTCCCCAGCCGCTCAGCGATCCCCGGGATCAGCTTGGCCGCGTTTTCAAAGTACAGCTTTCGCAACACTTCATCGGGCAGATCGACCCCATAGATCTGCCACATCCCCTGTGGCGGTGGCACTTTTTCGCTGTAGGGGAATGACTCGTCGCGGGTTTCGAAGAAACGCCAATACAGTCGGACACGCGTTTCGGGCCAGGGGCCGTCGGTGCCGAACAATAGACGGTCTTGATAGCGGATCAGAAAATCGCGCGAGGTGAAAGGCTGGCGTCCCAATTCTGCGATCCGCGACGCCGGTTCGATCCACAGATTCGGGTATTCATCAAGCCACTCGGCGACGACCTTTAAATCCTCGGGGTTGTTGGCGACGTGGGCACCGATGAATTGTGTCTCGGGATGGCGTTTGATCACACGGTTGCGGGCGTCCAGCAGTTCCTGTCGCGAGGGGAATTGGTCGCCGTAAAAACTCCAATCGGGATGGCGACTCAGTTCCTCCCAGCGTTCATTGGTTTCGTCGACGGGATCGAAAAAAGCGGCCGGGTCGGCGGTGTGAATGATGATCGGCAGCCCGAGTTCCCCGCACTTGGCCCAGATCGGATCCCATCGCGGGTCGTCGATCTTCATCCAGGTCCCGTCGGGGTTCTTGTACTTCAGCCCGAACCGCTTGAACAGCTTCAGGCCGCTGACACCGCGTTTTGCCGCCTGTTCAAGCTCCGCCGCCGTCCGCTCGGCGAACCCCGGTCGGTGGCAGGGCCAGAGTGCCGGCTGGTCTCGGGGGGCGTTCCCCTGCCAATCGATGTTCGCGAAGATGGCGAATCGATCACGATAGTCCGTCCACAAATACTCCATGTGACGATCAAGTTGGTCACCCAGCTTGCCATCGAGTGAAATACAGACCGCGATGTTGTTGCGGTCCATCAAGCGGACGAAGTCATCGAGGGCTTCTTTGCTGTCACGAAGCCGGTAATGAAAGTGGGTGTGCACGTCTACCACGGGCATCGTCGCAGAGTGTCTCGGGTTCTGCGGCACAACCAGCTTGGAATTGGGACGAAAATTCCGCAACAACAACTCGCGCCCGTCGCGGCCATCGAGCGGAAGCTCAAGCGGCAGCGGTGGTCGATCGTCGGCCGACCGATCGCGGGTTTCCGCCGGACGCGATTTTTGCGGGTCGGGACGTTGGGCGACGATCGTTTTCGGCGCGATCGTGACGACGACCAGGGCAGCCAGAAGCCTCGCTGGACAGCGCCACTTCGACATAGCTACGCTCGCCAGAGCGTGGAAGACGCCCAGGATCCACCTTCCGGCGAAGGTAGCGACGTCTGACCGGCGATTCGCAATGTTTCGTGTGCAAAGTGGCGTTGTCCAGCGAGCGAACCGTTCGGCCGCCGCTGGACGAATGCATCGACCGATCGCAAGCTTTGGCTCCGCCACGGATTTCTCCGGTGCCTCGGTCGCTACAATGGAGCACGGTGATCGCAGAAGGTGAAAATACATCGAAGACGGACGGTGGGCTCGAAGAGGGCGAGAGTGACGGAGTGAGCAACGAAGATCAAACGCAGTATCAAACCGAGGGCGGCCGATCGACCAGCAAAAGGCTGTCGATGCAGGCTACGACACCCCCGGCCGATGTCCCAGGGTATCGGCTGGAGCGATTTTTGGGCAGCGGCGCATTCGGGCAGGTCTGGGTCGGGCGGGACTTGAACACCGGCCGACCGGTCGCGATCAAGTTCTTCTTGCACCGTGGCGGTGTCAATTGGTCGCTGCTCAGCCACGAAGTCAAAAACCTGGTGCAATTGTCCTCCGATCGCCACATCGTCCAAGTGCTGGAAGTCGGCTGGGACAGCGATCCGCCGTATTATGTGATGGAACTGGTCACGGGGGGCTCGCTGGAGGAGGAACTGACCGAGCGAGGGGCGATGCCGGTCGCCGAGTCGGTTCAGATGTTTCGCAAGATCTGTATCGGGCTCAACCACAGCCACAGCAAGGGGGTGCTGCACTGCGATCTCAAACCGGCCAACATCCTGTTGGGCGAGGACCACGAACCGCGATTGGCTGACTTTGGCCAAAGCCGGATGACGCACGACCAGTCGCCGTCCTTGGGAACGCTGTTTTACATGGCGCCCGAACAGGCCGATCTGGAGTCCACGCCCAGCAGTGCCTGGGATGTTTACGCGGTCGGGGCGATCATGTACCGGATGCTGACCGGTGGCCCGCCGTACCGCGAGGATTCGATCATCGAACAACTCGACACGGCCGGTTCCTTGCCCAAGCGGTTGCAACGCTACCGCGAATCGATCCAAAAGGCCTCGCCGCCGGTCCGCCACATCCAACGCTCCGGTGTGGACCGCGAACTGTCCCGGATCGTCAGCTGTTGTCTTGCCGCGAACCCCGAGGACCGCTTTACCAACGTCCAGGAGATTCTGGATCGATTGGATCGCCGCGAGGAAATGCGTGCGAAGCGACCGCTGATGTTGCTGGGGATTCTCGGGCCGCTGTTGTTGTTGGTCGCCACCAGCATCTTCGCGGCACGAACGATCAACCGTGCCAGCGAAGGAACGAAGCAGGCGCTGCGAAAGGAAGCCTTCAGCAGCAACCAGTTGGCGGCGAAGTTTGCCGCGCGCACGCTTGAAAGCGAACTGGAACGCTACTTTCGATTGTGCCGTGACGAAATCGACGAACCCGGTTTTCGAGCGTCCCTTGCCGCCGCGCTCGATGACCCGGCGGTCAGTCGCAATCTGAAAATCATCGCCGACCAGGGCACCAGCGAACGGGCCCTGAAAATGGTCGACACCCGCGACACGCTGCTGGATCTGCCCGCGCGCGTCGCGATGGATCAATACTTGGACGAACGCTTGAAACAGTACACGCGGGAAAGCGAGGATTCGCGGATCCCGCGATTGGCGACGATGTTTGTCACCGACCGCTGGGGCACCATTTTTTCCATCGCCTATGACAGCCCGGTCGCACGTGATCAGAACAGTGCCGGACGCAATTACGCGTATCGGACGTACTACCACGCCCAGAAAAACGACCTGCCCAAAAACACCCCGATCGATTCGATCCAACCGCTCGATCACATGCACCTGTCGGCCGCCTTCCAGTCCACCGCGACGGGGCTGTGGAAGGTCGCGATCAGCGGTCCGGTGTACTTGTCCGAGGATCGATCCGGCGAGCCCGACGCGGTGTTCGTGGCCACGGTCAATCTGGGTGACTTTGAATTGCTGCAAGGCGACGAGGGGGCCAATCAGGTCGCCGTGCTGGTCGAGGCTCGGGAAGGCAAGGTGCGCGGAACGATCTTGCAGCACCCGTACCTGGAAGCCCGACACCGGGCGGGGATGCGCAACGCCGGAGACCCGTACAAGGTCGCGGCCGACAAGATGGACGACCTGCTGCGCGGCGGCGATGTCGATTACCAAGACCCCGTGGCAGTCGCCGAAGACGCCCAGGCCTATGGGGGCAATTGGATCGCGGCGATGCAACCGGTCGCCGTACCCGGCGAAGGCAAGTTCGGATCCGGCGGCGACAATCAGGCCGATCTGCTGGTGCTGGTTCAGTACCGACTGAGCAAGGTGTTCGCGCCGGTCGGGGTGATGAAACAGACCCTGCTGTGGGAAGGTGCCGCAGCCTTGCTGTCGATCTTGCTGGTCAGCGGCACGCTCTGGATCTTCGTCCGCCGCGTCGACGACGAACGGATCCATCGCGGACGCCGCCGAGATCCAGATTCACCCCACGTTCCCGCGACCGTCCGCGAGCCGGCCGAAGGGGACACTTCCAAACGTGCGGCGGGGGTCGACATCACCGAGACACAACAGGCTCCGGCTCAAGCGGACTGAGCCGCAGGTAAGACTGAGCCGCAGGTAACGAAGTATTTTGCTACGCTCGATGCGAGCGTGGAAAACGCGGTGGATCCACCTTCTGGCGAAGGTGGCTACGTCCCGCCCCAATCACTCCGGGTCCTTGTTTTACTCCGGGGCCTTGTTTTACTCCGGGTCCTTGTTGCCGAAGGGCTTTTTGCTGTCGCGTTTGCTGAGCCCGGCGCGGTCCATCAGCGAGCTCCGCATCAGTTCGTCCAGGTATTCGTCATCGGCCGGCGGGGGACCGTAGGCGCCGAGCGTTTGCGGGTCGTATTCGACCAGGTATTCGTGCCGCGCGATCGACAATTTGCACTTCGGATCCAACCGTTTGCGGATCACCGGACGGCCATCGACCTTGATCCCGTTGCGGCTGTTCATGTCGCGGATGAACCAATAGCCGTGCTCCAGGGACAGACGACAATGCTGGCCGGAAACATTATTGAACTTCAGCTGAATGTCATTTTCGGCACGGCGGCCGATGGTCAGTCGTTCTTTGATCAAGGGGATCGGGTCACCGCCCCCGACGGGCGTCAACTGGCCGTAGGGGCCGGCAAAATCCAGATCGGCGTCGTCGTCGTAATAATTCACCGTCGTCCTCGCGGGATGTGGCAAAACGGTCTATCGCGGTAGACTGGTCGTGCTACAAAAAGAATCAAATCATCAGGGGCGGAACTCCGCCACCTACTACTATCGATCGAGCAACCCTGTTTGGCAACGGACTCCTTTGACAAATTCCCATTGTAACGATCGTTTGGCTTGGCAGCGCGAAGGGTTGCCGTTCAACGCGTTCGGCGCCGCGCTGCGACGTCGCTTCGGCGGGCGAATCCAGCGGGTCAGTATCGACGCCGGATTCACCTGTCCAAACGTCGACGGCGCCGTCGCCCGCGGTGGTTGTAATTTCTGTGACAACCGCTCGTTCAGCCCCTCACGCCGCGTGCGGCTGAAACGCGTCGGGGAACAATTGGACGGCGGAATCACCAGCGTCCGCAGGCGTTACAAGCAGGTCGCGGGGTTTTTGGCGTATTTCCAGCCCGCCACCAACACCTACGCCCCGGTCGATCAACTCGAAGAAGTCTTTCAGATGGCGCTGCGCTGGCACCCGGACATCGTCGGGCTGGCCATCGGCACCCGCCCCGATTGCATCCCCGAAAGTGTCGTCGACTTGACTCGTAAGCTGGCCCAGGACCACTACGTCTCCCTGGAACTGGGGATGCAAACGATGCATCAGCCGGGGCTCGATTGGATGAACCGCGCCCACAACCACGAGCACCTGGTCAATGCCATCGACCGCTGCCGCGGTCAAGGGTTTGAGTGCTGCGTCCACATCATTTTGGGCATCCCGGGCGAAACGCACGCGATGATGATGCAGACGGCCGACGAAGTGGCACGGCTGGGGTTCGATGCGATCAAATTGCACAATCTGTATGCCGTCCAAGGCACACCGCTGGGCGAAGAAGTCGCCAGCGGAAAAATTCAATTGATGCAACAGGACACTTACGTCGCCACCGTCGTCGATTTCCTGCAGCGCATCCCCCCCACGACGATCGTCGAACGGATCAGCGGCGACGCACCGCCGAAGTACCTGATCGGTCCCCAGTGGTGCCTGGAAAAATCCACGCTGAAACTGCAAATCGAAACGGAATTCAAACGTCGCGGCACTCGCCAAGGCTCCCATTATCGCCCCCCGACTCTGTTGCCGGAAAACCGCCCCCGTCCGGCCGACAACACCCCCGCATCGATCCGATCGCAAATCGATGTGCGGGGACGCTTGCCGGTGCTGAAGATGGAAAGCCGAATCGAATCCGGGAGCGGCGGTTAGATCGTTGGCGCGGGCTTGCTGGTGTCCAGGCTTTAGCCGCCCCGGGGTCGCTGCTTCGCAGCGAGGGGGAGTCGCCTAAAGGCCAAACACCAACGTGCGCTGGTGTTCAGGCTTTAGCCGCCCCGGGGTCGCTGCTTCGCAGCGAGGGGGAGTCGCCTAAAGGCTAAACACCGACGTGCGCTGGTGTCCAGGCTTTAGCCGCCCCGGGGTCGCTGCGTTGCAGCGAGGGGGAGTCGCCTAAAGGCCAAACACCAACGTGCGCTGGTATCCAGGTTTTAGCCCACCACGCTGACGGCGAATCGACCGGCGACACGACCGACATCGGCTTGGTTTGCGACAAACACGCGCACGTCACGGCGATCAAAGCGGTCCAGGTCCACGTCACCCGCGATCCGCCATTCACATTCACGCGTCCAATCGTAGGTCTTGCCCACCGCTTGAAACCGGAACTGATCCCGCGGCGGGATCCAGCGGCGGTCCTTCGCGGTGCCGTAGATCACCGGCTGGAAACCGGCGGCGATCGCGGCCGACTTTCGGATCGCGACGCCGTACGGTTCGTAATCCCAGCGGTGCAAATGCGATCGATAGCTGCGTTCTGCCAACAATCGCCCCAGCGACTGCTCGGAAAAACAAACCACCGGCCAGGCCCGATCGCTCGCAATCGCCGACGCCACCAAACGACGCATGCGGATGATCCGTTCGAGTGAATCCAGCGGCGTGCGCTCCGCCGTCGCCGACGCGGGGCCACCCAATAACAACGCGTCGCGGTGCTGTCGGTCGGTTTGCCCCGGCCAAGGACCTTGGCTGCTGCGGGTGCAATGAACCAACCACTCGCCGCGGGTGAGGGCCCACCGAGACGAATGGATTGGTGCCGAATCGGTCGGCGACGGGTCCGTCACTCCGTGTGGACAACAATACCATCCGACGGCACCGCAATCCATCAACGCGCGTGCGGTGCGTTGCGCTTTCTTGTCCACTCGGTCGTCATGAATCGCGATCCGAATGGTCGGTTCATGATCCCGCTGCAAACGCGTTCGCAGCGATCGCTGGACATTGCCGCGTGGCCGACAAAAAACACAATCCACGCGATCGGCCAGCGCGACGACCGTCGTGTCGCGACACAGTGTGTCGTCGGCGCGAACCTCGATCCGCGGTTGCGATTCCAGCGCTCGACCTAAATCGGCGGAGTGCTCGTCAATCGGCTCGTTGACCGCCACCCGTATCATCGGCACCGCAAAAAGATCGGCCGCGCGCATCGCCCAGGGCTCGATCGCCGAACCCGCCGCGACCAACACGACGCGCCCCGCTTGCCGCGCGTCGATCATCGCACGACTGATGTAGCGACAGACCTGGGCATGCAGACGCGTTGATTTGCCAAGGTGGCTGGACGTCAGCGCCAGCCAGACCTGCCCACGCAACCCATCGGCGGCCGGCGACAGCTTCACATCGGCGTTGATCTCAAACCGCCGCAAACGATCGTCAAGAGACTCCAACATCCGTCTGACCCCCGGCAAACCAAGTGGGAGAGGCTGGAAGCCGCTCCCGCTTTCGAATCATACCCGGTGTCACATCCGTTTCGAGCACCGATTAAGCTAGGGATCGGTCTGAACGCCCAACTTTTTACCGTTCATCAACGGATCTGAAATGCTATCAATTGCCCTTCGTCGCACCGCGCTGCTTTTTTGTTGTTTCGCGCTGCTTGACGCATCAACTGCACTCGCCGCCGATCGGCCGAACGTCATCCTGTTCATCGCCGACGACGTCAGTTGGAACGATTATGGATGCTACGGCAATCGCGCCGCGCGAACGCCAAATATCGACGAACTGGCCGCCGGCGGGATTCGTTTTGATCGCGCTTACTTGACCGCCAGCAGTTGCAGCCCGTCGCGAAGCAGCATCATCACGGGGCGTTACCCGCACAACAACGGCAAGGCGGCTGAACTTCACCAGCCGATCTCGTTGCACTTGCCATGGTTCCCCGAGATCTTGAAGCAATCGGGTTATTACACGGCGCTGTCGGGCAAACATCACATGAAATCAACGGCACCGGGCAAAGGCGAATCGCCACGACCGGAGGCGTTCGATCACGTCGATGCCGGGCGGGTCAAAGGCGACTCGAGTGGTTCGGCGAATTGGTTGAGTGTGACGCGTGACCGCCCCAAAGACCAACCGTTCTTCTTTTGGTTCGCATCCTACGACGCCCATCGCGGCTGGGACGCGGACAAGCAGTGGAAGGAATCCGAGTATGGGCCGATGCACCGTGCCGAGGACGTGATTGTGCCGCCGTTCTTGTCGGACGACCCGCAAACACGTCAGGATTTGGCGTCGTACTACAACGAAGTCACTCGCTTCGACTATCGCATCGGCGTGGTCGTTGATGAACTGCGTCGGCAAGGCGTGTTGGACGAGACACTGATTTATGTGCTGGCCGACAACGGGCGACCGTTCCCGCGAGCCAAAACGCGACTGCACGATTCGGGCATGAAGACAGGCCTGGTGGCCCACTGGCCCAAGGGAATTCAGTGGCAAGGCGCGAGCGAACAATTGGTCAGCGTGATCGACCTGGCGCCGACGGTGTTGTCGGTGGCCGGATGCCAGATCCCTGAAACGATGCAAGGCGTTTCGATGTTGCCGCTGTTTGAAAACGCCTCGGCCTCCGTCCGTGAGTACGCGTTTTCGGAGCACAACTGGCACGACTACGAAGCGTTCGGGCGGGGCGTGCGTCACGGCGATCATTTGTTGATCATCAACCGGCGTCCGGAGCTGGCCTGGCAAGGCCCTGCGGATTCGGTTCGCAGCGACTCGCACCAACAACTGCGTGCCCTGCGTGAGTCGGGAAGCTTGAACGACGCCCAAGCCGATGTGTTCCTGTCGCCGCGGCCGGAGGTGGAATTGTACGACGTGACATCCGATCCGCATCAGTTGAACAATTTGACGACACACCCCGAGCACGCGGAAACCCGGCAGCGACTGGTCGCGGTGCTGCGGCGTTGGATGGACGAAACCGGGGACAGCGTGCCGGACAAATTGTCGCCCGATACGTTTGACCGCGAGACCGGAAAACCGCTCGCCGAGGACACGAGCGACAGCCACGGGGTGATGACGCCGGGTGAAGACCGCTCGGCCGACCACGTCAACGCGCCCGGGCCGCGTTGAGACGGACCGAGATGAGACGGGCGTAGCGACCTTCGCCAGAAGGTGGATCTCCCGGGTGCTCCACGCTATGGCGAGCGTAGCTACGTCAACTTGACGTGGCCGTGCTCTTGTGAGCCTTGTGCTTGTTAGCCTTGTGCTTGTCAGCCTTGCGAAGTCAAACTGACGGTGTCCAGCTAGACAGCGTCGGATCGGACGGTCAAGATGCTGCCATGATTCGTTCGTTCCGCCGTCATCTGTTAGACCGATTCGTTTTGCGGCCCTCGCGAAACGAACTGGTCTATGCGCCCAAAGAACGCGTGCTGGTGACGGTCGACCGGATGACGGATGAGTATTTCGTCGAGTATCGTCGGGCCCGCGGCGACGGCACCTGCGGCGAACTCTCGCCGGACCATCAACCGATCGACCTGCTGATTCTGAAATTCCCCGGGACGGCCGGTCGCGCCGAGCGGGCGTCGGATTGGCCGTGCCGACAGCTGCCCGAATCGACGGTCAAGATCTGCACCTGGAATGCACCCGGCTACGGCGCCAGCAGCGGCCGCGCCACGCTGGCCAACATCGCCCGCCGCGCGTCTCGATTCTGGTCGCTGGTCACCAGCGGCTTGCCAGCCCAACGGCCGCGGATTTGGTTGATCGGCAACTCGCTCGGCTGTGCGACGGCCACCTATTTGGCTTCGCGGCCGGAGGTTCAGATCGAAGGGTTGATTCTGCGTAACCCGCCGCCGTTGATCCAGACCGTCAAACGCGTCGCACGGCAATACCCGCTGGGGCATTTGACCGACGCGATCGCCGAAAGCGTTCCGCCGGAAATGAACCTGTCGTTGACGGCGCCCGGTGCGCAGGTCCCGACGGTGATGCTGCAGTCCGAACGCGACCAGTTGGTCCCACCGGCGTTGCAGATGGAAGTGTTCGACGCGCTGCCCGGGCCGAAACGATTGGTGATCCTGGAAGGCCTCGATCATGACGGCATCACCACCGACCAGCATGAACGCGAAATCGACCAGGCCGTCCATTGGCTGTGGCGGCGGTCTCTGGCCTTTAGGGACCGTCCAGCTTAGGACGATGCTTTTCTTGGGGTACGATGGCCCTTCCGGGCCGTCGCCCGTGGGGCTCAGCGCGACGACCTAGAAAGGACGTCGTACACCCATCCACCGACCACCTTTTACCCAATCGGCGCCACCATCATTTGGGCAGGTCGATCACGTCACCCTCGCTGTCGCCCGAAAGGATCTGCTTGATCATCATTTGCGTCGGCCCGTCCCAGGTCGGCAGGGAGCGAAACAACCGCAGCGCGCCGTCCAGGTCCGAGGCACAAAACAGATCCAGTGCCGCTTCGTAGTCGGCGATCAGTGCGTCGGTGACTTGGTGCGTCCCGATGGCGGCCTCGCCGATCAGTTCCGAAATCTCGACCGGACTGGCAAAGCCGGCGGGACGGACTTTGGCCAGTCGCCGGAGTCGGAATCCGTGCCGGCCGGCTGCCAGCAATGCGGCCCGAGCCGCTTCGTCAAGAATGATCTCCGCCCCGAAGCGTTTGGACATCGACTCCAACCGGCTGGACAGGTTCACGACCGGACCAAAGGCCGTCACCTTGACTTGATCCTTGGTGCCGATCTGTCCGGCAACCGCACGGCCGTGGGCCAGTCCGATGCCGCAGCGGAACCCCAGGTCCGACCGATGGTATTCGGCCTGGATCGCCAGGGCCGCACCGGCGGCTTGGATGATCGACCGGTCCTGCGCCAGCGGCCATCCCCAAAACCCCATCGCCGCGTCGCCGTGAAAGTCGCCGATCACCCCGTCATAGCCGAGGATGTGTTTGGTCATCACGCCCAGCGCATCGCTGACGTCGGACAACAGTTGCAACAATTGCTGTGAGTCCTGTTCGCTGCGGCTGGAGAACCCGCGCAGGTCACAGAACATCACCGTCAGCTCGGCCTCGCGGGGCTGCAACACTTTCTCGCTATCACCGCTGGCGAGCGCACGCATCACGATCGGCGCAAAGAAGTTGCTCATCGCGGCCTGGCGACGTTGCAGCTGACGACTCTGTTGCAAACTGGCCATCGTCGTCCCGACCAGTTCGGCAAACTTGACGTCGTCGTGCAGTTGCTCGGAAATATCCACCGGACTTCCCGATCCCGTCATCATCTCGGTGTCCGGCAGCTTTCCCGTGATGTAGATCACCCATCCGCGACAGGCCTGGGTGCGGAGCGGCACGCAGTAGGCCCAATCCACGTCCTCCCGCGCCGTGAACGCACTGGTGGTCAACATCGAATCGCCCGACGCCCACACATTCAAAATGCTTTCACGTTTCTCGATCGACCGTTGGACCAACCGTCGACTGATCGGTGAACCGCCCAGCGTCGCACTGCGATTGTCGTAATGCAGCACCTCGATCGGCGCTTCCGGATCGTGCTGCAGATCCCCTGCCGACAGGATCGAGACCGCTTCGGCCGATGGCGTCGATTGCAACAAGACACTCGTCACCCGAACCAACAATTCTTGATCGCTGTCGCTGCTGGCGATCAAATCGGGAAGCCGGGTCAACACGTCGATCCGCGCATTGACGTCTCGAAAGTGCTTGCGACGCAGGGCCACGTGATCGAACACGTTTTCGGTCACATCCACTTCGTCTTCGGCGGCACCATCCCCCAGGCGTTCCGGAGAACGTTTGCCCGTCGCCGCAGCCAACGTGAACGTCGTCTTGCCGATCACAAAGTGGTCGCCGGGCACCAGCACAAAGCGAACCGCATGACGTCCCTGGTGGTAAACCGGATTCCGCGCCGAAGCGACCGCGATCACTTCCAGCCGACCGTCGGCTTGGGGAATCAACCGCACATGTGCCCGTGAGATCATCGGATCCCAGGGGACGTTCCAATCCGCATCACTACGACCGATCACCACATCGCGACGCATCGCCGCATCGGGGACCTCCCGACGCCAACGATGATAATTCTGCGGTCCCTGTGCGATTAAATCAGCCATGCGGTGTAAGTTACCCGGTCGGGGGAGAAGTTCCAAGTTCCGGGTTTCAGGTTTGCGCGGGGGCAGGTTCTGCTCTATTTTCTTGTCATCCGTTTTCTTGTCGGCTGCCCTCCTGTTTTTCTGCCCCCTCTTTTTCTGTCACCTTCCTGCCCAACCCCAAATCATGGACGACGACGAGACCCTGACCGCGTATCACGAAGCCGGTCACGCGGTGGTCGGCTTCGCCCTGGGCGGGGAAATCGAATCGGTCGGCCTGTACGCCGAAGCGGACGATTGGCTGCCCGAGCGGTTCGGGGATTGCCACGTCAACTGGGGGCGCGTCGACGCCCACAGCGATTGGCAAGTCCAGCGCGAGGTGTTGACGATCCTTGCCGGCCCGGTCGCGGAAATGATTTACCGCGGCGAAAAATTGCATCCGGCCACGTTCGGGCCCTGGCAACACGACTGGGCTTGGGCGTGGCGACGCGGTGAACGGCTGATGCGAGATCCACGGCGCCGCACGCAACTGTTGGAATCTGTCGTGGTGTTGCTGCACCACCACCTGAGCGACGATTTGTGCTGGGCGGCGATCGCGGCGGTCAGCGATGAATTGCTGGCCCACGAGTACCTGGATGCCGAACAATTGGCCGAAACCTTGTCGTTTTGGATCCGCAGCTGAGGTCCCCGAGCAGGCGACGCATCGGAAAAGCTTTGGCAGCGCAGCGAGAGATCACCTATAACGGAGCGTCCGTTGATGCCCGTCGCTCGTCCGCTCGTCTGTCGATCTTTGTGCAGGTTTGATCCGATGCCGGCTCTTGATCCCTCGACTTCATCGCCGCACCGCCACATCGCTTCCCGCCGCGCGTTCACGCTGGTCGAGCTGCTGGTGGTGATCGCGATCATCGGGATCTTGGTCGGATTGCTGCTGCCGGCCGTCCAGGCGGCTCGGGAGGCGGCCCGCGTGATCCAATGCCAGAACCGACTGAAGCAGGTCGCCTTGGCCTGTCACAATTACGAATCGGCGTTCAAGGAATTGCCGGGCTATGGGGGGGAGCGTCCGGGGTTCCTGATCACGCAACGCGAAAACCGCTTTCGAACCCACATCGGGGGAGGCACATGGATCACGCAGGTGCTGCTGTACCTGGAAGAACCGCAGCTGGCGACCAGGATTCAACCGCTGGCCCGATCGCTGGCCGTGACGCCATCGGATCGGATCCAGTCGCTCGTCCGCGTTCCGGTGGAAACGTTGCACTGCCCGTCACGGCGGGATGCCGAGCCGTACCCGTTGGTCGAACCGTACAGCTTGCGGTATGGCGATTCGGGAGCCAGAAACGACTATGCGATGAACGGCGGTTCGGCGGAGATCGACACCAGTGCAACGCCCAACAGCAACGATGCACCCGCGATCCGGCTAACCCACGACGGCGTCTGGGTGCTCGGACAACGGACGCGGTTCAACACGATTTTTGACGGGTTGAGCAACACCTACCTGATCGGCGAGAAGGCGATGGATCTGAACAAGCTGGAAACGGGAGACGGGTTCGGAGACCGCTCGCCGTTGGCCGGCTACCACGACGTTGCGATCTCCTCTCATTCGTACGTCCGCTACGCCGCGCGTTCTCCCAAGGTCGATTCGCGGGCCAACTGCTTGGAATGTCATGATTTCGGCTCGACGCACTACGGCGGCTGGAACGTGGCGTTCGCCGACGGGCGGGTCACCATGATGGATTACAGCTTGGATCTGGAAATCCACCGCTCCCAAGCCTCGGTCAACGGTCAAGAAATCATCCCGTACCATCACTGATGTGTTCGTGTATGCTGTGGCGAGTTCCGCCACAGCGATTGATTTCTTTCCTACCGTCGAATCGTCCATGCGCCTTGTGTCCCTGCTCCCAGCAACTCTGCTTTCTGCAACTCTGTGTTTTGCAACCCTGCGTTTTGCGTCTTTCTCCACGACATTGATTTGCCTGCTGGCCGCCTGTGTCTCGGCCGCCGAACCAAGGGATCACAGCTCGGACCCCGATTTCGCCATCCAGGGTGAATACGACGGCGAAAAGCACAGCATGCACGTCGTTGCGCGGGGCGATGGCGAATTTGAAATCATCGTCTACGACGTCGCGCTCAAGGGGATTGCCGCGGCGGGCAACCCGCCGCGCCGGCTGGAGGGGGACGAAGACACGGTCCTGGACCTGGCCGACTCGTTGGAAGTCGATCGTGTCGAGCGGGCTTCGCCGACGCTCGGTGCCGCCCCTCCGCCGGACGCGATCGTGTTGTTCGACGGTTCGGCGGAAACCCTGGCCAATTGGAAGAACGGCACCCTGACCGACGACGGGCTGTTGCAACAGGGGACCGAGACCAAACAGACCTTTCGCGATTACACGTTGCACCTGGAGTTTCGCACCCCGTGGATGCCGACCGCCAGCGGACAAGCCCGGGGCAACAGCGGCGTGTATCACCAAGGACGTTATGAAACGCAAGTCCTGGACTCGTTCGGGCTGTCCGGGGCGTCCAACGAAACCGGCGGGATCTACGGCGTCAAAGCCCCCGATTCCAACGCCTGTTTGCCTCCCCTGCAGTGGCAAACCTACGACGTCGACTTCACCGCCGCGCGCTACCAAGGCCAAACAAAACTGTCCGACGCACGGATGACCGTTCGGCTCAATGGCGTCACGGTCCAGAACGATGTCGCCGTGCCCTCCACGACGACCGCGGCCAAGTACCGCGAAGGCCCCGACGACGGACCGATCGTGTTGCAAGATCACGGAAACCCCGTCCGCTTTCGCAACATCTGGCTGATCCCCCGCGACGCAACCCGCGAAGCAACGCGGCCGATCGTCCCCGGATTTGAACGCTTCTTCGCCGGCCGCGACGACCCCAACGGACTCGGCGGCGAACTGCTGATCAGCAGCCTCGGCTGTGTCAACTGTCACGCCGGTGCCGAAGGCGCGTTGCCGATCAAAACGGGCCCTGTGCTGACCGAGGTGCGCCAGCGGGTTCGCCCCGACGCGTTGGTCGACATGATCGCCGATCCCCACAAAACAAAGACCGGGACGACGATGCCCGATCCCTGGATGGGACTCAATGCCCAGCAACGTCGCTCGGCCGCCGCGTCGATCGCCAGCTACCTGATGTTGGCCGGCGACAGCTCCGAACTGGTCGACCGCCCCGCAAAACCGACCGCGGTCAAACGCGGCCAGAAACTGTATCACAGCGTCGGGTGCGTGGCCTGTCATCAGCCCTTTGACGGGACGGAAACGCCCACCGCGACCACGGTTCCCTTGGGCCCGGTGGATGTGAAGTACACCGTCGATTCGCTGGCCCAACTGATCGCCCAGCCACACCGCATACGCAAGGGAGCCCGCATGCCGTCGCTGGTCGGTTCGATGGGCGACGCCTATGCCATCGCCAGCTATCTGACGGCCAAAGTCACCGAGCGCGCCAGCGATGTCAAATTTCGCCGTCTGATCTACAAAGGCCAGTGGGACAAGCTGCCCGACTTTGACGCACTGACACCCGTCTCCGAAGACTTCGTTTCGGGGCTGGAACTGAAACACGACGGCGACCCGCTGCACACCGCCATGGTGTTCCAGTCACAAATTCGGATCGCGGGCGCGGGAAAATACGAGTTCTCCATCGCCAGCGACGACGGGTCGCGGTTGTTCATCGGCGATCACCAGATCGACAACGACGGCATTCATCCCAAGGTCACCAAGAAGGCCACCTTCGAATTGGCCGCGGGACTGTACCCGGTCCGCGTCGAATGGTTCAACAATGCCGGCGAAGTCGCCTTGGAAGCGCACATGAACGATCCAATGCTGGGCCGTGTCCAATTGCGCGAAGTGATCACCGATGACAAGGAAGGCTCCGAACCGTTGCTGGCCAGCGAGTTCCGTCCGGACCCGAATTCGGTCCAGCGCGGCGGGCAACTGTTCCAGTCCGCCGGATGCGCCTCGTGCCATGAATTCGGATCGTCACGCCCGCCGGTCGACCAAGCTCCGAAATTGACGGACGTTCGAACGGACCGCGGATGTTTGGCCAATTCGGTGTCCCGCCCCGCGGTCGACTTTCACTTGTCGCCGCGACAGAAACGTTCGATCGAAAACGCGATCGGTTTGCGAAAGGAGGCCCGATCGACGGCGATGACGATCACCGATCCGGATCTGGTCCACCTGACCCTGGCGGGGCTGAATTGCTACGCCTGTCATCGACGCGGCTCGTCGGGCGGCCCCGAAGCGGCACGCGATGCGTCGTTTCAAACGACCACGGCAGAGATGGGTTGGGAGAGCCGGTTGCCGCCGCCGCTGGATGATGTCGGCGATAAATTGAAGTCGTCGTACCTGACCGATCTGTTCGCTCACGGAGCGAACGAACGTCCGTACATGCTGACGCGGATGCCGGGCTTCGGTGACGGGAACCTGGACCTGTTGCATCAAAGCTTGGTGCGACTGGACCGCCAAGAAACCGACGGCGGCACAACGATGGCCGAACTGGCAAAGGATGCCCATGTCAACGACGGACGGAAATTGACCGGTGCCACCGGACTGTCTTGCATCAAATGCCACTCCTACAACGATGTCAAAGGCGGCGGCATCGGTGTCATCGATCTGCTGGCGATGCCCAAACGATTGCGCGCCGATTGGTTCCATCGCTACCTGCAAGACCCGACGAAGTATCGACCGGGGACACGAATGCCCAACAGTTTCCCCGAAGGCCGAAGCGCGTTTACCGGTCTGTTCGACGGCGACCCGGCGAATCAGATCGCCGCGATGTGGTCCTATCTGAATGAGGGGGAATCGGCCAAGGAGCCACCGGGGCTGCGTGTCGGCGCGATCCTGTTGGCGGCGGCTCAGCGACCGAGAATCTATCGCAACTTTTTCGAAGGCGTTTCCGGTCGCGGCATCGCGGTCGGATTCCCCGGCGAAGTCAACCTGATCTGGGACGCCGAACGGATGGGGTTGAATTCGATCTGGAAGCACGAGTTCATCGACGCGGCCAGACATTGGACCGGACGCGGTCAAGGCCGCACGACGCCGGCCGGCGATTCCATCCACACCCTGGAACCCTGGACGCCGCTGGCCCCCGGCGATTCGATCGACATGACGTGGCCGAGTGAATCGGGACGCGATCTCGGATACCAGTTCGGCGGCTACCGACTGGATGAAGCCGGCAACCCGACGTTCCTGTACTCGATCGGCGACACAACGGTCTCCGATTCGATCCGGCCGCTCGGTCCGGGCGGATTTGAGCGCCAACTGACGATCACCCGCCCCGACGACTCGGACGATTTCGACAAACGCGGGCTGATTTGGCGGGTCCTGCGGGCGGCCAAGATTGAAGCGCTCGGCGACGGCTTGTACCAGGCCGGCCCGCTCAAACTGTCCATCGCCGACGTTCCCTGTGAAATCATTTCCGCCCGCGGGCAAAGCGAGTTGCGAGCCCGAGTGCCCGCCGGAACATCCGTGACGCTCACCCAAATCATCCAGTGGTAACGCCGATCCTGTTCGACGAAGTCAACCAACCATGACCCCCATGAAACCCTTTCTCGCACTGACCACCGCGGCGCTCCTGTGCGCCGCCACACACGTATCGGCCCAATCCGCCAAAGAATCGGATTACTACACCATCACGACGTTCGAAACCCCGATCGGCGAGGTGATCGAAGCGTGCGGATTCCAGCTGATGCCCGACGGATCGATGGCCGTGTGCAGTCGTCGTGGTGATATCTTTCGCATCGCCGACCCGCTGGCCGAGACCGTCACTGCCGACCAGTTTTCGTTTTTCGCACGCGGATTGCACGAACCGCTCAGCCTGGCCTGGCGCGAGGGCTGGCTGTACGCGACGCAACGCTGTGAAGTCACCCGGATGCGTGATGAAGACGGCGACGGCGCAGCCGACGTGTTTGAAACCGTGGCCGACGGCTGGGGCGTGTCGACCGATTACCACGAATACGCGTTCGGATCCAAGTTCGACGAAGACGGCAACATGGCCGTCACGTTGTGCTTGACCGGTTCGTTCAACAGCAACGTGCCGTACCGTGGCTGGGCGATGAAGATCACGCCCGACGGCAAGACGTTGCCGATGACCAGTGGCGTGCGTTCCCCGGCCGGCATCGGCGCCGATGCCCAAGGGCGCTGGTATTACACCGACAACCAAGGGCCATGGAACGGCACCTGCGCCCTGAAACCGTTGCGACAAGGACGGTTCGTCGGACACCCCGGCGGGTTCAGATGGTACGCCGACGCCGAATCGACGATGGGACCAAAACCGGTCGAACCGGAGAGCGGTTCGCGATTGCATATCGAAGCCGATCGGATCGACGAACTGGACATGCCGACCGTGCTGTTCCCCTACACCAAGATGGGCAAAAGCGCCTCGGGGATCGCTTGTGACACCACCGACGGCAAGTTCGGCCCGTTCAAGAATCAACTGTTCGTTGCCGACCAATCGGCCAGCACCATCATGCGTGTCTTCTTGGAAGAAGTCGACGGTCATGTCCAAGGCGTTTGCTTTCCGTTTCGATCGGGGTTCGCCTCGGGGAACGTCGGCGTGGAGATGACGCCAGGCGGGTCATTGTTTGTCGGCGGGACCAACCGCGGCTGGGGCTCGGTCGGACCGCGACCGTTTGCGATCGAACGCCTCGATTGGACCGGAAAGACGCCCTTCGAAATCCTGGCGATCCGCTTGCAAAACGATGGCTTTGAGCTCGAGTTCACTCAGGCCGTCGATCCGAATTCGGTTTCCGACCCGGCGCTCTATCAATTGCAAACTTACACGTACGAGTATCGCTCGGAATACGGCAGCCCCGAAGTCGACCACACGCAGCCGACGATTCGATCAGCGACCGTGTCCGAGGATCGCATGAAAGTACGCCTGGTCGTCGATGGACTGCAACGCGGACACGTCCACGAGTTTTTGTGCGACAAGATTAAGAACGCCGATGGGCAACCCTTGCTGCATCCCCAGGCGTATTACACGGCGAGCTATCTGGCCAAGTAGCCAATGCCGGCACAACACGTGAATGCCAGCACGACGCGTCAGCGAGTGGCGGGCGTTTGCATCGGGATCGACAAGGGCCGCTCACTCACCGGCCCGTTGATTTACTCCGATCACTTGTGGGATCAGCCGTTTCGCGCGAGCGTACGGGCTTCCTATCCCAAGAAAACGCACTGGCGCCCGTAGGCTCGCGCCAAACGGCTGATTAAATCAACAGGCCGTCACGCTTCCCGCTGACATGGGTCACTGCGTCTTTTCGATCGCTTCGATGGCAAGCTTCAATTGACGTCGGGCGCGGCTGAGTCGACTGCGGACGGTGCCGATCGAGATCTCCAGGACTTCTGCAATCTCTTCATACGCGAACTCGTCCATCTCGCGGAGCACCAGAATCTTCCGATGCTCGTCGGTCAACGTGTCGATCGCACGGCGGACCAGATCGACGCGTTCATCGCGCAGCATCGGTTCGTCAACGGCATCATCATTGCCCCCCATTTCCAACCCGCTTTCTTCACGAAGCTGGTCCAGGGAAACACGTGCCTTCTTCTTGCGGCGCATCGTCAGCGCACTGTTGAACGCGATCCGATAGACCCAGGTGAAGAATTGGCTGTTGCGTTGGAACGTGTCCAGTTTGACGAACGCTCGGATGAAGGCTTCCTGCGACGCCTCCTCGGCCTCTTCCGGCGACCCGGTCACCTGCAGCATCGAAGCGAACAGGCGTTCCTGGTTTTGACGCACCAAGTCCGCGAACGCCGAACGGTCGCCAGCGAGTGCCCGATCGATCAGTTCGGACTCTTCAGATTCTCGCTTCGCGCCCAATCGGTCGATTCCAATATTCGTTCGTGCTGACTCGCTGATCGGAGTGGCCGTCTACGACAAACGGCCCCGACGAATTGTAAACACCCGGGCCGCGGCTGTGATCCGCCTACGTGACGGGACTTGCCATTTTGCTGCCCCGCCGCGTTGGAATTGACGGTGATTATCGCTTCGTCACCGGAATTCGGCGTTTGCCTTTTTCGGGGTCCGCCTTTGGTAGCCAGACGACCAACACGCCGTCGGAAAGGTTCGCGGTGACCGCATCGGATTCGATCGCCAACGGCAATTCCAGCTTCCGCTCGAATTTGCCGCTGGGGCGTTCCCGTCGATGACGCTTGACCGTCGACGCCGCACCTTCATTGTTTTCGGCGGCGGAGCCGTTTTCCGCTGCTTCTTCATCGGACTTGGCATTCGCACCCGACACGCGTTGTCCGGAAATCGTCAACGTGTTCTCGTGCACATCGATTGCAATCGATTCGATCGGCACACCCGGCACGTCCAGCGTCACCTGATAGGCATCGTCGGTTTCATCGATGTCCATCGGGACCGGCATCCGATTCTGACGCGCCGCACGCCCCCGATCGGTTGCCTCACCGAAAAAGGATTCGACGAGTGTTCCCACATCCGTGGCCAATTCATCCATCAAACGTCCCGACGCGGGGGACGGAAAAACCATACGCATTGCGATTGCTCCACGAAAGAGTTGAAGGTCGGTCGCCCGGTGAAGACTGTCATTGCGACAGTTTCGGGTTTCGTGGGGATGATGGATGCACGTGGTATGCCAATGGCGCATCGACCGCCCGGAAGGGCCGTCGTACCGGTGCGGAGCGACCGCCCGGAAGGGCCGTCGTACGTGGCGAGGCAACGGAGGGAGCTTCGCTCGCAAGGGTCACTGCGTTTCGGCTTCTTGGCGGGTCAGCACGCCATCGCCGTCGGCGTCCAGGTCGTCAAAAACCTTATGCAGCTTGCGTGGCGTTTGGGCCTTGGTCAGCTTGCCGTCTTTGTCGCGATCGATGCGATCGAAGGTCGCGAGTCGGACGGCGCGCTCGACCGCCGCCCGACGTCGTTCGGCCGTCGTGGGGCCGGAATCGTCGCGGTCGCGGGGAACCGACAAGTGGTAATAGCCGATCATCATTTCGTCCCAAGTCTGATCTCCCCACTTCACCGTCTTCGATGGATCGGGGTTGTTCAGGTTTGCGGCGCTGTTGTCAAACACTGCCCGGCACTCGATTCGATCACCGGCCTCCAACGGCAACGGCTGCTTGAGGACATAGGTGGTTTGCCAATTGAAGTCATAGTGCGGGATCGACAACAAGACTTCGGAGGTGGACTTGATCGCATACTCGAACGACTTGCCGCGGACGTGCATGTGCGGACTCATGCTTAACAATTTCGCATCGGCAGGGAATTCGGGACTGACCGCTGCGACGGGATGATCCGCATCGCCCGGTGGAATGGCAAATCGTGTTTGGACAGCGCTGGTGGTCACGATCTCGTGCGTGACCGTCGCTTCATCGACCAGACAGATTCCAAGTTCGCTTTGATCGGTTGCCGCTGTTCCGATCGGTGTGTAGTGAACCTGAAAGATCAGCTCGCTGCCGGCGGGGATTCGTTTGGCATGCCCGGCCGGCCAGGGTTCGACGCGTGCCCCGGGAACGTAGCCGACCAAGAACCCGCGGGCGCCGTCCAACCCACGGCGTTGGCCTTTGGGTACCGCGAACGCCAGGATGTGATGGACGACGCTTCGGTTGCCCGGCTTCAGTTCGGCCGCTTCGACCCAGACGTCGTGATCCAACTTCGGATCGACCCGAAAGTATTGATAGCGCACGGCGCCCTCGGCGGGGACTTCGAACGGCTGGGAGCTGACGTTGAACACCAAGTCGGGCTGGCGCGGCAATTGCCAGCCCGCGACCTTGGCCGGCGGCACCGGCAGGTTGCTCAAGTCGCCGGCCGGCGCACCGGCCTGGGCCCAGTCATAGAGCAACTGCTTCTCCTCGTCGCTCAGACGTCGGGCATTGGCAAATTTGCCGTGTTCGGGATCGGCGTGCCAGGGCGGCATGCGTTGGTCGCGGACGACTTCGGCGATCATGTCGGCCCAACCGGCGACCTCTTCGTACTCGGTCAATGCAAACGGGGCGATCTCGCCCTCGCGATGACACTCGACACAGTGGCGGTTGAGGATCGCTGCGATTTGCCCGCCGTAGGTTACCGCCGCATCGGTCTGGACGTCTTTCTTGCGACCGATGATGCAGCCCACCGCCTCGGTCCGGGGAACAGAAACCTCTGTGCCGGCCAGCAACTCGTCGATCGCTTCACGCAGGTCGTTGCGACGTGGATTGTCGCGGACATATCCGATTCCATACTGATCATCGACACGGCCCCGATAGCGCAGTCGACGCTGGTCGTCAAACACAAACACTTCGGGCGTACGCGTCGCACCGAGGTCGTCAGCCAGTCGACCACCGGCGTCTTTGACGATCGGGAAGGTCAGGCTTTGTCGCTGCGCAAACGCGCTGATGTCCAACAGCGAATCGTGTCGGTTGCTCATCACACCGATCACACGGACACCCTTGTCGGCGAGCGTTTTGTGCATCGATTGCAACCGGACGGCGTAGAGCTTTGCCAGCGGACATTCGGTTCCCAGAAACGCCACGACCAAATGGGAATCCTGCTGGAAATCCTCAAGCTGCCAGCGCCGGCCGCGATGGCCATCCAGATCGATGCGGGTCAAACGCTTGCCCAGTGCGGGCGAGGCGACGGGTTCATCGGCCGGTGAAGGCTGGACCAATGACCCGAGCAACAAAGCGAAACAGGCCGCGGATAATGGGATTCGTTTTTGGAGCTTCATCATGATTGTTGGGGAAACAATTCGGATCTAGCGAACGGACGTCAATCGTGGAACAAACGTAGCTACCTTCGTCAGAAGGTGGATTCCCGGTGTCATCGTCTTCCTCGCAGGGCTTTTTCCACGCTCTGGCGAGCGTAGCTACATTGAGCCGGTATCGTCTCTGTAGAATACCCACGCCGACACCGCCAGGTTTCATTCTTGTGCTGAAAATTATCGCTTCGCATCATGCTTGCAGACACCCTGTCTGAATTACTCGACACGCCACTGGACGTCGTCGACCAGCGTCCACTCGGCGGAGGTTGCATCAGCGAAGCCTCCGTCGTGACGGTTCGCTGGGATAACCCGCAATCTTGGCAACTCTCCGGAAATCTCCCCGCGGCCGAGCCACAAACTCAGCTGCTGATCAAACGCAATTCGGCGGACATGGTTTCGAATTTTCGCTGCGAAGCCCGCGGATTGCAGGCATTGGCCGACGTAAACGCGATCCGCGTCCCCAGGGTTTTCGCCACCGATGTCGTGGAGGGACAGGCGTATTTGGCGATGGAATTCATTCCCAACGCCGCCCCACGATCATCGTCCCAGGCGTTCAGCGAATTCGGGCGACAGCTGGCCCGGCTGCACCGCGCGAGCATCGGCGATTCCGTGGGTTGGCCCGAGGACAATTACCTCGGGTCGGCCGAGCAACCCAATGGGGCCTGCGGTTCGTGGGCGGAGTTCTTCGCCACGCGACGCATCGGGTTCCAGATCCGTTGGGCCACCGACCAGGGGCTGGCCGATGCGACGTTGAAGTCCGATTGCCAGCGGATCATCGACCGGATGGAGGACCTGCTGTCAGGGCGGGAGGAGACGTTGTCGCTGTTGCACGGGGACCTGTGGAGCGGCAACTATTTGTTCGACACCGCGGGTCAACCCGCGTTGATCGACCCGGCGGTGTATCGGGGATGTCGCGAGGCCGAGTGGGGCATGATCAAGTGGTTTGGCAGTTGCCCTGACGAATTCGAACAGGCTTACGTCAGCGAGTGGCCGATGGCGGACGGCTGGCGACGGCGGGTCGCCGTCTACATGCTGTACCACCAGCTGAACCATTTAAATCTATTTGGCTCGTCGTATGCGAGTACGTGCCGCCGGACGGCCGAGGCGGTGTTGAAGTAGGAGAAGGCTTTCATGAGGACGAATCGACTCTCCCCTCGCTACGCTCGACCCCATAGGCGCCAAGTTAAGGCGGGGAACGATCGAACACGCGACGTCACCCTCCCTTCCAGTGCGTTGGTGTCTACACAAATCGGTCCGCAGTTTAGAGCGTGGCTTCCCTCTCCCTAAAACAGATCGCGTAAACAGAAATTGAAATTGATCGCGGAAGGATGATGACTGCGATCTGTTTTGGGGAGAGGGGTTGGGGGTGAGGGGCCGTACACCCAACCAGTTTCCGCGGTGCTGGCCCCCTCATCCCCAGCCCTTCTCCCCCGCAAAGCCGGGGGAGAAGGGAGCCATTGTGCGTTGTGCTGACATCAATGCTTCCAACTTGGGTTTCGTCATTCTTCGGCCCCCATGCCCTCCAAAATCTTCCTACCCCAATCGCCACCTCTAACAATGCGCCCGGATTGCCGTTTCGACTTCGGCGGGATCGACGTCGCCGACCAATTCCACGTGCCCGATCTTGGTCGGCAAAATGAAACGCAATTTTCCGTGGGCGACTTTCTTGTCGCGCATCATCACCGGCAGCATGGCGGCGACGTCGGCTTCGGGGAACGTGATCGGCAGCCGGCAAGCCTGCAGCACCTCGGTTTGACGCTCCAGCACCCCCGCATCGCAGCGGCCCAACCGGATCGCCAGCGAGGCGGCCATTTGCATGCCGATCGAAACGGCTTCGCCGTGCAGCAGGGTTCCATACCCGGCTGTCGCTTCGATGGCGTGGGCGAAGGTGTGTCCATAATTCAGGATCGCACGACGGCCGCTGGTTTCACGTTCGTCTTCGCCGACGACGCGAGCCTTGGCCAAACAGCTCTGCCGGATCGCATACCGCAACACCTCGGGATCACGTTCGACGAGCGCCTTCGCGTTGGATTCCAAGTAGTCAAAGAAGACGGCATCGTCGATCACGCCGTACTTGACGACTTCGGCCAGTCCGCTCAAGTAGCTGCGGTCTGGCAGGGTCTTCATCGCCAGCGTATCGATCCAAACCAGTTCGGGTTGCCAGAACGCACCGACCATGTTCTTGGCCCCGGACAGGTTGATGCCCGTCTTTCCGCCGACGCTGCTGTCGACCATCGCCAGCAACGTCGTCGGGACTTGGACGAAGCGGATTCCACGGGCGAACGATGCGGCGACAAATCCGGCCAGGTCGCCGATCACCCCGCCGCCGACGGCAACGACGACGCTGCGTCGATCCGCCCCCCGGTCGAGCATCCAATCCAACAGCTGGCCGAACTGGGCGATCGACTTGCTGGGCTCGCCCGAGGGCACCGCCGCGGCGTCGACCCGGGTGGATTCAACGCGGATTTGCGCGGCCAACGCCTCGGCCCAAGGTTCGACGGCGGCATCGTAGATCAGCAGCACGTGACTGACATCGCCCAGCGATCTGGCAAACGCAGCGGCAAATCGCCCGGTTGCCCCTGTGGCAATATGAATTGGATAACTACGATCACCCAAGTCGACTGAAACGGTGCTTTCACCGGGATCGCTGGCAAGCTCTGAATTCATTGTGTCGTCATCTATACGGACTCGGTGATCGTTTCGAGATCGATCTCCCTTGTAATTTTTCGGCAGTTTAACCGATGACCTCTCCGAACGACGACCAGACCGACCGGCACGCCGACAAATACAACGACCCCCGCGCCCAGATCTCGCGGCGGGGAATTCTGATCGGTCTGGGCGTCGTGCTGTTCGGGATCGCCGGGGCCGCCCTGAGCATCTGGGCGCGGCGAACACGGTTGGAGCAGACCACCAAGTTTTGGGGGCCCGAAACGATCCAGGCGTTCCAGTTGGCCGCGGAAATTCACTTGATCGTCCAGCCCGAACCGCTGAGCGAACCTTCGACCGAGCTGCTGAGCGAGGGGGCCGAACCGGTTCGTTTGACCGGCATGCCGGGGCTGGGGCACCTGCGTCACCTGCTGCTCGATGACCGCAGTTACCTGTGGTCGTCGGTGAAGAACGAACCGATGCGATCGCGTTTGGGGCAAACCAAGTGCATGATGCTGCGGTTCTCCGATCCCGAAGCCGAGCGGTTTCCCGACGCCGAAATCATCATCGATCTGGATCAGGGCTGGATCGGCAAACACGACGGTGACCGTCAGATTCGGCTGAACGAGCGGTTTCGAAACGCCGTGCCGGCATTCTTGACCCAGGTCGCCGACTACGAACCGCTGCGGGTGGAGATGCGGGAAACAAACCCGCCAGGGGAATAAGCCCCCCCAAAACGCGAAGGCAATTTCAATCGATTCAGCTGGCACGATCCGCGCGGTGGGTACAAAACTGCAGCGATTGCGTTTGCAGAATGTGGATTTCAGCTGTGCTGGTTTATCCCTCATTCGCTTATACTTAAGGGGCAAGCAGTCGACAATTTCGGTCACTGTCGTCCCGTTTTCTACGTGACCCCCTCTTCTTCCGCACGACTCCAGGAATCGCTTTCGTGAGCACAGCAGCCAATTCCGATAAGGCACTGGGCCCCGATGAGGCACTGGACGGCGCCGAATCGCAAGTCCCGATGAACGACGACCTGGAGACGAATGAAATTGGCGTTACCGAAACGGTCGCTGCGGAGCAGGGCGAAGGCGACGACGACGAGCCGGTCGGCACAGGTCACCGGTTTCTGGTCTTCCAAGCGATGCCGGCGTGGTTGGTCAGCACGCTCGTGCACGCGCTGATCCTGCTGATCCTGGGATTGGTCTCGATCGCCGATCCGATTCAGATCGTCAACGTGTTGACGGCATCCAGCTCGGGTGACGACGGCCCGGAAATCGAAGAACTCTCGATCGAGGAATTCGACCCCGGCGAAATCGAAGAGGCCGAGGAGATGACCGAGGAAGTGGAGATCACCGACCCGGTCGAAATGGTCGAACCGGTGGCGATGGAGGTGCCCACACTGGACATCGCTGCGGTCCCGTTGGACATGAGCGATTTCGCGGCCGACATGGCCCCCGCCGCGACGACGCTGCAGTCGATGGCTTCGATGAGCATGAAGCCGATGGGCAGCCGAAGCTCGGAAATGAAGGAGAAACTGCTGCGAAAATACGGCGGAACCGACAGCAGTGAAGCGGCGGTCACCGAAGCGCTGAAGTGGTTTTCACGCCATCAAATCCGCAGCGGACCGACCGCCGGGGCGTGGACGTTCCAACACGAATTGGTCTGTCGCGGTGCCTGTGGAAACGGCTGCACCCAGCCGAACCGAGCCAAACAACTCAATGCCGCCACCTCGCTGGCCCTGCTGCCGTTCATGGGAGCCGGCCAGACGCACCTGAAAGGTGAATTCAAAGACGTCGTGATGGGCGGCTTGCGATTCCTGGTTCAGAACGGAAAACCCGGAAAAGAACAGGGATTGCCCTACATCGATTACACCGGCGGCGGCAACATGTACGACCACGGGCTGGCCGCGATCACACTGTGCGAAGCGTACGCGATGACAGGTGATCCGGACCTGGCCGGCCCGGCCCAAGCCGCACTCAACTACATCGCCCTGGCGCAGTGCCGTGACGGCGGCTGGCGGTACCAGAAACAAGACTCCAGCGGCGGCGACACGTCGGTCGTCGGCTGGCAGGTGATGGCGCTCAAAAGTGGGCACATGGGACACCTGATGATCCCGCCCAACGTCATCCAAGGCTCCACACTGTTCCTGGACCGCGTCTCCAGCGACGGCGGTTCGATCTACGGCTACAACAAACCGTCCACCACGCCCCGACCGGCGACCACCGCCGTCGGCCTGCTGTGCCGGATGTACACCGGCTGGGACAAAAACCACCCCGGAATCCAAAAGGGCGTCGGGCACCTCGCCAAAATCGGCGTCAAAAAGCCCGACTTGTACTACAACTACTATGCCGCCCAGGTGCTCCGCCACCACGGCGGAAAGGAGTGGGACAAGTTCAACGCCGAATTGCGGGATTGGCTGGTCGAAACCCAGGATCAATCCAAAGGTGCCAAGGGCAGCTGGTATTTTAATGGTGCCCCCCACATGAGCGAAGCCGGGCGGCTGTGCCTGACCTCCTTCGCCACCATGATCCTGGAAGTCTACTACCGGCACATGCCGCTGTACGCCGAAGCCGCTGCGGAAGAAGAATTCCCGCTGTAGTTTGGCGACTTCCGTTCCCGATCCGTCTTCGTCATACTGCCAAGCTTTTCCCGTTTCGCAGCTTCGCTCGGTCAGGAATGTTCGGCATGTTTGAAGACAAAATCAGCTACTCTGGAGTCACCTTCGATGACGTCCTGCTGGAACCCCGCTACAGCGAAGTCGTCCCCAGCGAAGTCGACGTCAGCAGCCAGTTGACCCAGCGAATCCGGCTGCAAATCCCGCTGCTGTCCTCTCCGATGGACACCGTCACCGAAGCCGAAATGGCGATCGGACTGGCCAAAGAAGGTGGTTTGGGCATCATCCACAAGAACCTGTCCACCGAGGCCCAGACTGAAGAGGTTTTGAAGGTCAAACGCTCGGCCAACGGGATCATCGTCGACCCGGTCACGCTGCAACCGGGCGAAAAAGTCAGCCGCGCCGCCGAGTTGATGGACCAGGCCAATGTGTCCGGGATCCCGATCGTGGACGAAAACCGCAAGTTGGCTGGCATCCTGACCCGCCGCGACCTGCGATTCCTAGAAGACCCAGACCTCCCCATTTCCGAGGTCATGACCTGTGAGAACCTGGTGACGGGGACGGGGAATGTAACGCTTGAGGAAGCTGAGCGAATTTTAACGGCAAAAAGAGTCGAGAAACTTTTACTGATTGACGAAGATAGAAAACTAACGGGCCTGATTACGATTCGCGACATCGACATGATGAAGCGATTCCCCCGTGCGTGCAAAGACCCGCAAGGCAGATTGCGGGTCGGAGCGGCGATCGGGGTGGGTGATCTGGAGCGTGCCGAGGAGCTGATCCGACAAGGCGTGGACTTGTTGGTCGTCGATTCGGCTCATGGCCACAGCAAGAATGTGGTCGAGACGGTCAAAGAGATTAAGGCACAATCCGGCTGGGACATCGATGTGATCGCGGGAAACGTCGCGACCGCGGAAGGGGCCCAGGCGCTGATCGATGCCGGTGCGGACGCGATCAAGGTCGGAATCGGCCCGGGGTCGATTTGCACCACGCGGGTGATCAGCGGCGTCGGCGTGCCCCAAGTCTCGGCGATCCTCCGCGCGACTTCGGTCGCCAAGCAGAAAAACATACCTGTCATTGCTGACGGCGGCGTTCGCTTCAGCGGTGACATTACCAAGGCAATCGTCGCCGGGGCCAACACCGTGATGATCGGCAGCTTGTTTGCCGGACTGAGCGAAAGCCCCGGGAAAGTCATCCTGTACCAAGGCCGAACGTTCAAAACGTACCGTGGGATGGGATCGATGGGGGCGATGGTCAAGGGCAGCAGCGATCGGTATCGCCAAAAGGGAGTCCAGGCTGGAAAACTGGTCCCCGAAGGCGTCGAAGGCCGTGTGCCCTACAAAGGTCCGCTCAGCGATTACGTCTACCAATTGGTCGGCGGTTTGCGAGCGGGCATGGGATATTTAGGAACCAAGACGATCGACGAATTGAAACGCGATGGACGGTTCATCCGCGTTTCCGCAGCGACGGTTAGGGAGAACCACCCGCATGACATTGCGATCACTCAAGAAGCGCCCAATTACAGCCCCGACGTCCACTCGTCGGACCAAAATTAGGCGACGTCTGAACGGACCGTCTCGCGCACTGGCGCTGGCCTGTCTGTCGGCCGCCCTGGTGGGAACCGCGGACGCACAGGCTCAAACGCCGGCCGCATCGACCGCTGCGACCGCCAACACCAGCTGGAACCTGCGTTGGCGCAAAAGTCCCAAAGTCACGCCCCCGCCCGCACCGGTCACCCAGCGAGACGTTTTCTCCACGCCGCCGCGACACACGCCCGCCCACGCCGCGACTGCGGCGAGTCCTGCACCGCCGGCGAATCCCGCGCCCGCGTCCGGCGTCGCCCAGGTCGCCCAGGTCGCCCACCACCAAGCGGTTGCCAACCCGATGCGGTCCCAACCGACCAGCTCGCACCAACAGGCCAACGCATTCCAGCAGGCCGCCGTGTCGCGAACGATCCGCCAAGCCCAACTTTCGCGGCAATCGCAAGATTTTCAAGACATCGGCCAGGTTCGCCAAACCCAATACAGCGCACCCAACACCGCCGCGCCGGTCGGCAACTACCGACGCGCTGCGGCCGCCCCACAGCGCGCCCCGGAACGACTGGCACAGGCCAACGATTTCTTCAACAATCCCTTTGCCGACGGGCTCAATGCACCCGCCCAGGCTTCCGCGGCCCAATCTCCAGCGGCCCAATCCGCTCCGGCGGCGCGCGTGGCGCTGCAGCAGCGTCGCCCCGGTGCAACCGCCCAGCTTGCGATCGCCCCGCAAACGTCCGGCGATGACTCTGCCCCCGGACTGACGCTTCCCGACCTGCCCGGTGCGGCACCGCAGGGCAACGCCGCGGGCACCCCCGCGCCGGCCCCCGAGCAGCTTCCGCCGAACGCACTGCGCGGCGTCGGCCCCGACACCCAATCGTTGCCCGCACCGAGTCTGCCGACGCCGGACGACGGTTCTTCGATGCGTGACCTGCTCAGCGATCCCGACCAGCAAGTGATCCCCGAGCCGTCGATCGACGCGCCGGCAGACCAGTCATCAGCCCAGCCGCCGTCGATCCCCCAGCTGAATGATCCGGCTGTCCAACCCGGCGACGTGCCGACCGATTCGCCTTCGGATCGCGTTCCTACCGACGGTGGCCAACCGGATTCGTACCTGTACGAAAACCCGTTTGACCAAAACCGTACACAGCGGGAACAAAACGGTCGCACCGACCAGGCCCCCATCGGACGCATCCCCGGCGACACCTCGATGCTGAAGGCCAATCAATTGTCCTGCGAAGACTTCCGGGCACGCATCGCGAGTGAAACCATCGACAAGATTTCGCTGGACCCCAGCCCTCCGTTCCGTCCCGATCTGTTTGATCCGGCTGACTATCAGCGTCAGCGCGAAAAGTTCGAATCGCGACAGACCAACCGGCCTTGGAGCAACATCGACGGAAGCGTGATCGCCAACGGACGATTCATCGGACTGGCCTACGAGCAAGTCATCATCGAAACCGAAGACGGCACGCAACAAGAACTTCAAGTCAACCAGCTCAGCGAAGGCGACCTGGGTTACCTGTCGGAAAACTGGGGGCTGCCCAAAGAGTGCCTGATCGCGAAGGTTGACTACACGCCACGCTCGTGGGCTCCGCTGACCATGACCTGGAAAGCGTCCAATCTGTGCAGCAAGCCGCGTTACTTTGAACAGGTCAACCTGGAACGCTACGGACACACCGCCGGTCCCTGGTTGCAACCGGTCGTTTCTTCGGCCCACTTCTTTGCCAACATCGCCGTCCTGCCGTACAAAATGGGAATCCATCCGCCGAACGAATGTCAGTACGCGTTGGGTTACTACCGCCCGGGCAACTGTGCCCCGTGGATCGTGCCGCCGGTGCCGATCAGTGCCCGTGGAGCCCTGGTTCAAGGGGCCGCGATGACCGGTGCGTTCTGGCTGATCCCGTAATGCAATGCCCAGCCTGACCTTCAATGATGTCGACCTCGACCGGCTCCGCAAGTTGGCCGGCGAATTGGTCCGCTTGATGCCCGCCCGACTGGTCATCGGTCTGGTCGGGACACTCGGCGCGGGAAAGACCACGTTCACCCAATCGCTGGCCGCCGCGATGGGAGTCGATCCGGAAGACGTCACCAGTCCCACGTTCACCCTGCTTTGCAGCTACGACGCCACGATCCACACAGGACCGATTCGACTGCATCACCTCGATGCGTATCGGTTGGTCGACGAAGACGAGTTCCTGGAGTTGGGCGTCGAAGAACTGTTCGATGCCGACAACACTTGGGTGCTGATCGAATGGGCCGACCGCGTCGAATCGGTGCTGCCACCGGAAACGCTTTGGATTCACATCGACATCCCAGCCTCGGATGACCCCATCGCGCCACAGCGGCAGATCACGTTGACCACGCAAAACGACGCGCTGGCCGGCCCCCTGGCGGCACTCGCCGATGCGATGCCCAGCAAATAGTGTGGGATAGGACAAGTACGATGGCCGTTCCGGGCCGTCGTCCGCTGGACTCACCACGACGACCTAGAAAGGACGTCGTACAACGGCACAACGACCTGGAAAGGACGTCGTACAACGCACCGCGACGACTATGATCCCTGCGCCCCTTCGCAAGCAACTTACCGAACAGCGCGGTGTGCATCAGCTCACGCCGATGCCACCGGGACTGAGCGGCGCGCGGGTGTTTCGATGCGACGGAGACGAAACGCTGGTGCTGCGCTGTTGGCCGCAGGGGACTGCTCCGAACCGCGTCCACGAAATCCACTCAGTGATCGCAACCGTCGCATCGACGTTCCAATTGCTACCAAAGTACAAGCCGATCGATTCACGCGGATGGACGTACACCGTCGACGCGTCGGGTCTGATTTGGGAGCTGGCCACTTGGATGCCGGGGCGACCACTGACCGACGACGCGTCGCTGCAGTTGATCGGCCGTGGCACCCGCGCGATCGCCGACCTGCACCAAGCGCTCACACACGTGCCCAGCGGGGCTTTGCCCTCGCAATTTCGAACGGCCCCCGCGCTCGCCGAGCGGTTGCAGCGGATCGCCTGGCTGGACGAGCAGCTGCCGCGCACTCTGAGCGCGAATCTGGACGGCCGGGTTCACCCAAGTGTCGCCGCGGCGTTGGAGCGGGCCAGAGGCGTGTTGCAGCACAAATGGCCAGCCACCGCGACGCGATTGTCCGCGGCCCTGGCCCCGTTGGCTCGTCGCCGCTGGCCGCTGCAGTACGTTGTCCGGGACATCCACCGCGAACACGTGCTCTTTTCAGGAGGCGCAGTCAGCGGAATCATTGATTTTGACGCCTTGCGAATCGACACGGTCGCGGTCGATCTGGCCCGCTGGGCGGCCAGCTTCACCCACGCTTCCCGCACGTTGGAGGACGTGATCGACCGAGTTTTGGCGGATTACCGTGCCGCAACGCCATTTCCAAATCGGCCCGCTGGCAGCCAAGGCGACACCCCATCGGCCGCCCCCGGGTCAGTTGCCAAGCCGGATCGGATCGGCCAAGCTGACCGGATTCTGGGCCGGCCACTCGGGCCGGAAACCGATTTCGGGGCGTCTGACAGTGCGGAGTTTCGTACACTGGTACTGCTGATTGCCGAGTCATCACTTTGGATCAGCCTGGCAAACTGGGTTGTCTGGTTGGTTGGCGAGTCGAGACAATTCCCTGATTTGCAGCTTGTGTCCGAAAGGCTACGTCGATTAATCGAATCTGTTGATGGGTAATGGAAACGTTGACGCTTTTTAGCCGCCACCATTACACTCGTGGCGGCGATCACCGTGGCGATACGATCACTATGAAAAGAAAACATCACTTCAGGCCTCTGGCGTCTGGCGGCAGAGATTCCTTGACGGCATCACTGTTGCTCGCTGCACGATCGGTGGCGTCACTCGCCGTCGTCGCTGTCGTCCTGGCCGGTTTCACGCCGATCGGTCAACCGAGCGCCAGCGCCCAAGGCAGCTTCGATGCCTCGTCGCTGGGACAGACCGACGATGTGTTTGGAGGAATCAGTTTTGGCGGGCTGAGCGAGTCGCAACAAGAACCGGTGACTTGGTCGGCCAGCTACGTGACCAACGGGCAACAAGGGCGGCTGGAAATCGAAGCCACCGTGGGTCGGTCATGGCACATCTATTCGACGACGCAACCGCCGGGCGGACCGCTGCCGACGAAGTTCACGATCGCGTCTCCGAAATCGGTGTCGCTTGCCGGGAAATTCAAACCCGATCATCCGCCGATGAAAAGCGTCTCGGACATCTACCCCGGTGTCACGATCGAAGAACACGAAGGGGTGGTTCGCTGGTCGGCAGCGATCCAATTGCCCGCCGGTTTCCAAGATCCGATCAAGGTCGATGTTAAAGCATTGGTCTGCCAAACCGGCGGCTCGTGCATGCCGGCCAACGAAACCTTGACGGCAACGTTCGCCGGTCAAGCCGAGAAGGATGTAATCGATACGGATGCAACGGATACGGCCACGCAATCACTGGCGACTCAAGACGACGACGCGGCCAAAACCGACGCGAAGGCGGCGGACGCCGGCGAGGCGAAGAAGGCGGCAAGCCTGTTGGCCGATCCCGCAGCCAAGCCGACGACGTTCCGTGACAACGACTACGACGTGACTTGGACGGCCGGCGTCTCTTCATCGATCGCCGCCGGCGGTCAGGGACGATTGGTCTTCCGAGCCAGCCCCGAAGCCGACTTTCACGTCTACAAAAGCGTCGTCGATGACTCCGAATCGTCGACCAACTTTGTCGTCACCGAAAAACGCGGTTTGCTGATCGGTTTTCCCAACGCGGATCAACCGATCATTTCCAAGTCGCTGTTCCCATCGATCCCCGGCGTCCCCGACACGCCACCGGTAAAGTTCTACAAGGGAGAAGTGACCTGGTCATTGCCGATCAAGGTTCCCGCGGGGACGGCCCAGGGAGACTATCCGATCCGCGGTTACGTCTGCTATCAGGCCTGCACGGACACGAGCTGTCTGCGTCCGATGGCGTTCGAGTTCACCGCGGTCGTGAAGGTCGCGGCCACCGCCGATGCGACGCTCGGCCCGCTGGAGATCAAATCCGCGAAGTACGTCACCGCGATCGATCAGGCTGCCGAAACACAGTGGGTCGATGATTTGAACAAGGCCCCGGCCAAGCCGGTGGTCGGCCAAACCGAAGCCCCGGACGCTGCAGCAACCGTCGTCCAAACGCAACCGGCCGAATCGAACCAGACGGCCGAAAGCAGCGAGTCGACGGCGGATGCCCTTACAAGCGGCGGGTCCAAGGCATCGTTACCCTTCATCTTGCTGTTGGCACTATGCGGCGGATTCATTTTGAACTTCATGCCCTGCGTGTTGCCGGTCATCGGGATCAAGGTGTTGAGCTTTGTCCAACAAGCCGGTGAAGATCGTCGACGCGTCGCGCTATTGAACTTCGCCTACGTCGCCGGAATCCTGAGCGTGTTCGCCGGGCTGGCCGTACTGGCGGTCGTCTTTTCATTCGGATGGGGGCAGCAATTCGCCTACTTCCCCGTGCGGATCGGATTGACGGTGATGATCTTTGCCCTCGCGTTGTCGTACCTGGGCGTCTGGGAATTGCCGACACCGGGAGTGGCGACCGGGAAGTCGTCGGAGAACCTGCAGAGCAAGGAGGGGTACAGTGGCGCGTTCTTCACCGGGACGTTTGCCACGATCCTGGCGACACCGTGCAGCGGGCCGTTCTTGGGTGTGGCACTCGGTTACACGATCTACCTCAACAGCGTCCAGTCGGCCGCCGTCATCATGACCGTCGGCTTGGGCATGTCGCTGCCGTACATCGTGCTGGGCTTGTTCCCGTCGCTGGTCGGATTCCTGCCCAAGCCCGGGAACTGGATGGTGACGCTGAAAGAGTTCTTGGCGTTCTTGTTCCTGGGAACCGTCGCTTACTTTTTCAACCAGTTCAGCGACGAGCAAAAGCTGCCGGTCTTCGTCACCCTGATCGGCGTCTGGTTCGGATGTTGGGTGATCGGAAAAGTCCCGCCGTGGGAATCGATCGAAAAACGATTGCGGGGATGGAGCATCGGCGTCGCCTGTGCCGTGGCAATCGGCTGGTTCGGGTTCGCCTACCTGGAACGCAACCCGGCTCCGACAGCGGGCCCGGGTGAAGTCCAGTACGTCGCGGACGATCATGTTCGCTGGGAAAAATTTGACGAACAACGACTTCAAGAACATCAGGCGGCCGGCCGAACGGTGATGCTGGACTTCACCGCGGCATGGTGCCCCAACTGCATCCTCAACACCGAGATCGCGCTGGACACCAAGCCGACCAGCGAGCTGCTCAAGGAACTGGATGCCGTCCCGATGTTGGCCGACATGACGGATTTGCCCGACGACATTGTCAAGAAACTGGAAACCGAGTTCGGCAGCAAGTCGATCCCGTTGCTTGCGATCTATCCGGGCACGACACCCCAAAAGCCGATCGTGTTACGTGACATCGTCACCCAATCCATGGTTCTCGACGCACTCAAGCAGGCCGGTCCCAGCTTGGACGCATCGGTGGCGTCACGGCCCGGCAGCAAGGCCGCACGGCTGACGTCCAAGACGGATTCGGCGGTCAATTCCAGCCACTGAGCTCGCCGAGAATCATTTAGCGGACATGGGAACCAGCACTGTCATCGAAATGGACGACACGATCGTCGCGATCGGGTCGTCGACGATGCCGGCAACCCGTGGTGTCGTTCGCTTGACAGGCACCGGCGTGATCGACATCGCCGAGCGGTTGGGCATCATGCCGACCAGCGACGGTTCGGCACACTGTGTCGACACCGCGATCACCCTGGGGCAACCGCTCGGTGACGTCCCCGTCCGCGCGTTGATCTGGCCGACGTCACGCAGCTACACCGGCCAGCCATCGCTGGAATTGCACACCTTCGGCTCGTTGCCGGTCCTCCATTCGATCGTCGCCCGTGCGATCGAACTCGGTGCCCGGGCGGCGCGGCCGGGGGAGTTCACCTTGCGCGCCTTCTTGGCCGGCCGACTGGATCTCACCCAAGCCGAAGCGGTGCTGGGAGTGATCGAAGCCGAAGGACGTGGCGCGCTCGATCACGCGCTACGCCAACTGGCCGGCAACCTCTCGCGACCGATGGAATTCCTGAGAGGGCAATTGTTGGACCTGTTGGCTGATGTCGAAGCCGGACTGGATTTCGTTGACGAAGACATTCAATTCATCAGCGACACTGATCTGGTCGAGCGACTGGATGCGATCCGGTCCACGCTGGCAACCACCCGCAAGCAATTGAGTGAGCGGACGCGGGACACGTCGCAATGGATCCTCGCCCTGCGCGGGCTGCCCAACGCCGGAAAAAGCCGGCTGTTGAATGCGTTGGCCGGTCACGAGGCCGCGATCGTGGCCGACCAAGCCGGGACGACACGCGATGTCGTTTCCGTCCCCGTGCAGCTGGGTGATCATCAAGTCGTGCTGGTCGACACCGCGGGGATCGAATCCGCCGATGGCGATTCATCACTCCAGCAGATCTCGCACCAAGCCCAGCTCCAAGCCCGCCGCGCCGGCCGCGACGCCGACATCCGACTGTGGTGTGTCGACAGTGCATCGTCCGATTGGGAACCGACCTGTGCAGCGATGCGCGAGCTTGCCAAAGACAAACGCCAAGCGGCGATCGACCTGTGGGTGGCGACGAAATGCGATGGCCCCGGCGCCCGCCACTTGCCCGATCCTTGGATCCGCACCAGCGCGCTCGCCGGAACCGGAATCGACTCGCTGCAACAACGGATCATCGATTCGATCGAATCGCTCGATGCCAACGAAGGCGTCTCGATCCTCTCCACGGCGGCCCGTTGCGGCGGCAGCCTGCGCGCGGCCGAGACCGCGATCGGTTCGGCGATCGACTATGTCCACGGCGGAGACGGCCACGAGTATGTGTCGTCCGAGCTTCGTTTGGCCGCCGCCGCGCTCGGAGAAGTGACCGGTGCCGTCTACACCGACGACATTCTGGACCGCGTCTTCAGCCGCTTCTGTATCGGGAAGTAACCCGGACAACGTCCCTCGACGTAGCTACGCTCGCCAGAGCGTGAATTACCTGGGCGAACTCTCCGGTCGACAAACACAACACGAAACGTTAGCGCTGACAAATCACGAGTGGTTTACCGCAGCCTCGTTTTCGATTCTTTCCTGAACCGTCGCCGTCCTCTCCGAGGTCGGCTCCGCGCAAAGCTTCGCTTTTTCCCGTGCGCCGAGTTCGGAGAACACGGCGACACGCTGGCTAGGCCGGGCCCAGACCCATCATCCGACGCCAAGCACTGAACTGGCCCATGTGCAACGTGATGTGTCCGCCCAAATAAAACGCGTGCGCTCCGCCGATGTTTGGGAACTTGCTCCGCATCGCTTCGTTGGGGTTCTCGCCAAGGAAGATGTCATCGGGGGCTTGCTCGACCGCGTCGATCGCTTTTTCGTATCCGCTGCGAAACGCCGAAACGACTTCGTCCATGCTGGGATAAACCGTCCCGTCGGGATCATCAACGCACTTCGCTTCCTTGCTGAACAACTTGTTGAACGTCTCGCTCGGCTGCACCGACGACGCGTCCTTGCCCAATTCGCTGACGACGCGGGAAGGGTACAAACTGAGGTGGCCGAGAATGAAGCAAGGGTGATTGGATTCGATCACGCGGCCGTCAGCGGTTGCAAATCGCGCGAACTGGTCGGCGCTAACGCCCGTGAGCATTCGCTCGGCGTATCCGAGTCCGAGTCGTGCCGAAGCTGAAATAATATTCCCGATCACGTGGTTCGTATGGTTCATTGGGGATCTTCGTTTTTTGGGGAATGAAACCGACCATGCCGCTGTCGCGACGTTCTACAATCTGGGGCCGAGATTCACCATGGGCTATCGAAAGACACTCTTTTATCGAAGGCAATCATCATGCAAAGGTTCACCTCCCCACGACTCTGGACGGTCTGTTGTTGGATGTTCATTCTGACCTGCGGTCCGTCCATCGGGCCGGCGAGCGGGTTTGAACCGAATTATGACGAGTCGAAAATCCCCGACTACACGCTGCCCGATCCGCTGGTCTCCCAGGACGGGGCACCGATCACGTCGGCCGAGCAATGGAACACTGTACGCCGGCCAGAATTGTTGGACCTGTTTGAAAAACATGTGTACGGTGTTTCACCCAAACCTTGCCCGATCCGTCACGAGGTCGTCAGCCGCAAAACGGTGTTCAATGGCTTGGCCACGCGCAGCGAGATCGACGTGTTTTTCGGCTTGGCCGATGACGCACCCTCGATGCGGATGATGACGTACGTGCCCAACGAACGCTCCGGCCCCGTCCCCGCGTTCTTGGGATTGAATTTCCAAGGCAATCATGGCGTCGATGCCGATCCGGCGATCGAATTGAACCCGGGCTGGTTCCGCGAGGGGCGAAATGGCACCACCGACGGCAACAAGGCGAATGAAAAATCGCGCGGCGCCACCGCGTCACGCTGGCCGGTGAAAATGATCTTGGATCGCGGCTATGGGTTGGCGACGATCTATTACGGTGACATCGACCCCGACTTTGACGACGGATTCAAAAACGGCATCCACGGCGCGCTCGGCGGCCAAGTGGCCGATGTCGCCCCCGAATCGCGTTGGGGCAGCATCGCGGCCTGGGCCTATGGACTCAGCCGCGCCCTGGATTGTTTGGAATCCGAATCCGAACTCGGCGTCGACACATCGAAGGTCGCCGTGATCGGACATTCGCGGTTGGGAAAAACCTCGCTGTGGGCCGGCGCTTCGGACCCGCGTTTTGCGATGGTCGTCAGCAACAATTCCGGATGCGGCGGTGCGGCCCTGTCGCGACGGGCGATCGGTGAAACGGTCGGTCGAATCAACACGGTTTTTCCCCATTGGTTCTGTGACCAGTTCACCGAGTACAACGAAAACGAATCCGCTTGTCCCGTCGACCAGCATCAGTTAATCGCCTTGATCGCACCGCGTCCGGTTTACGTGGCCAGCGCCAGCGAGGATCAATGGGCCGACCCGAAAGGCGAATTCCTGGCCGCCGCTGCGGCCGACCCGGTGTACCGTTTGTTGGGCACGCGTGGCATGGGCGGGGACGCCCCACCGGCAAAGATGCCTGCGGCGGACCGAGCGATCAACCGCGGCGTGATCGGTTATCACCTGCGGACCGGCAAGCACGACGTGACGGATTACGATTGGCAGCAATACCTGGACATGGCCGACCGGCACCTGCAGTAAACCTCACTTGACGCCGGCCGGTCGGATTTCGTACAGCGAGCTCAACCCGCCTTTCCCCCGTCATTCAAGGATGAATTGCGATGTTGCTCGCTCAAGCCGGCATGTCGACTCCAGACCCCACAACCGGCGGCGCGCCCGACGGTGACACGCCGCCCGAATCGACACTCGACGGCGCGCTCAGCCAAATGCTCAACGCCGACTTTGACGGCGTGGCGGAGTACCTGGGGAAAACCGTGCTGCCCAACTTAGTCCCCGCCTGCATCGGATTGGCGGTCATTTTCTGCGGTTACTTCGCCGCGAAGTACTTGTCCCGCGTCATCAGCCGTCCGATTCGCCAGCGGATCGACGAGACGTTCGGACGGTTCGTGGGCACGGCGATTTTCTACAGCGTGATGCTCAGTCTGATCGCCGCGGTGGCCAGCAAACTCGGTGCACCGCTGGGCGGGATGGCGGCGATCTTGGCAGCCGCCGGTTTTGCGATCGGATTGGCGTTTCAGGGGACGCTCAGCAATTTTGCCGCGGGCGTTCTGATGATCGTCTTCCGCCCCTTTAAAGTCGGCGACGTCGTCAATATCGCCGGCGTCTCGGGCAAGGTGAACGAGATCGATCTGTTCACGACGACCTTGGACACGCCGGACAATCGACGCTTGATCATTCCCAACAGTTCGATCAGCGGCAGCACGATCGAGAACATCAGTTTCCATGCCCATCGACGCGTCGAAGTGATCGTCGGCGTCAACTATGACGCCGATACCGATGCGACACGTCAAGCCTTGCACGCCGCAGCCGACGCGTTTTTGCAAGACGCCATTCATGGGGAAGGCCGCGGAACCGCGGTCATCCTCAGCAACCTCGGCGACAGCGCCGTCGAGTGGAAGGTCCGCATGTGGGTCAAATCTGCCGACTATTGGCGGATGACGGAATCGTTGACCGTGGAAATCAAACGCCAACTCGATCGGGCCGGTATCGGAATTCCGTATCCGCAGCTGGACGTTCACCTCAATCGCGTCGATGCCGCCGAACTGCAAGGCCCGGCGCGGCCACGCATGCGACCGGCACGTCGCGAAAACACATCCGAGCTCTGGCGAGCGTAGCTACATCGACGCCATGATGAATCGGTTGCACACGATCGTTCGCCACACACACTGCATCGGCACCCATCATCGATTCGCGATCGACGCGCTGCCACAGATCCGCTCCGATGCCGGCAAACGACTCGCGGCCTGGCTGCTGTACTACCACCGATCGTACCTGCGTGGCGCGCTCGACCCGGACATCCGCTTTCGTGACTACCAGAATCACGTGCTGCACGTTCGCGACGGCGAGTGGGGTGGAGCGCCACGCGTCGCCTACCAGTGGTATCGCCGGCTGCAAAAGTACCTCCGCGCCGAACGGTTTCGCGATGCCGCTCACGCCGCCGGCGTCCTGTCACACTATGTGTCCGACGTGATCGATCCCCTGCATACCGTCAGCAACCAGCGCGAGGCCTTGATCCATCGGCCGTGGGAATGGAGCGTTGATCGGTCCTACGATCGGATCGTCCAGAAATCCCGTCAGGATGGCATCCGCGCTGTGATTGAGCTTGCCGACGGACCCGAATGGCTGGGTTCGTTGATGCTGCACGCGGCCCGCTACGCCAACCAACACTGCGATCCGCTGGTCCGACGCTATCGGTTTCGGCAGGGTGTGAAAAGCCCCACCGAGGGACTCGATGGGCCATCGATCGAGTGCCTGGCGGAATTGTTTTGCCTGGCGATCACGTCGATCGGTCTGGTGCTGGAGCGGGCAGCCGAGGAATCGGAATCGTACACCGGATACCCGATTCCCAAAGCTCATTGCGGGTGGGCACTGATCGGCGCAACCCTTCGCGCCCCGATCGGCATCTGGAACTCCTGGGTGCGACGGCAGGTGGAATCGATCTCCATCAGGGCCTTGGCCGAAGAATACGATCGTAACGGTCAGCTGGCCGAGTGGTTGCCCGCCGAAGTCGACATCAAGCAACGGGTGATCGGGATCCACCAGGCGGAAAAACGTCGCGCCCAAATGCGTCGCCGGGTGGCCTGACCTCGTCACTCCACCGCACGCAGGGCTACACTTGATACAGATCCCTTTGAAACACCCTACCGGGCGACCACGATGAAAGCCTTTGAAGCGACTCGCCGATTTTTCCACGCCGCCGCCGAGCACCTTGATCTGAGCCCCCAAGCACGGGAGGCGATGTTGATGGCGTCCCGCGAAGTTCGCGTCCAGGTTTCGATCGAACGTGACGACGGGTCCCTGGCGACGTTCGTCGGGTTTCGCGTCCAGCACGACAACAGCCGAGGCCCGATGAAGGGCGGCTTGCGCTACCACCCCGAAGTCAACTTGGACGAAACGCGGTCGCTGGCCAGTCTGATGACGTGGAAGACCGCCGTCGTCAACCTTCCCTATGGCGGGGCCAAAGGCGGCATCGGCGTCGACCCGCGGTCGTTGTCGCATCGCGAAATGGAACGGCTGACCCGTGCGTTCGTCGATCAAATCCACGACATCGTCGGCCCCGACACCGACATCCCCGCCCCCGACATGGGCACCGACCATCGCGTCATGGCATGGTTTCGCAACCAGTGGGAAAAGTACCACGGATTCAACCCCGCCGTGATCACGGGGAAACCCGTCGAAGAATACGGCGCCAAAGGCCGCGAAGAAGCGACCGGTCGCGGTGTGGGAACGCTGACGGTCAAACTGACCAAGCGACTGGGGATGAAACCCGAAGGCACCAAGATCGCGATCCAAGGGTTCGGCAACGTGGGATCCCACGCGGCAAAGTTCTTGTCCGAAGCACAATTCCCGGTGGTCGCGATCAGCGACATCACGGGGACGTACTATCGCAAACAAGGGTTGGACATCGCCGCCGCGTTGCACCACAAGCTGCAACACCCTTATGGATTGCTGGAAGGATTCAAGGAATGCGAGGTCTTGGCCAAGGACGCGTTGTTGACCCTGCCCGACGTGGACATCTTGATCCCCGCGGCACTCGGCAACGTGATCACCGAAAAAAATGCCAAACAGGTTTCCGCCAAGGCGATCATCGAAGCGGCCAACGGCCCGGTCGACCCCGACGCCGATCGGATCCTGCATGACCACGGCGTGACGATCCTGCCCGACATCCTGGCCAACGCCGGCGGTGTGACGGTCAGCTATTTCGAATGGGTGCAAAACCGCCAGCACTACCGATGGACACTCGATCGCGTCCGCCAAGAACTGGACCGCACGCTGACCGAAGCCTTCGAGCACGTTTGGCAAAACGCGCACGAACGCGACATCTCGCTACGCACGGCGGCCTACATGATCGGCATCACTCGCGTCCGCCGCGCCAGCGAATTGGCCGGGCTGACGTAGTGTGACGGCCTGTTGATTTACAAGTGAAGCCGTAGTGGACGACGCGAGGAGTCCCTGCGGATCGCACTACCAATGGACTCGTCGCCTCGTCCACTACCGGAAACCGAATCGCAACGGCCACTCGCTGACGCGTCGTGCTGGCATCCGACGTCTTATTCGATCGTCTTCCAGGCTCGGTCGCTGGCGCTGGCCAAAACGGCGTCGCAGACCTTTTGGGTTTCCAGCGCGGTGCGGAAACTCGGCTCGATCGGCTCGCCCGTTTCCAACGACTTCAGGAAGTCTGCGACTTGGTGGATGAAGGTGTGCTCGTAGCCGATGTTCAATCCCGGCACCCACCAGTTGCCCATGTAGGGTTGGTCGCCGTCGCTGACGTGGACGCTGCGCCAACCGCGGACGATTGAATCGTCGCTGTGATCGAAGTACTCCAGCCGATGCAAGTCGTGCAGGTCCCAGCGGATCGATGCGTGTTCGCCGTTGATTTCCAACGTGTACAACGCCTTGTGCCCGCGTGCGTAGCGTGTCGATTCGAACAGCCCCAGCGATCCGTTGTTGAAGTGACAATGGAACGTGCAGGCGTCGTCGATTTTGACGGCTTGCTTGGCACCCGTTTCGGCGTGCGTTCGTTCTTTGATGAACGTTTCGGCGACGGCGGAAACGTCGGTGATGCCGCCGTTCAGCCAGATCGCGGTGTCGATGCAGTGGGCCAGCAGGTCGCCGGTCACGCCGCTGCCGGCGGCTTCGGCATCCAGTCGCCACGTCGCCGCACCGCCCTGGGGAACATCGGCGTTGATCGTCCAGTCCTGCAGGAAGTTCGCCCGGTAATGAAAGATCCGTCCCAATCGGCCTTCATCGATCAACTGCTTGGCCAACGTCACCGCGGGGACGCGTCGATAGTTGTACCAGACCATGTTGGCCACACCGGCCTTTTCGACCGCCGCGCACATCTCTTCGCCTTCGGCGACGTCCATCGCGATCGGCTTTTCACACAGCACCATTTTGCCGGCTTCGGCCGCGGCGATCGAGATTTCTTTGTGCAGATTGTTGGGCGTGCAAACGTCAATCGCGTCGATGTCATCACGCTTGAGCATCTCCCGCCAATCGGTCTCGATCGATTCGTAACCCCATTGATCGGCGAACGCTTGCGCCTTGTCCTTGTTTCGCGCGCAGACCGCTTTCAGGACCGGCTTGTACTCCAGGTCAAAGAAGTGGTTGGCCTGGCAGTACCCGTTGCTGTGGGTGCGGCCCATGAATCCGTAGCCGACCATACCGATGTTGAGAGGTTTCATAGTTGTTTGTTGCGGTGTGAGGGGATGAAGTGGGTGAGGCTTCTAGCCAGTCGATGCTGCACTATTTCAGCGACTCGTCGACCTTGATCATGGCGTCCAGGATCGTGTTCCAGGTTCCGGGCTGCTCCAGGGTGGCGTTGGGGAACATGCAACCGTCCCAGCAGATGTGTTGGATGCCGCGCTGGTCGGCGTCTTTGAGCCAATACCCGGCGCACTTGACGATGTCCAATTTGCCGTTGGGGTCATCGGCGGGGCAGTGTTTGCCGGTCTTGTCGTGGTCGCCGGCGCCGTGGACTTCGCCGTCATTCTGGGCGACGTGGAAATCGATCGTCCAGGGCCGCAGCTTGTCGGTCATCTGCTCATACGCCGCGTAAAACTCTTCTTCGCTGTACCCTTCGTGCAACAGCGCGTGTTCGGGGGCGTTGTAGCCCATCAGGTACAAGTACGTGTGGGCCAGGTCGGCCTGGAAGCCCAGCGATTCGGGCATTCCGACGGCTTCCAACAAGTCCAACATGTCTTTCCAGCTGTGCATGCCGGCCCAGCAAATTTCGCCTTCGGCCGCCAAACGCTCGCCGTGGTCGGCGGCGATCTTGGCCGCTTCGCGGAACGTGTTGGCGATTTTTGCCGTGCTCGCTTGGGGATCTTCACGCCATTTTTCCACGCCGAATTCGGCGCTGTCGATCCGGATCACGCCGTACTGGCGGACGCCGTGTTCGTTGAAGATGCCGGCGACACGGCAGGCCATTTTGACCGCCGAGAGGAACTTGTCGGTTTGCTCTTTGTCGCCCATCGCCGAATCACCGATGGTGCCCGGCCAGACCGGTGCGACCAACGAACCGACGCTGAAGCCTTTGGACTGGATCAGATCGGCGATCTTGCGCAGGTCGTCGTCGCTGGCTTCCGGATCGGTGTGCGGCAAGAACAGAAAGTAATCGATGCCGTCGAACTTCCGCCCGTTCACTTCGGCCGCGGCCGTCAGGTCCAACATGTGTTCCAAACTGATCGGCGGCTCTTGGTCGGGGCCATCGCCTTTGCCAACCAATCCGGGCCACATTGCGTTATGAAGTTTCATCGTGTCTTTCGATTCTTGGGGGATGAAGGGCGTTGGTAGAACCCCTCCCTTGCACCGGGAGGGGCGAGCGTAGCGAGGGGAGGGTTCTAATAGAACACAGACGTCGAATCAGGAGCCGCCTTTGGGCAGATCACTGTGTGTGTCGGGGCCGAAGTAGCGGAGACCGACCAGCGGCTCGGTGCCCAAGTTCTCGATCTCGACACCGCCGGTTGCGGCGACATGCGAGATAAAGACTTCGTCGGACGTGTTTTCACCGAATCGGATCATCGCGGGAGTCTGCAGATCCAACGCCCCCATCCGTCCGCGACCTTGCACCGTGATCCAGCTGCTCGCACCGGGATCCTTCAACGTGCATTTGGTCCCGGGGGCGATTGTCAACTCTTTGGCGCTAAACCGTTGTTGGCCGTCGACGGTCCCATACACGATCCACTTGTCGACAAAGCCGTCACCGCTGCGGTTCTCGTCCACAATCGGCTCCAAGTAGTTGCTCTCTTTAAAGTGAGTGTCGACATTTTTGTCCCAATCAAGCTGGCCGACGATGAAGTCCAGGTCTTGATGCTTTTCCTCCGGCATGTCTTTGACCAGCAGATCCCACGGCACATAGCGGCCTTCGACGATCGACTGGTACATGCCGAACACGTCGCTGCCCCATTGGGGTTCATAGGTGCACAGCGAGCCGGGGGCGTGCAGGACGCCGGGCGGGATCAACCAACCGGTGCCCCGTTTCAGCCGGTAGGCGCGGCTGAGGTCCAAGATCCCGTTGTCACCTTCGTTCCAGTTTTCCAAGCAACGACGGACGTCTTCGGGAGTCGTGCCGGGCTCGAGCCCCATGAAGGTGTAGGCAAAGTTGTTGTCGACGTTGTTCAATTGCGGCGGAAAGTAATAGCTTTCCGGTTTGCCCTCTTGGCCGACCAACGCCGCGTCTTCGAACGACTGGTGCATGTGGTGCGGGATCGGGCCCATGTTGTCGAAGAACTTGCTGTACACGGGCCAGCGGTTGTATTTCCCGAAAATCGCTTCACCGACGATGTCGTTGCCGCGTTCGGCGATGGCTTCCTTGAGCATGAATTTTTTGCCTTCGAACAGACAAAAACTCTGGCCTTCGTGCCACACGCGACCGTCGTTGGCCGCGTCGGTGGTGCTGCCGAACCAGCGTTCATCGATCCCGCCCCGGTCGGCGCCGAATCGGTAGTAGTCGCCCGGATGCAGCTTGATCCGACGGCCCGGGTGCAAGAAGGACCGTGGGACCCAGGTGGGCGTCAGACGCAGCAATCCGCCGCCGGCGTCCATCGCAGAGTCCAAAATCGAGGCGACCGAATCGCCTCGGATGAGTCCGTCGTCGAGCTTCACATTGGTCATGGATGTCTATATGGTTGTGAGGGGAGAGGATTATTATTGAGCGTTTGCGGCGGAAAGTCTGCCCGCATGTTGTATTGATTGGAACACTGTGCGACAAGAATGCAGGCAGGCCCGAAATGGGACACAATCGGGGTCAGAATGATCCCGTCCCCGGCGTCATTGTACCGACAACAGCGAACCGCGATGTCGCGTCGACCCGACGGACGAGTTGAACTGCGGCAATTCGTCCGCGGAAACAGATTTAGGAATAGTGATGGCAAAAACGAAGACCGCTCGCTCGATCGATCATCGGCTCAAGAGCGTGGTTTGGGACGATCAATCTCCGCTTTCGGTCACGGTTGAATCTCCGCGAGGGAAAGTCCAAACGCGGCACGGGCGGTTCGTCGGCGGACGGGCCGATGGCGTCGAAATCATCCGAATCGACACCGGTGCCGTCGTCGTCAATGTGCTGCCCTCACGCGGGATGGGAATCTGGAGCATCGAATCCGACACCGGCCACTTCGGCTGGCACTCTCCGGTCGATGGCCCCGTCCACCCCTCGCTGGTCCCGATTCATGACCCCAGCGGACTCGGCTGGCTGGAAGGCTTTGATGAACTGGTCGTCCGCTGCGGGCTGGAAAGCAACGGCGCCCCCGAGCACGACGAGAACGGAAAGCTGGTGTACCCGCTGCACGGCCGGATCGCCAATCTTCCCGCCGACGGATTGCAGGTCGAATTCGACGAGGTTTCCGGACGCCTGGAATTGATCGGCGACCTGCGCGAGAGCCGATTGTTCTTTTCCAATTTCCGCCTGAACAGCCGAATCCGCGTCCACGCCGGCAGCCCCTCGGTGCAAATTTTGGACGACGTGACCAACGATCGTTCGACTCCGGCGACGTTGCAAATGCTCTACCACATCAACGTCGGCCGACCCGTCCTGGAAAAAGGCTCCAAGCTACTCCTGCCGATCGAAGAACTGGCCCCCAAAGACAAACTCTCCGCCGGCGAAATCGAGAGCTTCAATGAATTCGGCGGGCCGCAGTCGGGCTACGTCGAACGCGTCTACTTTGCCAAACTCCGCGGTGACGAAACCAACCTGACCACCGCGATGCTGCAAAACGCGGACGCCTCCCAAGCCCTCGCGGTCACCTACGGCACCAAGACCTTGCCGCGCTTCGTGCTTTGGAAAAACACGGCCGACACCGCCGATGGCTACGTCACCGGACTCGAACCGGCCACCAATTTTCCCAACCAACGGTCCTTCGAAGCCGCACACGATCGCGTCGTCGAAGTCCAGCCCGAACAAACCGTCTGCTTCCGCGTCACGATCGATCCCTTATCCGATCCCGAATCGGTCGCCGAGATGGCCGAGCGGATTGAAAAACTGGCCGGCGACCAACCGCCGGTCATCCACGCCGTCCCCCGCCCCGGTTGGTCGCCAGGGGCATAACGGCCGGTTGATTCACTCGCCCGCAGCGCGAGCAGGGGGCGCAGCAGATCCGGCCGGCACGTGGCAGTGACGCGGAACAAGAAAAGGGTCAAAAAATTTAGTGGTCAAAAAATAGCGGCCGGTCGTCCGACGGTCACAATCGCGTCCCGCGGGGTCCCCCATTTTTTGACCAACCCATTTTTTGACTACTAAATTTTTTGACCCTTCTCCTCTTCCCCACCGCCATTTTTCTGCCAACTCCCAACTCCCAACTCCCAACTCCCAACTCCCAACTCCCAACTCCCAACTCCCAACTCCCAACTCCCAACTCCCAACTCCTCACCCGCCCTGCACCGGCCAGCCCTGGGCCCATTGCAATTCGAACTGGGCGCGATTGTGGTCGACGACCGCACTTAGGTACGCCCGGCTGGCGGTCTCCAACGCCTGCAGCGACTGCAGCACTTCCAACGGCAATCCTTCGCCGTCGCGGATCCGTTTCAAGTTGCGGTCGTAGGAATCCATCGCGAACTCGATCGCGCGCTCGGTCACCGCGATCTGGCGATGCCGCGACTGCACCCTCGCGTGGCCTTCGCTGATCTCGCGGGCCACCTGGTCCATCACGCGGATGCGCTCGTACTTGGCCTGCTGGACGCGCGCCGATTGCTCTCGCCGTGCCGCTTTTTCGCCCAGGCCCAAGTTACGAACCTGCCATGACATCAGGGCATCGATGTCGTAGCGGTCGTTGACGTCATCCAGTTCGTTGCCCAAGCCACCGCCGAAACCACCGGTGCTGAATCCCAGCAGCACGCTGGGCACAAACGGAGCGTACTTTTCACGGCTGTACGCTTGGCAGGCCGCCGCGACGAGCGCCTGGGATTCCTTCAGCTCCGGTCGCATCGCCAACCCTGCAGCGATCAACGATGCCTTGTCCGACTCGATCGGCACCAATTCCAGCGGAACCACCGTGACATCCATCGGTCGGATCTTCGGCTGGCCGCTCAAACTGATCGCTTCAGCCAACCGGGCGGAGGCGACGGCGGTTTGTTCCTCCGCGGCGATCAAACGGTTCTCCATCAGTGCCAGCTCGGTCTGCATCCGATCAGCATCCGCCTTGAGCCCCTGGCCGGCTTCGGCAAAATCCCCGGTGATCTTGGCCAGTTCTTCGGTCCGGGCCCGCGACGCTTCCAAGATGCTGACGTCTTGGTGTGCAGCGATCAGGTCGATGTACGCCAGCGCCGCGGTCAGCAATTGCCGGTTCTGTGTCGCGTTGGCGGCATGTCCGCTGGCCCAGGCGGTTGCCTCGGCAACCCGCGGCTGGAAGATCGCGTCGGCCAAATGGAACTGGGCGACCAAACCGGGACGGGGCGTCGTCCCCGCACCGGTGGCGCCGACTCCCAAACCGTACTGAAAGGAGTTTCGGTTGACGTCAACGATGTCACCATTGCTGGCCTGGTAGTTGCCGTCGTGGCGATGGAAATTGAAACCGGCTTGGATCGACGGCAGCCACAACGCTTCGGCCTGAGCCAATTGGGCGTACGCTTGCTGGACCCGCCAGCGGGCGAAACCGACGATCGGGTGCTGCCCCGAAACCATCGCCAGTGCCGACGGCAGATTCATCTCGACGCTCGCTTCCGCCTGCTCCGCATCGCCCGACTCCGCGGCGACTTGACGAATCGGCATCCGCGCGGGATTCGACTGCTCTGTCTCCGCCACCCAATCTTCCTCGGCGATGTAGTCGACCAGCGATAGCGTGTCATCCGTCTCCAATGCGACGCGCGGTTCGGCGGCGGCTTTCGCGATCTCCGGGGGGGCGGCAACATCGATGTTGGCGGTCGTTTCCACGACGCCCTGGTCTGCGGGGACAGCCGGCAACGCATCGGGCACGTACCGGGCTTGATCGGGGCCGGTCGCACACCCCATACAGCTGATCAATCCGAGAACCAGAACTCGTTTTGGCATCCTGCCGCCTATCGGTTTTGTCCGTCCATCTTGTTGTCACCGTTGCGCCAGAGGCAGCGGTCCTGCCGATCATGCTTCGGCAAACGGAGGCTCCGACAATGACGACTGCAACCGTTGGTTTATCGAATTCCGCGGGATGCCCAAGCGAAAAAAACCGTTGTCACAACTATGATGCTTGGCAGTATCGGCGAGATTTGCCGACCGGTAGCGGTTATGCCGGTCGTTCCGACTGTCCTGCCTTCCCCCCTTCCCACATACGGACCAACCTTCGATGACCTGTCGTTTCGGCAACGCAATCACGTTCGGTTCTGCGGCAGCCCTGCTGCTGCTCTCCGGATGCCAACCGTCCGGCCCTGTCGCCCAAAAGGCCGACGCCGATCGTCTGGTGGCGGTGCGAACCGTCGCCGTCACCGAATCGGAAATCCAGCCGACAACGACGCAACCGGCGTCGGTTCACGCTTTCTACCGCTCCGAAATCCGCGCCAAAGTCCCCGGGTTTGTCAGCGAATTGAAAGTCGACATCGGCGACGTCGTCCAGGCCGGCCAAGTCCTGGCACAAATCGACGTGCCCGAAATGGAAAAACAACGCCAGATCATCCAGGCCCGCATCGCGCGACTCAAAGCCGAGGAGAAACGTGCGACCGCCGGCGTCAATCTGGCCGATGCCCAAGTCCGCTCCTCCCAAGCGCGTCTGGCCCAGGCCGAGAGCGAAATGAGCCGCGTGGACGCCTCTCTGGCCGCCGCCCAATCCGAATTCGAACGCACAAGCGATCTGGTCGAGCGTGGATCGTTGCAGGACCGGATGCTGGACGAATCGCGAAAGAAACGTGACAGCGAACGGGCGGCCAAGCAAGCGGTGGCATCCGCGATCGAATCGGCCAAGGCGAACGTCGCGGTGACCGAAGCACAAAAGGCGGCTGCCGAAGCGGACTTGGAAGCCGCCCAAGCCGAAACGATGATCGCCGAGCGCGAATTGGAAGAGTTGCAGGTGATGATCGATTACGCGACCGTCCGCGCCCCCCTGGCGGGCATCGTCTCCCAACGAAACGTCGAACCCGGTGACCTGGTCGGCAGCGGCGCTGACCAGGCATCCACCAAGCCGCTGTTCGTGATCAGCCAAATCGACAAGCTCCGCGTCCGTATTCCGGTTCCCGAAACCGAAGCGGCACACATCAACCCGGGCGACGAAGTCACGTTGACCTTTCCGACGTTCTCCGGCGAACCAGCGATCACGGCGGCCGTCACCCGGCAATCGGGCAGCCTGGATCCGAGCACGCGAACCATGATTGTCGAGGTCGAGTTGGAGAACGCCGAGGGGAAATTGTTGCCCGGCATGTTCGGCCGTGCGTCGATCAAGCTGGGCAGCAAGGTGGCCGCCAACATGTTGCCCTCGCGCGCGATCCGCTTCAGCGAAGAAGGCAACGCAACCGTCTATGTGCTCGGCCAAGACGACACGGTCACCGTCGCGGCGATCGAAACCGGACTCGACGATGGCAACTCGATCCAAGTCCGCTCCGGATTGCTGCCCGGCCAACGCGTGATCGATGCCCATCTGAAGCGTTTCACCGACGGCCAAAAGGTCTCCGTCCTGGCCAACTGACACCTGAGTACTGACCTGATGGGATTGATTCACTTTTCACTTCGCAACCGCTTTGCCGTTCTCGCCGGCTCGATCGCCCTGTGCGTGCTCGGTGCGGCCGTGATCCCCGGCATCACAATCGACATCCTGCCGGATTTCAAAAAGCCGGTCGTCGTCAGCTTCTTTTCGTACCCGGGCCTGCCGACGATGGACATGGAGAAATCTGTCACGTCACGGGTCGAACGCGCATTGACCCTGGCCGGCAAAATCGAACACCAGGAATCTCGCACGGTTCCCGGCGCGGCCGTCATCAAGGTGTTCTTCCAACCCGGTGCCGACGCCAGTTCGGCGATGAACGACATCGTCAACTTGGAAGCCAGTGACATGTTCCACTTGCCGCCAGGCATCGAGTGGCCATTCACCCTTCGCAGCGAACCGGCCAACTTGCCCGTCGTGCTGGCGGCGATCTCCGGCGAAGGTTTGAGCGAATCCGAGCTTTATACGATCGGCTACTACGCCGTGCGGAACAAAATGGGCGGATTGAAAGGCGTTCAGATCCCGCACCCCTTCGGCGGCAAGTTTCGTCAGATGATGGTGTACGTTGATCCGGCCAAATTGCAGGCGTATCACATCAGCGCGACCGATGTCGTCGACGCGCTGCGAAAATCGAACCTCGTCCTCGCTGCCGGGACCGCACGCCTGGGCGGCACCGACTACCAAATCCATCCCCGCAACACGTTGCCGACGATCGATGAAATCGAAGCGATTCCGATCACCGTGCGAGATGCGCGTCCGGTGTTCGTGCGCGACGTGGCGCGCGTCGTCGACGATGCGGCGCTGCAATACAACATCGTGCGGGTCAACGGAAAACGCAGTGTGTATTGCCCATTGTTGCGCGAACCGGGCGAAAACACGATCGCCGTGGTCGACCGAATCTACGAAGGCATCGGCAGTGAGATTCCCAAAATGAAGGAGCGGGGGGACATCCCCGAAACCACCGAAGTCACACTGGTGTCCGACCAGTCCAGCTACATTCGAAAGGCGATGAGCAACCTGTTGACCCAGATCTCGTTGGGCGCGCTGTTGGTCGCGATCGTCGTCATCGTCTTCCTGCGTCGCTTGCTGCCGACGGTGATCATCGTCGCGACCATCCTGTTCGCGGTTCTGATCGGGGCACTCGGATTCGCGTTCAGCGGCCAGACGATCAACGTGATGACCCTGGGCGGTCTGGCGTTGGCGATCGGCACGGTCGTGGACGCCGGGATCGTCGTCGTCGAGAACGTGATCCGTCACCAGCGGATGGGAAAGTCCGCGCTCGACGCCGCCCGTGAGGGAACAGCGGAAGTCTCCGGCGCGATCCTGGCCGGCACCGTCACCACGCTGGCCGTATTCCTGCCCGCCGTGTTCTTGACCGGCATGATCAAGTACCTGTTCACGCCGCTGTCGCTGGCCGCCACATTCACGATCGGCGCGTCCTATATTCTGGCGCTGACCGTCGTGCCGGCCTTCTGTGCGACATTCATCCGCGAAAAGGTCGGACACAAGCCGACCGATGAAGATCGCGGCGACGCGATGCCCCGAGGCCTGTACGGCCGACTGCTCGGGGGCGCCATGAAAGTGCCCGCGTTCAGCGCCCTGGTCATTGTCATCGCCGTCGGAGCGACGTTCCTGCTGTTGCCTCGGATCGGAACCGAACTGTTCCCCAGCGTCGATTCGGGTTCCTTCGAGTTGCGGCTGAAAACGTTGCCGGGGACCGAGCTGGTTGAAACCGAAAAACTGGTCGCGGAGATCGAAGACACCATCAAAGAGGTAATCCCCGAAGACGAAATCGAAACGCTGATCGCCAACATCGGACTGCCGGTCGGCAAAGGCGCCGGGTTCTCCACCGTACTCAGTTCCAACTCCGGTCCCGACACCGCCTACCTGATCGTCAACTTGAAGCAGGAAAACCGTTCGACCAGCACGAACACGTACGTCAACCAGCTGCGTGAAAAGCTGGCGGCCGACTATCCGCTCGAAGAGTTTCTGTTCGTCTCCGGCGGCATCGTCAACATGGCGCTCAACGAAGGGGTGCCGACACCGATCAGCGTCCAAGTCTCCGCCGGCACGCTGGGACAATGCCGCGACGCCGCCGAGCAGATCGTCCAGGCCATCCGTCCGATCGCGGGCACCGAAGACGTCCAAATCGCACAATCGCTGGACTACCCGCAGTTCGATGTGCAAGTCGATCGAACCCGCGCCAAGTACTTGGGACTGGACCAGGAAGAAGTCGCCCAGACGGTGTTGACCGCACTCGGGTCGAGTGTCGGTTATGCGCCGACGATTTGGATCGACCCAAAAACCGGCGTCGACTTCTTCATGGGCGTGCAATACGAGAGCAACACCTTCGAGTCGTTGGATGAAATTCGCAACATCCCGCTGTCGCTCAATGCCCCCAGCGGGCCGATCACGATTCCGCTGTCCAACGTCGCCACAGTCAAACGCGTCAACATTCCCGGCGAGATCGCCCACTACAACATCTCCCGCGTCAACGACGTCCACGTCAACGTTTCCGGCCGCGACATCGGTTCGGTCGCCGCAGACATCGAAGCAGTGCTGGCGGAGATGGAATTCGAAAACGGCGTCGGTGTGGCGCTCCGCGGACCGGTTGAGAAAATGCGGTCCGGGATGAACCTGTTGGGAGTCGGTTTGGCGGTCGCGACGTTGTTGGTTTACCTGGTGCTGATGGCTCAGTTCCGTTCGTTCACCGATCCGCTGATCATCATGCTGGCGGTCCCCTTGGGCATCGGCGGCGTGTTGCTGGTGCTGTACCTGACCGGAACGACGATCAACATCCAATCATTGATGGGGACGTTGATGATGATCGGCGTCGTGGTGAACAACTCGATCCTGTTGGTCGAATTCGCCAACCGCCGTCGCGCCGATGGCCTGTCGCCCCACGATGCGGCGCTTTCGGCAGCCGGCGTCCGGCTGCGACCGATCTTGATGACGTCGCTGACGCTGGTCGCATCGATGTTGCCGCTGTCGTTCCAGCTGGCACCGGGCAACGAGGCGATGATCCCGCTGGCCCGAGCCCTGATGGGCGGCATGATTGCTAGCACCATCCTGACACTGGTCCTTGTCCCCTGTGTCTACTCACTTGTGCACCGCAATTTCGCCACCGCCTAACGTGGGACAGGCTTCCCGCCTGTTGATGCGGGACCTGTTCAATCCAGTTTTTGCCGGGGCACCGTTCGCCGACAGCCGACACGCCCCCCATCATTCTGCCCCCCATCATTCTGCCATCCCTCCCCAGGCTCGGCAGGCTACGCTGGCTAGAAAGAGAGGTAGGAAGATTTTGAAGGTAGGAAAATTGGCTGACCCGGTTTGATCCTGCATTCCACCATTTTCTTACCCCCGAAATCTTCTTACCTATTTTCGGCAACCTCAATCGAGAGATCGACGGAACATCCGGGCGCGAAATTGTTGCGAGTGCCCCCGGGGAAAGCGTATAGTGCGCTTACCCCCTCTTCTTACCCGGTGCGTCGTTTCGACTCGTCGAATCGGCACCCCGGGGCACTTTTCAAACGGAATGTCAGCCATCGTCCACGCAACGAACGGATCGGTCGGTTTTGCTCGTTTTCCAGCGGCGGTCGTCGCAACACTGGCGACGGTTTGTCTGCTGGGCGGCGTTGGCTGCGGATCGGCCAGCGCCGGGGACCCGCGATCAGTCGGCCAGCTCAAAGGCATCGACCTGGACGGACGGCTCCGGCGGTTGGGCGAACGGGGTGACACCAAAGCCGTCGTCGTCACCTTTATGTCGACACAATGCCCGATCAGCAACGGTTATCTGCCACAGCTCAATGAGCTGTCGTCGCGGTACCGCCGTAGCGGCGTGGAGTTCTACGGAGTGGTTTCCGATCCGTCGGTGACGCGTGCCGACGCAATCACCCACAGCGAGACCTACAAGGTTCGCTTTCCCGTTTTGTTTGATGGCTCCGGTGAATTGCGATTGGCACTCGCGCCGACGCACACGCCCCAAGCCTTTGTGCTCGACCATCACAGCCGCGTCATCTACAGCGGTGCCATCGACGACCGCTACGTGCAGCTGGGACGCAAAAAGGAAACCGCGGAAGCGGAGTACCTGGACGACGCGATCCGTTCGGCCATCGAGGGCACACCGATCCTCGTTGCCTCGACCGAGCCGATCGGCTGCCGGTTGGAGCAGCCGCCGAACAAGACGCTCAAGGGCAGCGTCACCTACACCCGCGACATCGCGCCGATCATCCAGACGTATTGCTCGTCGTGTCACCGGGAAAACCAGTCGGCGCCGTTTCCGCTGTTGACCTACGACGACGTCAGCGGCCACGCCAATCAAATCGTGGAGGTCACTCGAGACCGTTACATGCCGCCGTGGAAACCCGCGCCGGGATTCACACGGCTACGCGACGAGATGCGGCTGAGCGACCACCAGATCGATCTGATCGAGACTTGGGTCGAATCGGGCAAACCCCAAGGCGATCCGGCCGACCTGCCGCCCCCGATCCAGCACGTCAAAGGATGGAAGTTGGGCGAACCGGATTTGATCCTGGAGATGCAGGACGTGTTCACCGTTCCCGCCAGCGGTCCCGACATCCGCCAGTACTTTGTTATTCCCTCGCGACTGAGCGACGACCGGTTGATCACCGCCATCGACTTTCACCCCGGTACGCCGCAGGCGGTTCATCACGCGAGTTTTTATTTGGATACGCGGCGAGCCGGACGAAAACTCGATGAAGCCGACCCGGAACCTGGGTACTCCGGTTTCGGCGGGCCACAATTTGAATCACAAGGCACATTGACCAGTTGGTTTCCAGGGATGACGCCACGCAAATTGCCCCGGGGAATGGGGCGGCTGGTACACAAGGGCAGCGACATCGTCGCGGAAATCCACTACGTGACGACGGGAAAAACCGAGCGGGACCGCTCCAAGATCGGGCTTTACTTTGCCCACCGATCGGCCCGGCAGCTGGTCGTCGAAGTCCAGGTGGGCAACAAGGACATCGAGATTCCTGCGGGAGCCTCTCACCACCACCAGCGGGCAACGTACACCCTACCGGTCCAGACGATGTTTCTGGATCTGGTCCCCCACATGCACATGCTCGGCAGCGAAGTGAAGGTCTGGGCAAAAGCCCCCGATGGCCGCAGCAAACCGCTGCTGTGGATCAAAGACTGGGACTTTAATTGGCAAGGACAGTATTCATTTGCCAAACCGATCGTTCTGCCCGCAGGCACCCAGATCATCGTCGACGCCTGGTTTGACAATTCGTCGGACAACCCGCTCAACCCGAACTCGCCGCCGGTGACCGTCCGCTGGGGCGAGGATTCGACCGACGAGATGTTGCTGTGCACCTTCCAATGCACCTGTGAAACCATGGAAGAACTGGGCGAACTGATGGACCACCAACGCCGTTACATCGCCGACGCGCAGTAAGATTAGCAGGCGAAATCCCAGACGATCGCACCACCGCTATGGGCAAACCCACACAATCTCCCCATTCTCCCCCACTCCCAACTCCCCCTCTTTCTCCCCGCTTCCTGCCATCGTTCTTCGACTGACATCCTGTCACCGACGGGTTTCAGTCGACGGGAATCCTACCATTGCAGTGCAATCACAGCCTGCGCAATGTCGCCCTGTACGGAAAAAGCTTCGTGTGCCCCGATGGGTCGCCGGAGTCGCTACGATCGTTTATTCCAGTAGCCAGGCTTTTGGTGACCATGGGCAACCGCGATGATCTCTATGGATTCGCTCCGTCGTCGATACACGACAACGAACGGGAATCGGCGCATTAGATATCGCTGAGTCCCAAAGAGATAACTTGCCCACATTTCCGGGTTAGCACTGATGGCTTCAATTGCCTTGGACAACTCGGTTTCAAACGCTTCACCAAGTACACTGCTTTTTTCGGCGTAATGATCGTGCGCCGCGAGTGCTTCAAGTCGCGCGTCAGGGTGAAATTTAGTTGGCAACTCAGCCATTTCGACGTTGTTTCATTTCTGCCAGCACGTCTTCTGATGGAAGCAGGCTAACCTTCCCCTCGTCAATTGAAATTAGTCGACGGTTGATCTCATCTGCCCAAGCAGCATCGGCGTTTGGGTCTGGCGTCGGTTCCAGACTATAAATGAGTGAAGCCGCCAACTCGATTCTCTGAGGTTCGGGAAGTGACAGCGCAGCTTCGGTGAGTTGATGTGGTTCCATCGATGGGCCTTGGGGGATTGTCTGAACGGAGCGTGCGAAAGAGCAACCGCATATTCTAATCGATCAGGGGCCGATGATCATTACGTGCCCGGTTCGCGATCTCCCGCACCCGAGTGAGTGCGGTTGTGGACTTCACGCTGTGATGATGGTAAAGCCAACGACGATACGCGGACAACGCCTCGGTTGTGATCTCTGCGACGTTGTCGATGCCGCGATCGCTGCACCAGACGATAAACTTGCCAAGAGCGTAATCGCGACGGGAGATCGCCATCGGGGACCAGTTGTTCATTCGCAAGTGGGTGAAGTAACGGGATAGCAGGACCGAGCGAGTAGGTGAATTGGACATCGTTTTGAATTTCCTTGGGGTTGTGTCCGCGCACACCGGTATCCCGGATCAGCGGACGGGGTGGAAGCGGCCGCGTGAACGACACTCGACCAAAGAACGCGGCATCACTGACGCGTCGATGCGCCTATGGCCAGGCTCTGATTAATCGGGCATTGCGAAGTATTGGCATCAGGTTTGACGCCAGAGCGGTTAGGTCGTTGTGGTGCAACGACCTGCGTGAATCGGAAGCGGCTTGAAGGTGAGCGATGTCGCTTTGAACTTGGGTTTGTAACGTCGAAGCCATCGGGTTGACCTTGAGTTGGGAACTTTGCGACTGCGCGGTCGCGGGGGAAAGATCCACGCCAGCGGAGTCGCGTGGCCTTGGCGATCTGGCCGGCTGCGCTGCGTGTCCCTCGGTTGTCATCGATAGCGGCGGCCTTGATCGGTGGCGGTGGTGATCAAGGTCAATGAGCCCGAGAGCAGGGAGCACCTCGATGACGCGACAGCTCCGCCTGGTTGTCAACAGGGCAATCCGCCAACCGCTGCAAAAGTAGAAAAACGCTTCGCCATCAACCGTTAAAGTCAACGCACTTGGTGTTAGCGATCGCACTTTGGTTTTTCGTCTCTCGCCTTCTCTCGGACTGCCACCGGAGGGTCACGGGTGACGGCATCAGTCCGAAATCGGCGAAAGCCAAAAAACGTAGAAGAGAGAAGTGGCTTCGTGCGTCGAAGTTGGTGTCTAGGCTTTAGCCGATCCTTGTCCGGACGTTCGAGCGCCGGAGGCGTCGTGAAGAGGCGCCTGAAGGCTGGACACCAACGGTTCGGACGCCACGCCCGCGACAGCCGGGGAGCCTGTCGGGGATTCGCAAAGGGCTTTGGCCGAACAGACAAGCTGTCGGTTGATGGTTTACCGATCGGCTCGTTCCCGGCTTACGTCGCTTACAGCTCGTCGCGGTCACTTACGCCCATCTAGATAACGAGCTCCGCCATCCTGGCTCCGCCTGTTCTTATCGGCATCCTGCCTCGGTCCCGGCGGGCGTCGCTTACCTACGATCAACTGAGCTGTCTTGCTCCTCTGCTTTCTCCTTGTCTCCTCTTCTCTTCACTGGCTTCGTACGCTTTCGTCCCCGCTCATCCTTCGCGTTGACGTTGGCCGCGCCGGAGACACCGCCGGCTCCGCTCGGTCGATCCCTCCCTCGCTACGGTCGAACACGCTCATGCCATCACGGCATCTTGTCCACGACACACTCTTTCTCTTCGCTCCCAACTCGCCCACTCCCAACTCCTCCTCTTTCTTCTCGCCGCTTCCATGGCACATCGTGTTCGACTGGCATCCCTGCCACCGGCGGGCTTTCAGACGCGACGTCCATGGTCGCTTTGCGCTTCGCTCTTTCTCATGCCCGAGTCCAACGCCTGACGCCAAGTGGGACGGTCGCCATCGTGGCGGCATCGTGCCGAAGGCAGTGGCGAGCATCGTGCACGCCAAGCTGTTCGCGTCTAGTCTCGTGTTTTAGGAAGCTGATCCCTCGACCGATTCATCTAAGAGGCCCGACCCATTAGATTCGGTTCTGCCCCATTAGATTCGGTAAAGCCAAAACCGTTACGCCACAGCAGCTTAGGATTATGCCCGTGCCATTCACCTCCCTTCCCCTTTTCATCCTCCGCCGCGCGTCTAAAGAGAGTAGCTGCTAGACTAACTATCCTGCCAATTCGGCTTCTGACCCTTATTCTCTTCCGTAGATGAATCTTTTGATTGTGTGGGGGAGCAAGAGCGAAAGCAAATGCTTGCTAGTGCCACGATCAAAATCGTCAACCAGAAAAATCCGACGTAAACAAAAATCTGATTCCACGGATAGGCACCTGAGATCAACTCATATGCGACGAACGCGGGAAGCGCACAAATTGGCAAAACGATAAATTCAATCTGACACCAACGTGCCGCTCGTGGTAGAAGCCTTCCCGCAGATACCACCCCAAAGTAACACGATGCAAAAAGCCCAAAGTACGTGAAGCAACGATCCGCTAGATCATGTTTGAACGGGGAGGCAATAGTCACCAATGTGAAAAACACACCAATCAAAACCAAGGATAGAAGGCTGTCACTACTCTGCAATTTTGGGGGTTTTAAAGTCATCTGATCAACTGTGAAAATCTTATGACTCTTTCGCTGCGAACTGCTATTTGTTCCCATGTGTTATTGCAGGGGGAACTGGCGTTTCTGAGTACCCATCGATATACCGGTGGACCAATGATGCGAATTACACAGCCAGCACATGCCACCTTTGCGGCTTGCCGATGGATCCAAGGCAAATTACCTACATAGTACGTCATGCACTCTTCCCAGCTGTCATCAAATGTCTCGTTCGCACCCATGCAGGTCAGTGCCCCTGGACCAAGTACCGCGGCGCAGTTTCCACATGTAAGTACCCAAGTCTGCCAACGTTCCCCGCGAGGATCTACGCGAAGGACAGGAGAACAACCACAGTATTCGAACAAGTTCCAGCGACTCCCATCAAAACTAATAGGGTCTCTGGAGCAGAATCGGCCCGCCGTCGAGTCGTACATGCGGGCGCGGTAGTGGTACAGGTCAAGAACGTCGTCATACTCACGCCCCGTGTAGAGATAACGAATTCCTTCGGACGTTGTCGTTCGTGCCGTGCCCGATGCATCGGTGATCGTCGGCGTACCATACGCATCGTAAGCGTACCTTTCCTTGATCGTCCCGCTCGAATCGGTCAGCGCGGTGATGCTGTACTGTTGGCCGCGAACGTAGTAACGCAGTCCGCCGGTGCCGTCACGTACGACGGGTTCGGCGATGTCGCTGGCGCAGACGTGGTTGTAGGTGGGGTTGGTTGCCGCGGTTGCTGAGGTGTAGTCGGCGACGGTTTGTTGGCCATTTTGGACATAGACGCTGATCGTCGTGCCATCGTCGCGCGCGACTCGGCGACCGAGTGCGTCCCACTGATAGAACACGTCGTCGGTGCTGTCGTTGTCGACATCTGCCGAAACAAGGCGATTGTCGAGGTCCCACGAGAGTGCCAATGGATCGCTGCCGGGACGGAGGACCGCCGGGATCAATGTCATGTTACCCTTGACGTCGTGGGTGACCGATTGACTGGCCGCCGAGATGATTTCGTGGGCGTCACCGTGGACTCGCGATTGAGTGCTGGTGTTCTCGGCAAAAGTGTCCCAGTCGCCGAAAAGCGACAGCCCCCAGGATTCGTCGAGGTTGGTGTCGTCGCGTTCCCAATTGATCAGACGATCTTCGTCGTCATAGCCGCTCATCGTTCCGGTGATGCTCTCACTGGCCTTGTTTTTGTTGTCGTCCCAGCCGTAGCTAAGATTTCCGATCGCTGCGCCAGTATAACTGATGCTCGTAAGCATGCACTGGGTTCTCGATCCCGTGTATCACCAGGATTCGAGTCGACTTCGAACCAAGAACGCTGAATCGAAGATGAGCCTCACATGCCGGTTCGTCACAGCGTTTCTGAACCGAGACGCTGCGAAGAAGAGTCTTCGGCGGAAACGCCAAATCGCTGGCTGGAACACCGCTTTTGTCGAAAAGCTGCCGTTTGCAGCCTAATTTTGGTGCGGTCGTCGCGGGGCCCAGCCCTCCCTGTCAACAAACTCCGTCCCAAAGTTTGACATTGTCGAGATGCGTTATTAGTTATCAAATTGCATTTGGTCTTCACCAAGGAGAGAGCATGTACATTCGAACGGTATTGCCGGGCATCGTCCTGTGGGCCGCATGGGTAGCGGCGTCTTCCTGTGCGACCGAGCCTGTCGCTGCATCGGACCGCCCGCTGAATGTGTTGTTGATCATGGCCGACGATGTCGGCTTTGAATGTTTCAGCAGCTACGGCAGCAAGGAATACGACACGCCGCGGGTCGATGCGCTCGCACGTCAGGGCATCCGGTTCACCAACGCCCACTCGACGCCGCTGTGCACGCCGACGCGCGTCAATTTGATGTCCGGTAAAAGCAATGTCTTCAATTACCAGGACTTCGGCATTTACCCGGCCGGCGAACCGACGTTCGCGAACCATTTTCAAACCCATGGCTACCGCACGGCCGTGGCCGGCAAGTGGCAATTGCAAACCATGCAAGCCGGCAAGGGCATCACGCCCGGCGAGGCGGGTTTCGACACCTGGTGTTTGTGGAACATTCCCGGCGGAGCGAGAGAACGTTATTGGAAACCCTCCTTTGTCCAAAACGGCAAACTGCTGGACCTACCGGACCACACGTTCGGTCCCGACATGATGACCGATTTCCTGATCGACTTCATGACCGCAAAAAGCGACAAGCCATTTCTCGCTTATTACCCGATGATCCTGGTCCACGATCCGTTCGTGCCCACGCCGGACAGTGACGGCGGCAAACGAGTCGACAAGGCGAAGCGGACGGCCAAACGACAGAAACAGAACTACGTCGACATGGTCGCGTACATGGACAAGTGCGTCGGCCGCCTGGTCGATGCGCTCAAAGCCAGCGGCAAACGCGACAACACACTGGTGATCTTCACGGGCGACAACGGCACCAACGCCGTGCTGTCATCCGAGCTCGACGGCAACACGATCAAAGGCGGCAAGGGTTACACCCACGACTACGGCACGCACGTGCCCCTGGTGGTCAATCTGCCCGGAGTCATCCCGCCGGGACAAGTCAACGAGGACCTGATCGCGTTTTCCGATTTCTTTCCGACCATCGTCCAGGCGGCGGGTCTGCCGCCGAAGGCGATCAAAGACGGCGACGGGATCAGTTTCTGGCCGCAATGCCTGGGCCAACCCGGGGAGAAACGCGAGTGGATCTACGGTTATTATTTTCCGCGCCCCTATGCCGCCAAGCTGGACAACAAATACAATCACTACGAAGTCCGCTACGCCCGTGACAAGCGATACAAGCTTTATGACAACGGCGACTTGTACGACACCCTCGACGATGTGATGGAGAAATCGCCACTGCCAACCGACGACGCAGACGCCGAAACGCAAGCCGCGCGAAAGATCATGCAACAAGCCCTGGACTCATTCCCAAGCAAAGGCCAAGCCATCCGCCACGACCAGGTCAGCAGCGAGCGGAAACCGGGCTTCCAAAAACGCTCCAACCACTGAAATTCCTCGCAATCGTAAATATTTCCAAGCGATCTCTTTTGCCGTTCAGCCGAAGTACAAACACCACACCAAGGCAACTCAAGCAGCTGCTAATCTTCTTACCCCAGAAATCTTCTTACCCCCATTCACTCGGCCGATCCGGGAAGAGGCGGCAAAACGATTTCAGTCAACAATTGTTTTGCCCCCATCGTTTTGCCCGCTGCCCGTTTCTGAACCAAGCGGCACTGACACAAGTGTTGGTGTCTAGCCTTTAGGCGATCTCCGGTCACCGCTTCGCAGCCCAACCCCAATATCTAACGTTGGCGAAACACCAGTAATTCACCGCAGCTGGATTTGCAGGTTTCCAATGCGTTCCGAAAGTCGCCGTGTTCTCCGAACTCGGCGTGCATGAAAAAGCGAAGCTTTGCCCCGCGCCGACCTCGGAGAGGACGGCGACTGTCCAGCCCAATCGAAAACCAAGCTGGGACGGAATGCTCGCCAAACTTGCCTGATCGCGGCGCAGCGTCGGTCCACCGGCGGGCTCTCTGTCACCGGGGCGCGTTAGAATCGGGTTTGCCCGTCGTCTTCCCCAACGGCGCAAAACTCGTTCGGACGAACTCCCCTTTTCCAAGGAGCACCGGAAATGTCCAAACAGAATCTCCAGGTTTCTGTCTCGATCGATCGCGACCCAGAGGATGTGATCCGCTTTATCGCCGACCTTCGCAACCGCCTGAAGTACCTGCAATCGCTGAAAAGCGTTTCCAACATCCGAGGCGAACCGGGTCAAGTCACCAAGAGCTGGGATTGGAAATGGGATCTACTCGGACATGAATTCACGGGAACCGCTCGCACGGTCCATTATGCCCCCGGGCGCCGTTATTCGTTTGCGACCGAGGGCGGCATCAAAAGTCAATTCAGCTACAACGCCGAACCCGACGGCAACGGCACCCGATTGACGGTGGACGTTGAAGCCGAGATCCCGGCCGAACTCGCCGACCAAGACGGCTTGGAGGAATTGCTGGCCGGCGCTCGAGAACGGGGACACCAATCCATGGAGAAACTTAAGTCACTGCTTGAACAGAACTAGCGAGACAATGACGCATTTCACGCTCGCCAGCGCGTGGAATGCGTCGGAAATCCACGCTCTGGCGCGAAAGGTAATACAGAACGCCAGCGAAGACCTCGTAACCGCGAGGGTGCGCCGCGCTTACGCGTCGCGTCTGGCATCCCCTCTCTGATTCCTAACTCGGACAACGCCTACAGGAGCACCATCATGAAAATCGGTTTGATCGCGATGAGTGGTATTCGCTGCTGCGATCAGGAACTGCTCCGCAAAGGGCTGACGCTGCCCGGCTTCGTCGAACGAAGTGAAACGATTGCGTCGCTTCCCAGCCTGGGACTCCTGACGCTGGCCGGCATGACCCCGGCCGAGGATTCGATCGAGTACTTCGAAGTCCAAGACCTGAAACAGCTCGACCCGCTGCCACAAAACTTTGACCTGGTGGCCATCTCCAGCTTCACCGCCCAAATCAAGGAAGCCTATACGCTGGCCGACCAGTACCGCGCACTCGGGATCCCCGTCGTACTCGGAGGATTGCACGTGACGTCACTGCCCGACGAAGCGCTCCGGCACAGCGACGCGGTGGTCGTCGGTGAAGGCGAAGTGGTCTGGCTGGATGTGCTTCGCGACGCCCGATCAGGCCGATTGCGACGCCGCTACAGTTCCTTTGAGGGCGCGGAATTCAACCTCACCGAGGCACCGATGCCGGCGTACGAACTGCTGGACATCTCCAAGTACAATCGGCTGACCGTGCAAACCAGCCGTGGCTGCCCGCGGAGTTGTGAGTTCTGCGCATCGAGCATCTTGCTGACGCGACGGTACAAACAAAAGCCCCTCAAGAAGGTGCTCGCTGAAATCGATCGCATCTGCGAAATCTGGCCACGTCCGTTTATCGAGTTTGCCGATGACAACTCGTTCATCCATCGGGCGTATTGGAAAGAGCTGCTACCACAATTAAAGCAGCGTCGTGTGAAGTGGTTCGCCGAAACGGATCTGTCGGTACACGAAGACGAAGAACTGTTGCGGATGATGCGTGACAGCGGCTGTGCCGAAGTGTTGATCGGTCTGGAAAGTCCGATCCTGCCGGGGTTAAAAGGGATCGAATTGAAAAACGATTGGAAACGTCGACAATGGCCACACTACATCGAGGCGATCGAGCGGATTCAAAGCAACGGTATCCGCGTCAACGGCTGCTTCATCCTCGGCCTGGACGGGCACGGCCCGGAAATCTTTGACGCCGTGTACGACTTTGCCGAGCAAGCCAAGCTTTACGACGTCCAAATCACCTATCAAACACCGTTCCCGGGAACACCGCTTTATCGGCGTCTGGAAAAAGACAATCGCTTGCTGTACCCCGGCGCCTGGGAGCGGTGCACGTTGTTTGATTTGAACTACCAGCCGACGCCGATGTCGGTCAGCCAGCTTCGGCAGGGGTTTCATGAACTCGCCGAACGACTTTACTGCGAGGACTTCACGCAATGGCGGCGAAATCAATTCGCACAGTACTACCTGTATTCTCGCCGTCACAAACGCAACGACCAACTGCCGATAGCCTGACCGAGCTTCGACGGGCCGCCGTAGCTCCGCTCGCCAGAGCGTGGAGTGTACAAACCGTCGGAGCGTCGAAACCATGACACTAGCGAACGATGCCAGCTTTGTCGCGGTGGGCAAGCTGAACCGCTTGCTGGGGTGGACGACGCTGTTGATCGGTTTGGCGTTGGCGGCGGCATTGGATCCCTGGTTACTGAGCGCGGCTGATTCCAACGATGCGGACGTCGGCGTCCGCTTGGCGATCCGCCACGCTCACGGCGTGGTGATCGCGATGGCGTTCTTGCAGCTTGCGATGGCGCATCTGTTGGCAACGTCCGCGTTCAATCACCGGTCGCGGAAGATCGCCGCGTCGCTGACCGCGGTGGGAGCCGCCAGCTACAGCGCCGGATATGCACTCGCGCTCTGGCAACCGGCGTTTCACGCTCTGGTGCTGGTCGGCAGCCTGGTCAACTTCAGCGGCTTCGCATTCTTGTTGGGGGTCGGTCCGACGGGTGTCTACGCCCGCCAAATCAGAATGATCCTTCCGGTGGCCTGCTTCGGGATGCTGATGGACTTCATGGCGGGCCTGCGTCCGATCTTGCCCGAGGCCTGGATTCTGGAGCAATTCGGCAGTGAAGACGGTGTCCGCTTGCGGATGTTGCGTCTGGCACGGGTGGCGGCAATTGCGTTGTCGGTGTTGACCCTGCTGTACTACGGAATCGCCCGCCGCGCCGGCACCGATCGCGGCAAAGCTCGACTGGGCGGAATCAGCCTGGCGACCGGAGCTGTCGGCATGCCATTGATCTTGGCCCTCGCCTGCTTCACCAGCATGCATGTGAAATACTTGTTGGCCATCCCGTCGACCGCGGTCGTGGTCGGCGTGTACCTGGGATGTGTGTTTGCGTTCAAACAGGGTGGCCTGTTGGAACGTTGGGGTTGGTTATTGATCGCCGCATCGACATCGGTGGGGATGTTGATCGGGCTGTATGCCTTTGATGGCCCCTTTCCGACGCCGGAGTTCATGGGAGGCTACAACAACTTACCGCGTCGGCTGACACGCATGACACACAGTTACAGCATCGTGCTCGGCATGATCAGCATCTTCTTGGCACGAGAACTAGGCAATGGGCAAAACGTCAACGGGATCACGAAGATCGGCGCACGCATCTTTACCGTAGGCAGCGTCGTCATGCTGGCGGTGCTGCTGTTGCAGACCGTTATTGCAATGCCCTCGATGGCGTTACGAGCCGGACCGACTCTGGTTCTCGCCGGCATAACCACCTGCCTGACCAATCGTACGCGCCGGCAAATCAGGTGAATTCCGATGTTTAGCGCACAGAGATTGCCTTCAAGAAACCCGAACCCCGACGCTACGCCAGCGGTCCAAGCTCGACAACCAGATCGTCAGTGCCGAACTCTACATCATCTGATTCGGAGTCGTTTGCCGCGATAGTCGCAAAGATCGCGTCAGAAGATTTGTTTCTGGTGTTTACATGATCAATCGATTCATCGCTAAAAACAGTGTTTCCCGGCGCGAGAACCGATGAGGCCAAATCCTCGACAATGTCTTCCAGAGGATGACCATCTTCGATCCGTGCGACCCACATTTGATTGAGGATCTGCCGCAGGGAAGCAACGTCATTGTCGTAGACTGTCGAGCCAGCGATCAACAAATCAGAAAGACGATCATTGCGGTTGTGCAACTTGTCAGATCCTTGTCCACCGATCAACAAATTGTGACCAAGCCCTCCATCGAGGACGTCGTTTCCAGGACCTCCAACGACAGCATCATTTCCACTACTGGTATGCACTACATCATCTCCAGCTTCGCCGAAAACAAAATCGTTTCCTGCACCGGTATGAATCACATCCTTACCGTCTCCTGCATAGACCGTCACATCCAATCCGACGCGTGAACCTATCTTAACACGATCGTCTCCTGCCAGAAGCACGACGAACACGCCTTGCAGGTCGTCCAATTCCATGTCGTACCGTTGTTGACTGCTACCCAAGTTCAGTTTTGCTCGCAATTGATAGCTTCCCGATGAACGTCGCCCGCTATTCTGCGTCAGGTTCACGCGGTCTTTACCATCAGTCCCAATGATTTCCAAAACGCCTTCTTCGGTAACACGAACGCCGGCAACGTATGATGTAATTGACTTCGTGTCCGCTGCCCCCGACTGGTCTTCGACTGAAACGGTGATCACGAAGACCCCGCTACGATCATAGACGTGAACCGCTTCAAACGAGTCAATGATCTGATCAACCGATTCATCCGACAAGGTTGCCGAATGGCCATCCCCCCAGTCGACCAGAACACTGTGCGTGTCGCCGGCATCACGGTCCTGAAACAGACCGGAAAGCGTCAACTCACCGAAGCCGGCTTGTCTTTTGGCATCGTTTGAAAGCTCAAGTGAAAGGATTTCCGGGGCAGAATTCCCTCCTCCGTCATCGTCGGTCACGTCGACGGAAGCGTCAGCGGAAGCATAGCCATCAGCCGTCGCGGTGATCGTCGCGGTTTGCGTTCCATCGACGATCGCGTCATCCACACCGGTGATGGTGAAGGTGGCCGAATTTGCGTTGGCATCAATCGTGACCGTCGCCGGCACCGTCGCTTCAGTCGTGTCATTCGATGCAAGTGTGACCACCAGCACCGACGAGAGGTCGCCGTCGTTGCGGGTGACCGTACCGGTTGCCGTTCCGTCCGCTTCGGAAATGCTCGCCGGGTCGATCGTCAGCGTCAAACTGAGAGCGTCGTCATCGGTCACGTCGACGGAAGCATCAGCGGCAGCATAGCCATCAGCCGTCGCGGTGACCGTTGCGGTTTGCGTTCCATCGACGATCGCATCGTCCACACCGGTAATGGTGAACGTCGCCGAATTTGCGTTGGCATCAATCCTGACCGTCGCCGGCACCGTCGCTTCGGATGTGTCGTTCGATGCCAGAGTGACCACCAGTGGCGACGCGAGATCACCGTCGTTGCGGGTGACCGTACCGGTTGCCGTTCCGTCCGCTTCGGAAATGCTCGCCGGGTCGATCGTCAGCGTCAAACTGAGAACGTCGTCGTCGGTCACGTCAACGGAAGCATCAGCNCTAGCATAGCCGTCGGCCGTCGCCGTGATCGTCGCGGTTTGCGTTCCATCGACGATCGCGTCATCCACACCGGTGATGGTGAAGGTGGCCGAATTTGCGTTGGCATCAATCGTGACCGTCGCAGGAACGGTCGCTTCAGTCGTGTCATTCGATGCAAGTGTGACCACCAGTGGCGACGCGAGATCACCGTCGTTGCGGGTGACCGTACCGGTTGCCGTTCCGTCCGCTTCGGAAATGCTCGCCGGGTCCATCGTCAGCGTCAAACTGAGAACGTCGTCGTCGGTCACGTCAACGGAAGCATCAGCACTAGCATAGCCGTCGGCCGTCGCCGTGATCGTCGCGGTTTGCGTTCCATCGACGATCGCGTCATCCACACCGGTGATGGTGAAGGTGGCCGAATTTGCGTTGGCATCAATCGTGACCGTCGCAGGAACGGTCGCTTCAGTCGTGTCATTCGATGCAAGTGTGACCACCAGTGGCGACGCGAGATCACCGTCGTTGCGGGTGACCGTACCGGTTGCCGTTCCGTCCGCTTCGGAAATGCTCGCCGGGTCGATCGTCAGCGTCAAACTGAGAGCGTCGTCATCGGTCACGTCGACGGAAGCATCAGCGGCAGCATAGCCATCAGCCGTCGCGGTGACCGTTGCGGTTTGCGTTCCATCGACGATCGCATCGTCCACACCGGTAATGGTGAACGTCGCCGAATTTGCGTTGGCATCAATCCTGACCGTCGCCGGCACCGTCGCTTCGGATGTGTCGTTCGATGCCAGAGTGACCACCAGTGGCGACGCGAGATCACCGTCGTTGCGGGTGACCGTACCGGTTGCCGTTCCGTCCGCTTCGGAAATGCTCGCCGGGTCGATCGTCAGCGTCAAACTGAGAGCGTCGTCATCGGCCACGTCAACGGAAGCATCAGCACTAGCATAGCCGTCGGCCGTCGCCGTGATCGTCGCGGTTTGCGTTCCATCGACGATCGCGTCATCCACACCGGTGATGGTGAAGGTGGCCGAATTTGCGTTGGCATCAATCGTGACCGTCGCAGGAACGGTCGCTTCAGTCGTGTCACTCGATGCAAGTGTGACCACCAGCACCGACGAGAGGTCGCCGTCGTTGCGGGTGACCATGCCGGTTGCCGTTCCGTCCGCTTCGGAAATGCTCGCCGGGTCGATCGTCAGCGTCAAACTGAGAGCGTCGTCATCGGTCACGTCGACGGAAGCATCAGCGGCAGCATAGCCATCAGCCGTCGCGGTGACCGTTGCGGTTTGCGTTCCATCGACGATCGCGTCATCCACACCGGTGATGGTGAATGTGGCCGAATTTGCGTTGGCATCAATCGTGACCGTCGCTGGCACCGTCGCTTCAGTCGTGTCATTCGATGCAAGTGTGACCACCAGCACCGACGAGAGGTCGCCGTCGTTGCGGGTGACCGTACCGGTTGCCATTCCGTCCGCTTCGGAGATGCTCGCCGGGTCGATCGTCAGCGTCAAACTGAGAGCGTCGTCATCGGTCACGTCGACGGAAGCATCAGCGCTAGCATAGCCGTCGGCCGTCGCCGTGATCGTCGCGGTTTGCGTTCCATCGACGATCGCATCGTCCACACCGGTGATTGCAAATGCCGCCGAAGTGGCATTTGCTGCAATCGTGACCGTCGCCGGCACCGTCGCCTCGGATGTGTCATTCGATGCCAAAGTGACCACCAGTGGTGACGAGAGATCACCGTCGTTGCGGGTGACGGTTCCCGTCGATGTACCACCGGCTTCTGAGAGTCCGGTCGGATCGATCATCAGAGCCAGGGCGGGAATATCATCATCAAGGACGTCGACACCGGCGTCGCCGTTGATGTAGCCGCTTGCCATCGCTGTGATGGTTGCCGTCTGCGTTCCGTCAACGATCTGATCGTCTACACTTTGAATGACGAACGTTGCCGAGGCGGCATTGACCTCGATGCTAACCATCGAAGGCACCATTGCTTCACTGGTATCATTCGATGCCAAAGTGACCACGAGCGGCGACGACAAGTCGGCGTCGTTTCGAGTGATCGTGCCCGTTGCTGTCCCTCCAGACTCCGAAAAACTCGTCGGGGAAACTTCAAGTGAAAGAGCGAGAACATCGTTGTCGACATTGGTGACCAAAACATCCGTCGGGTTGATGCCACTGTAGTTTGGATCATCGCTCACGGTACTGCCAGTGATGATGGTGTAGCCAACATCTCCGTCGACGATGGCATCATCTTGCCCAACGATTTCAACGAATTGAGCAATATTCCAGTTTTCGGGCGTGAACGTGATCAGCCCCGTTGAAATGGTGCCTTCAGTTGAATTGCTGCTGACCAACCGAAAAGAAACATCTGCTGACGGCGCCGAACTGAGGACGACGGAGAACTCCGCCGCACCTCCACCTTCGGACGTGGTCAGCCCTGCAAACGGTGAGACGAGCACTGCTGCTTGCTCGTTATCCGTAACGGAAACATCAATGTTTGCGGAAGCAAATCCCGGGGCATCAGCGGTAATCGTCAACGATTGAGTCCCGTCAACGATTTGGTCGTCGATGGCGGTGATCGAAACGGTTTGCGAAATCTGACCGGCGGGAATTGTGACCGTCGCCGGAATCGTCACTTCACTGGTATCACCACTGGACAAATTGACCGTCAGTGCATCGGTCGTGACTGTATTGCGTGAAATGGTCAAAACAGCGGCATTCGCACCTGCGGTTTCGGCAAACGTGGCAGGTTCCACCGAAAGTGCGATTGTCGGCGTGCCAATTGTCAGAACGATGTCATCACCATCTCCGCCGAGGTACGAGATCGTCGCATCGACGCCGGGGGTCCCAAGGAAATCATTTATCGTGGAGCCTTCCGGGAGACCGGCAAATGTTCCCGCGCCTCCGCTGCGGCGAATGATTACAAATTCGTGGAATCCACTGGGGACATATCCATTCACTGCGGCCATGGAAAGCCCGATGTTGTTACCGAGATCGACGCGGCCGGATGCATCGATTTGATCGTGGTCGCCACCCGTCGTCCCGGGGCTCGAACCTCCAAACTCCAGCACAACGGGACGATCATTTTCGACGGAAACATTCCCATTGACTGTGAGCACACCGGGTGACTGGCCGGGCTGAACCGACGCTTGTAGCGTCAGCGAGGGCGCGTCGACATCCGTTCCAATGGGTGCATCATTGATCGTCGAACCGGTAATGGTCAAATGGTCGGTGACCGTCACGGTTTGCAGATTGATGACTCCCGAATCCGCTCCACCAATCTGAATCGAATTAAACCCATCGATCAAATTCCCCAGTTCGGAATCATCCAAATTGAAATCCCCCGCGGCTCCCCCCAGGCCGATGCTCGCGCCCGGTGTGCTAGGACTGATCGAGAGCGTCGCAGTCCCCGACACCGCCCCCTCGAGTGCGACCGAAGCCGCCGTGATGGCAACATTGCCAGTTTCCGAAGCGATCTGCCCGCCCTCGACCGGTGTCGATTGTTGGAACAGATAGACCGAACCAGAATCCGTGCCGTGGTCGTCATTTCCAAACGCACCGACCATGAGTGCATCTCCGCTGAACGCGACATCACGTCCAAACTGATCCTCGCTTCCGCCATCTTCGGCAAGCAGCTTTTCCTGTTCGCTCCAACTTCCTTGTGACGAAGTGAACACGTACGCCGCACCTGCCCGGTAGTCGAGTTCGCGATCATAATGCGCCCCAACGACCAGGGTTGTGCCGCTCAAAGCGATAGACCGTCCGAATTCGGCATTCAGACTTGAGTCTGACGGAACGAGCTTTTGGTCCTGCGTCCAGGTCGTTCCAGATCGCGAGAAGACATAGGCAGATCCGGAATTGCTCGACGGTGTATCGTCCGTCGCAGCTCCGATCGCGAGAAGATCGCCATCGATCGAAATCGCACGACCGAAATTGGGCGTCGCCGACGGATCGGCCGCTGTCAGCTTTTGCTGCAGGCCCCAATCCGTTCCGTCGTGAACATAAATGTAAACGGCACCGGAATTGGTCGCCAAATCATCATCACCGGCAGCCGAAATGGCGAGCGTGTTCCCATCGATGTCCACCTCGTTACCGAAGCCGTCTGAAGGGTCGGGGGCCGGTGCAACAAACACACGAGATTCACTCCAGACACCGCTTGTTCGGGTGAAAAGGTACGCCATTCCGGTATCCGTCCCGTTGTCGTCTTTGCTGCCCACTCCGGCGATCAGTCGGTCGCCACTGACCGCGACCGAGGCGGGGAAATGGTCTCCAGCCACGGCGTTTGAAATCGTCAGTTTTTGTTGCTCGGTCCAGATTCCCGACTGTCGCGTAAACACATACAAGGCACCGGCATCGATTCCCGCGGCATCATTTTTAAATGCGCTCACAACGATCGTGTCGCCGTCAATTGCGACCTCTCGTCCAAGTTGATCGCCGTTGGATGAATCACTCGCGATCAGCTTTTGTTGAAAAGTCCAACCAGTCGACGTACGCGTGTAGACATAAACCGCACCCGAATCACCTCCACCGTCATCGTCAAACGGGGCACCGACGACCGCGGTGTTTCCGTCCATCGCGACTGAAAGTCCGAACTGGTCGTTAAAACCGAGTGTCGGGGGTGGCAGAAGCGATTGGCCGCCTCCGAAGACCGCTTGGGAACCTTGAACAAGCCTGAACTCGCCCACACCGTCGGCGTCGCCGTCAGCGTGTGCCTCAAATCGTCCACCGCCGGTGGCGATGCGGTCGGCGATCGAGATATCCCCGCTGGACTGCAGTGACACGTCACCGCCCGAAGTCGCGATTGCGGCGGACAGGGAAATGCCATCGGCATCAATCGAAACCGAATCGCCGGAAGTCGTGACCGGCGACATCACACTCACCGTGTCGACGCCCGTCCCCCCAACGATCGACAATCCGGCACGAAACCCGGCCTCTGTCCCTAGGACACGGATTACGTCATCTCCATCACCCGAATCGATTGTCAGACGTGTGCCGGGACTGACAAACTGAAGTGATTCGCCGGCACTGGATGTCACCAGATTGTCGCCGCTGCCCGAATCACTCAGTTCGATCGTTTCCGATCCGCCCAAATAGGTCAGGGTGACATTCGCCGCGGAAACGGTGGAGACAATCAGCTCGAGTCCCGTGTACGTGATCGTTTCATTACCCGCGATCGAAATTGAGCCATCACTGGCACTGGCAAAGTTATAGGTCGCGTCAGAAAAACTACCGCCTTGAAGCACCAGATCGTCGTTCCCGGCGTCCCCGTTGAATCGTATTTCTCGATCGAAATTCCCAGCATTCAGATCCACAACGAGCGTGTCGGCGCCGCCACCCGCATCGATGACAATCCCCGCGGTGAACGACGCCTTCGGCACGGTAACGGTATTCGTCCCGCTGCCGCTAGCGCCCGGGATGTTGGTGACCAGGACGCGATCCTGATCGGTGATCACGATGTCGGTGCCAACGGATTCGATGCGACGACGATCGTCTTGTTCGTTTCCGGTGATCAGGAGATTGCTGTCTCCATCAACCGTAACATTTGCCGTTTCAACACCGGCCTGATAGCGCGCAACAATGGCGTCACCTCCGGGCGTGAACGCACGTCCCGCGACAAGGATATCGCCGTTCGACTGAAGCACTAGATCTCCGAGAAAGTCATCGCTGGCGCCGACCGCCGTTCGCTGAAGCCCCCCGTCTCCGAAGGAACCATCCAGGGTTCCGTCCGCGTTGTAGCGGGCGAGGCCGAAATCGAAGTTGACACCGTTGTTCACATAGCCTGCGACGACAATCTTACCATCGCTCTGGACGGCCACCCCTTGTGCCACGTCGTTGAATCCGTCGAAATCGGTTCGCACCCATCCACCGGAACCAAAGCTGGTGTCGAGCGACCCGTCGGCATGAAACCTCGCGAGTCCGAAATCAAAACCCGACGCGTCAGCGATTCCGCCGGCCACGAGAATCTTGCCATCGGGTTGCAACGTCAGCTCTTGGCCGAAATCTGACGAAAGGCCAAAATCCACCGCCACTTGACCAGCGCTTCCGAAGGTGGTGTCCAGCGAACCGTCCGCGTTGTAACGAACGAGAGCAAAATCAACGTTGCCGCTGACGGTGGCGTATCCCGCCGTCAAGATCTTCCCGTCATCCAGAACTTGTACCGCATAGGCGATATCATCACCGCCTGCAAAATCAGTTGTCAGCAAACTGTCGCCGTCAAATGAAAAGTCAGGCGATCCATCAGCGTTGATTCGCGTGAGCCCAAAATCGTAGCCGCCACCGGGACGCACACCGCCAACCAAAATCGCCTTGCCGTCGGCTTGTAGCGCTAGATCAAAGCCGCTGTCGTCACTGGTCCCGAACTCGATGATCCGCTTTCCGGATCCGTTGAAACTCGTGTCCAGCGTCCCGTCCACGTTGTACCGGACCAGGGAGAAGTCCCAGTCCGAGAACGATCCACTCCTGCCTCCTACCGTGATGCGTCCGTCAGCGGAGATGACCACACTTTGGGCTTCATCAATCCCGTTGGAACTCACTGCAGTTGTGACCGTTCCATCACCGCCAAAGCTGGGGTCCAATGACCCGTCAGGCAGATGCCGCGAGACCGCAAAATCCCATGTCTCACCCTGACTGCGACCGGCCACCACAATTTTTCCATCGTCGCCCACGGCCACGGCTTGACCCTCGTCCTGAGAAAAGTCGAGCGAGGTCGTGACCCAGCCATCGGTATCAAAGGTCGAATCCAGCGAGCCACTCGGATTCACTCGCAACAACGCCAGATCATGCGCATTGAAACTAGCGAAGTCGGGTACGGCGCTTCCGGCAACCACGATCTTGCCATCGCCCTGAAGCGTGACTCGGTTCGCATTTTCATCATTGCCTTCGAAATCGAAAGTCGCCTTACCATCGCCATCAAAAGTCGCATCGAGAGTCCCGTTGTTTAAGTACCGTGCGACCGCGACCTGAGTTTGACTAAACGACCCAGCCGTTCTGGCCGTGCCGACGGCAATAATGCGTCCGGCGTCATCGATGGTGACATCGCCCGCCGAATCGTTGTCGAACAAAAAATCAGTCGTCACGATTCCGTCGCTGTCGAAACTGCTGTCGAGCGAACCGTCCGTGTTTAATCGGACCACTGCAAATTCAAGTGCATCACCAAAACTACTCGTGCGAGCTTCTCCGCCGACCACAATTTTCCCATCGCCCTGAACCGCAACGCCCCCGGAACGATCTCCAAACGATGCGATGTCGATCGTTTGTTTTCCGTCACCACTGAAACTTGTGTCAAGCGATCCGTCCGTGTTGTACCGCACGACTGTGAAGTCTTCAGCGTCAAATGGTCCCGAGTATCCGGCAACCACGATTTTGCCCGATGGGTCGAACGCGACGTCTTGTCCAAAGTCGATGCCGGCGACGTCTGTTGTGACTTTTCCGTCACCGCTGAACGATGTGTCAAGATCGCCGTCAGGCAGAAAGCGAGCGACGGCAATGTCTCGAATGGTATTGGACGTGTCACGTAGTGAACCAACAACGACGATACGATCGTTGCTTTGGATTGCCATTTCCGATGCCGCAACACTGTTGGAATCAAACTGCGCCGCCGCCACACCCGAATCACCAAACGTTGAATCCAACGTCCCGTCGCTCAGGAACCTCGTCACCGCCACGCGAAGGATCGCACCATCTAACCGATCGCCACTGACAACGACCTTGCCGTCAGACTGCAACTCCACCGCTCGACCAAAGATCGGAAGTCGCGCAACACCCTGATCACCAAACGTAGTGTCTATTGATCCATCAACGTCATAACGAACTAGTGCCCCGCCGCTTGACACGGCAACCGTTCGCCCGCTGCTGTCGATCGTCGAATCGACCAACTCCTCGAACCGTCCCTCACCTGAAGCAAACTCTGTCGACACGATCCCTGCCGACCCAAAACTCGGATCAAGCTCTCCAGCCAGTAGATCGCGTCGTTCCAACGTCTCGCTAAGCGAGCGACGCCGACGTTGCTTGCTCGATTGACTCGTGACCCGTCGACGTATCCGTGATCTACGCCGGTCCCTGATTGAATCTACAACACTCGCGAACCTTCGCACCAAACCTGAGTTGAACATCTTGCTTCCGGTGACAATCGAGAGAATCGGTTTCAACATGAAATGGGAGCGTCATCAGTTTTCAATCGACTCACCGCACTCGCGTGCAGGCATTTCTGCTGATCAATGGGAGCAGCCAATGTATCTGTACGAAATGCCAGAAGCAACTTTGACCGAACGTGTTGACCGGCAGGGTTCCGTCGGCGCTCGTGCAGCTCAAGACATTCACCATCGACCGCCCCCCGCGCTCGGCCTTAAGCCATCACCCCCCAATTTAAGGGCCGCTTTGCTGCTGTCCGCGATCTTCAATCAGCTGTCCACTGCAAACCATTCCGCACTTGAGTTCGCCACCTCAATCACCAACAGCAGCGATTGAATACGATGGTCTGTGTGTGGCTACTCCTGCAGATAGACCGGTCGGCCGTTGCGTTGCTGTGTCAGAAACCCGAAACGGGACCGGTCCAGAAGGCCATCCGGGCCGATCAACAACGCCTGACGCGAAGGTAAACGGCTCTGCAGCAGCGTTTGGTACTCGCGACGGAGCGATGCGGCGCGTTGCTGCGGCGAGGCGAGGAAGTCGTACTGCAGCGGCGCCGCCCCCGGAAGTGATTTGTACGCGCGTTCGGAAATCAGCCGGATCGCGTCGTAGGGATCCTCCATGCCCAGCAGCAGATAGAACGACATCCAATCGGTCCCGGATGCTTCGCGCGCCGGTTGCCACTCCATCGCATTGACCTGCAACACGCGCTGTGCCGCATCGCCGCCCAAAAAGTACAGCAGCGAAGCGGCCGTGACCTGCTCGATGGGTGCCAAGTCGGGTTTGTCGTGCCCGTACCAGTCGGCAAGAGACGTGGCGGTTTGCTCCAGCGTGTGATCCAGGTGACAGAGGTTGCAAGCGTTAGGCCGGCCGGTGTCGATCGTCGTGGCCACCGACGGACTGGAAATCGTGTGCGATCGAATCGTTTTAAGAATCCCGTAAACGGTGTGTGGCATGTGACAATTCATGCAGCGACTTCCCGCCGAGTCGATCGGGTGATGCGTGTGTTGCGACCCCAGTTCCGCGTACTTTGGATGACATTGCAAGCAGGCAGCGTCGCCCCGCATGTCGGGCTTCAATTGGTCGTCTTTCCATTCAGACTGCAACGACAAATCCTGCTGGTGCATGGTGTGACACGACAAACAGGCCAGTTCGCCTTGCTGGAAACACTTGGACTCGATCATGCCGGTGTAGTCGCGTCCCGAAACCCGCACTTCACCGTCAGGCCAGAAGTGACCGTGAAACTTTCCCGGCATGGCGTTGAACCTTTGAAAGGTTGGGCTGTCCCAATTTTCTTCGCTGCCACGGACGACCTGCAAGAAAAACGCCTCTTCCAGATTATCACCGGGACGAAACTGACGGCCCTGTGTAAAAAACTGTTCTTGATCGGCGGCGTTGTCGATGTCGACCATCATGATGCCGTGACATTGGCCGCACAGGTCCGAACGCGTGCTCGCCGGCAGGTTCTTGGGATTGACAATTTCGTCGACAGCCGGCCCGGATCCCTCCAGCCTCTGCGGCTTGGCCGGACCGGAGCTGTGAACGATGATGTGTCCTTCGCCCGGCCCGTGACACGCTTCACAACTGATTCCAAACTCGCTGACCCGTGTGTCCCAGGCAGATTCATTCGGCTGGGGCCGTGTGCGGGGATGGGTCGAATGACATTGGCAACAGGTTTCGTTCCAGCGTCCCAACTCGTGCTCCTTATCCATGTTGGGCGGCCGAAGGAACGCGCTCCGCCGAGGGATCCAGCGCTGCTGGTCGATCAGGAACAGAATCGGCAATTGCGCCGGCGTTTGCTCCAACCCGGACTCGTACCAAAAGATGTGCATGTGGTGCGATCCGGTCATCAAGACCAACCGGCGCGTCAAACGATCCCCATCGGCGATCGGGTCGTTTAGCTCGACGAAGAATTCGTCACCGCGACGGCTGAAGCGGTAGACCTGCCCTTCCACTTGCACCTGGCTGCCGTTGATCGCCGCCGGAGCCGTTGCCGGCGTGATCGGCTGGGTCATCGTACGATGATACGAGGTGTGCCATGATTGATGGTAGTCTTCGTGACAGGGCTTGCAGGAGTCTGACCCGACGTATCCGCTGGTGCGGTCGATCACGGGCTTGGCTGCGACCAAGGTGGTTTGTTCGCTCGGCGACACCGAAGCAGCATCGGGAGTCGGGCCGGGCATCTCGCGGGTCATCGGATCGGGCGTCGCGTTCTGCCCTCCGGTCGTGCGAGATCGCGGCCGGGTCAAGCCCCACGCCGTGATCGCGACCACGACGATCACGATCGCCGCCCACGCGTATTTCTTGCTCATCGGATCACAACCATCGTCTCCAAAAAATCAATGCAGAATCGACATCAAGCCGACGTTGCATCCTAATCGACGGCAGGCGATCCGTGTTTGTGGTGACGGATAAGTTGACGGCGAATCGGGCAAATCAGGACTTGATCGTCACCAAAACTTGCCCGGTGGTGACATGGTCACCGACCGCGACGCAGACTTCATCGACCGTTCCATCGACGGTGGATTGAATCTCCATTTCCATCTTCATCGCTTCCAGGATCAGGATCGGTTCGCCGGAATGCACGTGATCGCCCGGTTGCACCAGCTGTTTGAAAACGGCGCCGGGCATTTGCGACTTCACTTCGGTCACTGCACCGGGAGCTTTCGCGGCTTGCTGTTGAAGCGCGGTGGCGGTTTCAGGGCGAATCGCGACCCGAAACACGCGATTGCCGACGGTGACGACGTCGCCTTCAAAGGCCATGCGGATGTCTTCGCCGTCGACGGTGACCGTGTACTCAGCCGGCCCGGTCTGCCGCTTCGCAGCCACCTTGGATGCCGTGGGGTCCTTGGCTGCTTCGGCCGATCGGTCGACCTTTCGCACCCCCACCTCGGCCTCGCCCTTGAGAAACTTGATGCCCTTTTCTTTGCATGCGGCGGTGATAAAGATGTTCTCGTCGGTCACCGGCAACCCTTCGTTTTCCAACACCGCCGTCGCCGCGGCGATTCCCTTGGACGGATCGGCGTCGTTGATCTCGAGCGCCGGCCGGGTCGTCGGCTCTAACTTGAGCTGCTCGGCAGCCAGTCGAACGACATCGGGATCGGGATCGACCGGCGTTTTCCCAAAGTAGCCGAGCACCATCTTTCCGTACGGTTCGGCGATCTTTTTCCAAGGCCCGAACATCACGTTGTTGAACGCCTGCTGGAAATAAAACTGGGACACCGGTGTCACCGAAGTCCCGTACCCGCCTTTGCGAACGACATCGCTCATCGCCAGAATGATTTCCGGGTACTTCTCCATGATGCCGTTGTCGCGCAACATTTGGGTGTTCGCGGTCAACGCGCCACCGGGCATGGGACTCCAGGGAATCAGCGGCTCGACCGCGGTCGCCTCGGGCGGCAAGAAGTAATCGCTCATGCAATCCTTAAAGACCTCTTCGGCCTCGCGCACTTTTTCGACGGCGACATCCAATTCATAGTCGCTGCCGCGAAGGGCGTGCCACATCACCAGAATATCCGGTTGGCAGGTTCCTCCCGAACAGGGCGCCATGGACAAATCGATGGCGTCGGCGCCGGCGTCGAGCGCCGCTTTGTTGGCCAGCACGCTGACGCCGGCCGTCTCGTGCGTGTGAAAATGGATGAAGGTCCCCGCGGGCAGCATGCTCCGCGCCTGCTTGATCGTCTCGTAAACCTTCGACGGCACTGCCGTCCCCGACGCATCTTTAAAGCAAACAGCGTCAAAGGGAATTTCGGCGTCAAGGATTTGTTGCAACGTGCGAGCGTAAAACTCCGCGTCGTGGGCACCGACACATCCGGGTGGCAATTCCATCAGCGTCACGCAAACCTGGTGTTTTAATCCGGCCTGAACGATGCACTTGCCGCTGTAGATCAGGTTGTTGACGTCATTGAGCGCGTCGAAATTGCGGATCGTCGTCATGCCGTGTTTCTTGAACAGGTCGGCATGCAGTTTCACGATGTCGCTGGATTGTGATTCGAGTCCGACGACGTTGACGCCGCGGGCGAGTGTTTGCAAGTTCGCGTCCGGACCGGCGGTTTCGCGAAAGGCGTCCATCATGTCGAACGCATCTTCGTTGCAGTAGAAATACAGCGATTGAAATCGCGCGCCCCCTCCGGCTTCGAACCAGGTGATCCCCGCGTCGCGTGCCGCTTCCACGGCCGGCAGAAAATCTTTGGTGAACACGCGGGCGCCGTAGACGGATTGAAACCCGTCGCGGAACGCGGTGCACATGAAATTGACCTTCTTCTTCGACACGTCAGTTTTCCTCGTTCTCAAAATCCGCTCAACAAACAATTACGTGAGCACCGCCCACAACACACCCGCGGCGATCGCCGAACCGATCACACCCGCGACATTGGGTGCCATCGCGTGCATCAACAAAAAATTGTGCGAGTCTTCCTGTTGGCCCACCATCTGAACCACGCGTGCCGAATCCGGAACCGCGGACACGCCGGCGGCCCCGACCAGCGGGTTGATCTTCTCTTTCAAAAACAGATTCATGAATTTGGCGAACAAAACGCCGCCGGCGGTCGCGATCGCGAAGGCCAAGGCGCCGAGTCCGAAAATCAGCAGCGACTGTCGCGTCAGAAACGTGCTCGCTTCAGTGCTGGCGCCGACGGAAAACCCCAGCAGGACCGTGACGATGTCGATCATCGCCGTCCGCGCCGTATTGGCCAACCGCTCGGTGACCATACTCTCCTTCAGCAAATTGCCGAAAAACAACATCCCCAACAACACCAGCGCACCGGGCGCGACCAGGGTGCAGATCAAAAACGCCGCGACGGGAAAGATCATCTTTTCACGACGCGACACCTTGCGCGGCGGCTTCATGCGGATCAAGCGTTCTTGACGCGTGGTCAACAATCGCATGATCGGCGGCTGGATGACCGGAACGAGCGCCATGTAGGAGTACGCCGCGATCGCGATCGCGCCCAGCAATTCGGGTGCAAGCTTGGACGACAGAAAGATCGCAGTCGGCCCGTCCGCCCCGCCGATGATCCCGATCGCACCGGCCTGTTTGAGATCGAAACCCAGCCAAATCGCACCCAGGAACGTCAAAAAGACACCGACTTGGGCCGCAGCACCCAGCAACACCAGTTTTGGATTGGACAACATCGTGGAAAAATCTGTCATCGCGCCGATGCCCAAAAAGACCAGCGGCGGGTAGATCCCCCAGCTGACACCGAAATAGAGGTAACTCAGCACGCTGCCCGGCTGATAGACGACCTGGCCGTCCTCTAACACCCAGCGGTGCATGTCGTAAACGCTTAACGACATACCTTCGATCAGCGGGACGTTGCCGACGATCGCTCCCATTCCGATCGGCACCAACAGCAGCGGCTCATAGTCTTTCGTGATCGCCAAGGCGATGAACACGATCCCGATCAAGATCATCAGGATGTTACCGAGGCCGATCGACCAGAAGCCGGTCGTTTTTACAAACTCAAGCAGGATATCCATCGGTTTCTTTCACCATCCACGATGCCAACCATTGTCGCCTGTCAGCCTTAACCATCTCTGGCTGATGGACCGTCTTCGCTCGCACATTGCTTCTGAAACTCGGTGTGCAACACAAACCCGATCGCCGCCAGAACGGCTTCCTCACCACCATCCCGGTCTTTTGACTCGGTCCGCTTTCGATGCCGCTCGACCGGTTCCGGATAGACTTTGGCAACCGCAGCAAGAATCCGTGGCGACGCCGCGATGAACAGACTGATCAAGATCAACGCCAGCATCACAATCAACATCCCCGCCACGGCGATCGAGATGCCGCGCAGGGCTGTCTCGTCAAACGCCAAGAGGTTCCCCATTACCGACAGGGTTTTGGTCGCAAGCATGTCCGCACGTTGTGATCGTCAAGAACAAAAAGCAAGAGCCGGAGACGCATCATAGCGGGATTGCAACAACGGCAATTCGTCGTCCCGATGAAATTGAAGCATTTCTCTCCGATTGCTGCCCCTGTCCCCGCACACGACGGCCGGGTTAATACGCATGCACTTCATTGCCCGCAATGAACCAGATCCCGTCGTTATGGCGCGGGCGAATCACATGCGTTCCGGTAAACTCTCCGATCGCCGGTAACACCAGACATCCGGCCGAGTGCCAGAAACAGGGGAACACCCCTGCGGACTCGCGACCGCTGCGAAAACGGATCGCCGGATGCAGATGACCGCACAGGTACAGCTCCGCACCCTCAGCAGGATCCATGGGATGATGTCCCAGCGCGACCGTACCGATTCGAAAACCCGGCTGGCGAACCTCGATCGACCATGCAGCTGGAAGTCGACCGACCTGGGCATCATGGTTTCCTGGAATCAGCGAGCATTCCAAGTGTGCGAAATCGTCAAAAAACGCGTCGACGTGTTCGCGCACCTCGGCTGATAATGACGACCGTGCATGAAAGAGATCTCCCAGAACGCATAGCCGGTTTGCACCGGTTCGACGCACAACACTCGCGATGATCGACAGTGTGCCCTGCGTGCTGCCGACCGGAACTGGGATTCCGTGATGACGAAACGTTGCTTCTTTTCCCAGGTGCGTGTCGGCGACCAACAGCATGTCTTCGGCAGGCCAATACATGCAGCGTTGGGCGAATAACCGAAACGAGTGTCCGGCGAGTTCGATGGCAAGGGTGTCGGGCATTAGTTTGTTCGCCAAGATAATGGGTTTAACTCTGTTTCTTCTTTCGAGATGACGACCGATCCGCCGCTTTTTCCAGTTCCGCTTGCATCCGCGCGACACGATCCCGCAATGATTCGCTGCTGACGCGTTCTCGCAACTTGTCAACCAACAACGGAAAGGCAAGCGGCGTGACCTTGCGGGGTTCTTGAATCCGAATTCGACTTTCACCGATACGATCCAGCGCCGCGAACATTCGATTCGCTTCCAGTTGCAGGTCCAGCACCTCGCGACGACTCTGCTGCAGCAACAGATTGTTGGGGTCGTATTGACAGAAAACGTCGAAAAAGAGATTGCTGCTGGCCTGCAGATGGCTGGCCTTTTTTTGTTGTCCCGGATACCCCGGGTGAATCAGTCCGGCGACACGAGCGATTTGGCGGAATTGACGTTTTGCCATCTCCGTCGCGTTCATGCTGTTGGAAAGATCACCGATCAAATCCTCGGTCGAAAACAATCCGCGATCGATCGCTTCGGCAAGGTCGATGGGGTGTGGCGATTCCAGCACAAGCCCGTAATCATTGCACGCCATCGTCAGGGTCGTTTTCTGGTAGCGTGAGATCCGGTAGGCGAACAAGGCGGCCAGCCCTTCGTGGACCAATCGGCCTTCAAAGGGAAACAGGAACACCTGGTATCGTCCGCGCGACTTGATCCTCTCAATCAGCAACTCGTCCAGCTTTGGCAGAATGCTCCAACGTTGTTGCAGCTCCAACAGGTTTCGAAGTGACTTCATCTCTCGGCCAGCCAACTTACCCGCTGCCGCCTCGGTGATCTTCCGCCGCAGTGCGGCACTCAGTTCGCTGGAAAGCGGAATTCGACCGCCCATCCAACGCGGCACGGCATCCGGAGTTCCCGTTGCCCGCTTGACGTAAGCGGCATTGTCTTTGATCCGCACCAGCGACAGCAAGCGACCGGCGAACAGGAATCGATCACCGGGTTCAAGCTTCGACAGGAAATTCTCCTCGGCGCTGCCGAGCGTCGTTCCTTTCAGATACTTCACCGCCATCGAAGCGTCCGAAACGATCGTCCCGATATTCATTCGATGGGTCGTGATCGTGCGACGGTCACTGACGTGATAGCGTTCACCGTCAACCTTGACGCGATGAAAATCGGGGTAGGCATCCAATGAAGAACCGCCTCGAACGACGAAGTCCAAAACCCACTGCCACTCTTGTTTGCTGAGTGATTGATAAGCGTAGGCGGACCGGATCTCGTCAAGCAGTTCTTCGGATCGAAAACCTCCCCCGATCGCGATCGTGACGACATGCTGGGCGAGCACGTCGAGCGGTTTGTTGATCAGGGGACGTGCTTCCAAGTGTCCGGATCGAATCGCGTCTTGTGCGGCCGCCAGTTCAATCAGCTCGATCGCGTTGGTCGGCACGAATGCCAGACGACTCTCGGCACCCGGCTGATGTCCGCTGCGGCCTGCCCGTTGCAACAGACGCGCGGCACCCTTGGGGCTGCCGATCTGGACGACCAGATCCACCGCGGTAAAGTCGACTCCCAAATCCAGACTGCTCGTGCAAACGACGGCCCGCAGCGAGCCCTCGCGTAAACCGCTTTCCACCCAGCGACGAACCGAACGGTCCAGCGAACCGTGGTGCAGTGCGATCCGCCCCGCCCAATCCGGCCGCTGTGCCAGCAACTGCTGGTACCAGATTTCCGTCTGCGAGCGCGTATTGGCGAAGATCAACACGCTGTTGACCTGTTCGACCAACTCGGCCACCTGGGGGACCATTTTGGTTCCAATGTGTCCGGTCCAGGGGAAGCGATCGATGTGATCCGGGATCACCGACTCCAGCTTCAATCGCTTGCGTTTGTAGCCTTGAATCAAACGGGTCTGGTATTCGGAATTGATGCCCAGCAGCGATTCCCGCGCCTGGTCCAAGTTTCCCAGCGTGGCCGAGACGCCCCAGGTACGTGCCTTCGGATTAAGCCGACGCAGCCTCGCAAGAGCCAATTCGGTTTGGATCCCGCGTTTCGTGCCGAGCAACTCATGCCATTCGTCGACGATGACGGCTTCGACGCCGGCAAGCTGCTCCAACAACCTTTCATGCGTTAACATCAACGACAGACTTTCCGGCGTCGTGATCAGCGCCGTCGGCATCCGTTTCAGTTGCCGCGCTTTCATGCTGGTCTTGCTATCACCGGTCCGCGACTCCAACCGCCAAGGAATCTGCAAAGCGTCCAGCGGCGAGCGAAGCGAACTCTCGGTGTCACCGGCAAGGGCACGCAGCGGCGTGATCCAAATCACCTTCAACGGCGGCGGTCGCTTCGGATTCCATTTCGATCGATCCGGATTCTCCCGCATCCATTTGAGGATCGGCCCCAACCAGACGGCCAACGTCTTGCCCGTGCCCGTCGCAGAATGAACCAGGCCACTCAACCCCTGTTGGTAGGCTCGCCAAACACTTCGCTGGAATCGAAACGGTTTCCACCCCAGCGACGCAAAGTAGCGGTCAACGGCCTGGGCAGGCGTTTCGTTTTGGGTGTTCTGCGTCACGATTCCGGCAGCAATGCGAGTAGTTCCGCCAGCGTGTTCGCATCCTCGGGGCGTTTGTCGTGCCGCCAACGGAGGATCCTTGGAAATCGTGTCGCGACCCCGCTCTTGTGCCGGCCGCTCCGCTGCAGTCCCTCGAACGCCAGTTCCATCACCAACGTCGGAGTGACGCTTCGGACGGGGCCAAACGAGTCGTTGGTGTTCTGTCGCACGAATCGATCCACCTGACGGATCTCTTGATCCGTCAGCCCACTGTATGCCTTGGCGATGGGGACCAACTGGTCATCTTGCCAAAGTGCAAACGTGTAGTCGGTGAACAATCCCGATCGGCGACCGTGACCTTTCTGTGCATAAATCAGCACCGCGTCGATGGTGTGTGGGGCGACTTTCCATTTCCACCACGTGCCGCGAACGCGACCGACGTCGTACGGTGCGTCCTTCTTCTTCAGCATCAATCCTTCGGCGTTTTGCCCGCGACTGGTCGCTCGCGTTTCCGCCCACACATCCCAGCTTTCTCCTTCGATCAATTCGGTCGCGGTAAGATGCGGATGCTCGATCGATGCCAGTGTTTCTTCCAAGCGATCCCGGCGCTCGGCATAGCCGAGCGAGCGAATGTCCTGGCCGTGATGCTCCATAATGTCGAAGGCATGGAAGACGACGGGCACTTCGGCGAGCAGTTTTTTACCGACCTTCTTGCGACCGATCCGGCGCTGCAATTGAGAAAAGGGCAGGACCGGACCGCCGGGAATCGCCGCCAAGATCTCACCGTCCAGTACCGTTCCATCGGGCAGCGATTCGGCCGCCGACTCGATCTCCGGCCAGCGATTCTCCATCAATTCCTCGCCACGCGACCAAAGAAAACTCGCGCCGGACCGACGGATAATTTGCCCACGGATCCCGTCCCACTTCCACTCCGCGACATACTCCGACGCGTCACCCAGAACCTCAGGGCCCCTGTCGATGTCGATCGGATGTGCCAGGCAAAAGGGGTACGGCTTGCTCGGAACCGCATCCCCGGTCGCCGGGTCGATTAACGACGCAAACGCATCGGCCGACGGAACGAAATCTCCCATCAGCCGGTGAGCAATCACATCAACGGGCAGCCCGGCGTGGCCGGCGATCGCCCGGGTGACCAAGCGTTTGCTGACACCGACGCGAAAGGCGCCGGTGATCAGCTTCATCACCACCAACCGCATCCGCGCGGGCGTGTCGGCCCAAATCCGCAGCACCGCCTCGTGCTGCTCCGCTTCGCTCATCGAACCCAGTGGCTTCAACCGGCACTCGACCCATCGAGTCAACGATTCGTCGGTTGGCGATTCCCCTGACGGGACGACCAGCGAAAACGTTTCTGCCAGATCGCCCACCGCGTGATACGACTCTTCGAACAACCACTGTGGAATCCCGGCCCGCTGGGCGGCCCAGTCCCGCAATAGGGCAGTCGACACAAGACGTCGAAGTTTATTGCCGGACAGGAAATAAGTCGCCCAAGCGGCATCGGACGGAGCGGCGTCGGCGAAGTAGAAAACCATCGCCGCGATCTTCTCGTTGGTCTTCGTGGTCGAGTCGAGTTCGTTGTACAGTTGGGCGAATCGAATCATCCTGTCGACTCGTCGGCTGGTGGGATCGCATCTTCATCCTCCTCGCGTCGTCCTCCCGATTCTAACGCGTGCGCTTCGCGGCCGTTCTCGTTCAGAAAACGCGCCACCGCGGCGGTGTAGCCATGTGTCGCCCAGACGGTCTCCGGATCGCACTGGTCGATCGCTTCCAGCAACGATTGCCAATCGACGTGGTCGCTGGCAACAAATCCTCGATCCATTGCCCGCCGTCGCCTCGATCCACGCACCGCCATCCAACCGCTGGCCATCGCGGTGCTGATGCGGCCGAACCGCCTGATCCATGGTGTCCCGTGTGCACTCGGAACCGCCACGACCATCGCCCCGCTCCAATCCGGTTTCCCCTCGACGCTGCCGACATAGCGAGTCTCCGGCAACGCCACGCCGGTCTGGCGATAGGCTTGCGTTCCCTTTTCGACCGCGCCATGGGTGAAGATTGGCCCCAGGCTCGGATCCAAGCCCGCCAACAACGATTGGCTTTTGCCGACCGCATACCCGTACAACACGCAACACTTTCCGTCGTCGCGACAGCGCCGCCACCAACGATTGATTTCATCACGAACGCAGTCCGCCGGAGGCCACCGATAGATCGGCAAGCCGAAGGTTGTTTCGGTCACCATCAAATGACATTTGACCGGTTCCCAGGGCTGGCAAGTAGGATCTTGACTCAGCTTGTAATCACCTGTCACCACCGCGATCTTGCCGCGATACTCCAAGCGAACTTGGGCCGAGCCGAGCATATGGCCGGCAGGGTGAAAGCTGACGCGAACACCACCGATCAGAATCGATTCGCCATACGGAAGGAACTGAAACTCCGCCTCCTCGCTCAGCCTCATTCGCAATAGCGTTTCGCTCGGTGCGGCAGCGAGATAGCGGCGACACCCCCACCGTGCGTGATCGCTGTGGGCGTGTGTGACGATGGCACGATCGACCGGTCGCGTCGGGTCGACATAGAAGTCGCCCGCCTCGCAGTACAACCCTCTGGACGTCGGCCGTAGCAAGGGTGCGAAAGTCACCGCCACCGGGGTGCGGCGCGACCGCCGCTCGTGATTTGATGTCGGACGGTTCACGCCAAAATCTGTTTCAATCGTTGCACCGCTGGAATGCGGTTGATCACTGACGGACTGGGAAACCTCTCCCCACATTCATGTTAGCGAACGAAGCAGGGGGCCGAGAGCGAATCGGAAATGCCGAACGCCCATCAATAAACCGATGCCCGAGCGAACACCGAATCCCAGCGAACCGACAGGCTGACCCTTGATCCAAAGATCGAGCCTGTTTTCCGTTCGTACCAGCACTTTCCCGGTCTGTTTGAGACGCGATCGAAGCGAGGCTCCGGGACCCGTATGGCGGGCCGCATAGACAAGCGAACGCATGTCTGGGAAGTCGACGACGATCGATTCCGGCCCCGCAGAAACCGAAAAACGGTGTCCGTCGACCTCGCATTGGACCGAACCCGCCACCGTCAGCGACCTGCGATGACTCACCTTCACCCCGCTTGGCCGTTGATGCCGTCGCGGGTCGAGATGCGGAGCGTTCCGTTCATCTTCCAATGGGCGCTCGGTGCATTCGGCGCCGTCGAACTGGGAACGTTCAACTCAAAATTGTCAAACGAATAGCTGATTTCCGCGTTGCGACCGGTCAGCTTGTCATACAAACCGATTGCCAATTCGGGCCAGTTCTTCGTGTCGTTTGTTTCAGCCATGTGCTTTCTCCGTGTTTAGTTGTCTGACGTAACAGTGATTTTCGTTACCCGGCGGAACTTTAGTGCTGGGTCAACTCTCGATGCCGGGGGAAATCAGAGGTAGCGGAACTCGCCAAGAGTTTCGTTCCCCGGCGAATCGCCGAATCGTGTCTGACGGGCTGCACGATGACGCGCTGCGGTAACCCGACGCACAACAACCCGACGCACAACCATTCTCCATCCACTACAGTTCCCCACGGTTCCAAGGCCTTCTGGGCCGCTCGATTTCCCGCCCGAGGTAACGACGTTGATCCTGGCCATCCTTCCCAATCAATTGTTCTCCGATCACCCGGGGCTGCGCGAGAAACCGTCGAAGGTCGTCTTGCTGGAAGACGCGCTGTTTTTCGGCGACTGGCGTTATCCGGCCAAGTTCCACAAACAGAAACTTTGGCTGCATCGTGCTTCGATGAAACGCTACGAATCCGAAGTGAAGGACAAAGGGTTTTCCACGCAGTACGTCGACTATGACAAAGACAGTCCCAAGCTCGTCGATCAACTCCAAAAGGCGATGTCGCCAGAAGAACGCAAGGGCGAAACTCTTGCGATCGCACATCCCACCGATTTCATCTTCGAAAAGCGACTGCGCGCGGCTTGTGACGAGTTGCAAATGGAATTAAAGATTCTCCCCAACCCCGGTTTCCTGAACACGCCGGAGCAGAACAACGAGTACCGATCCGACAAAAGCCGCTGGTTCATGGCAGACTTCTACAAATGGCAACGGAAACGACTGGACGTCTTGATGGACGGTGACGATCCGGTCGGCGATCAGTGGAGTTTCGACGAGGACAATCGCAAGAAGGTCCCCAAGGAACTGCTTTCATCGCTTCCGCCGATCCCGAATCCCAAACGTGACGCGATCGACGAAGAAGCAGTCAACTATGTCCAAGAGCATTTCGGAGACCATCCGGGGGAAATTGACACCCTTTATTACCCGACGTCCCGAGCTTCGGCGCGGTATTGGCTGAGTCAGTTTTTGGAAAAGCGACTGGGCAACTTTGGCGACTATGAAGACGCGATCGTCCAGGGTGAATCGTGGCTCTGGCACAGCGTGCTGACGCCTACGCTGAACATCGGACTGCTGACGCCGGACGAAGTGCTGCGAAAAACGTTGTCATTCGCCGAGGACCATGACGTGCCGCTGAATTCGCTGGAAGGGTTCGTGCGTCAAATCATCGGGTGGCGGGAGTTTATTCGCGCGACCTATCAAGACTTGGGCGTCAAATTGCGAACGACCAACCACTGGAAACATCACCGGCCGATGCCGGCGTGTTTCTACGACGCGACGACGGGCATCGAGCCGATCGACGAAACGATTCGGCGCGTCTTGCAAACCGGATATTGCCACCACATCGAACGGCTGATGGTGCTGGGTGGATTCATGTTTCTTTGCGAAATCGATCCCGACGACATCTATCGCTGGTTCATGGAAATGTTCGTCGACAGCTATGACTGGGTGATGGTGCCCAACGCGTATGCGATGAGTCAAAACGCCGACGGCGGGCTGATCACGACCAAACCTTACTTTTCCGGATCGTCCTACATCAAGAAAATGAGCCACTACAAGTCGGCACCGTGGTGCGACACATGGGACGGACTTTACTGGCGATGGATCTGGAACCACACCGAAGAACTGGGAAAAAATCCCCGCTGGGCGATGATGTGCAGCATGGCGGAAAAGATGGACCAGCAGAAGCGCGATCAGCACCTCGAGAACGCGGAGCGGTTTCTGGAGGGTCTGGAGTAGGCGTTGGTGTCTAGCCTTCAGGCGACCGCTTTTCTGAGTGCACTCGCCCTTCCGGGCCGTCGCCCCTAGAACTCACCGCGACGACCTAAAAAGGACGTCGTAATTTCAGACCGCTCATCCGGGGCTAACATTTGATGAGGCGATCGCAATGGAGTACCGTAGGTGCTTCCTTTGCCTCACGTACGCTCGCGTTCATCGAGACCTTTTCCGTGATTCCACTTCGCTTGCTCGCCGTCCTTGGGATTGCACTGCTATCCCTCCAATCTTCCAGTTCCGCGGCGATCATCAACGGACTGGATCCGACGCGACATGATCGATTCTCCAGCGACGGCTCGATCAACCCGACGTTTCTGATGGACGAATCGCAGCTTTCCGGTGTGGCGTTGCAACGCGCCGTGTTGATCACCCCGCGTCACTATGTGTCCGCCGCGCATGTTCACACCCCTGAAGTGACCTTCCGCGGCACCGATGGAATTGAACGGACCTATCAATCGACGAGTGCACAGGACTTGACCACATCGCTCCCCGGCCAAGGGCCCGTCGGCAGCGACATCCGTGTTTACACGCTCGCCTCGGACGTCGACCCAAGCATCGTGCCAGTTCCGATCGTGGTAGGAGATCTGAACGTCTTGATCGGACAGACGTTTTTCGCCATGGACAACCAGATGCGGGCCGGTCGCAACGTGATCGATGCGATTGATATCGCGGAGTTTGATTCCGGTGGCGGCGACACCTGGACCATTCGGTTTTCTTACGATACCGACGCCAACGGCGGGACGGGTGGCTTGGGCCGTGACGAGATCGGACTGCTCGGCGGCGATTCTGGCAACGCCGCGCTAATTGAGATCGACGGTCAGTTGGGGCTGATCGGCACGCACATGGGAATCGAGGTCCCGGAGGGCTCGAGCGCTCCGGCGGGCGATCGCTACGACAGTTTTTCAACACTCGTCGGGGCCTACGAAGACCAGTTGGCCGACCTGGTCGCCGCCGACGGTCAATCGTTTGGAACCATCACGGTGGTCGCGATCCCCGAACCGACGTCGCTAGCTTTTTTGATCGGCGTGTTTGCGTCGGGTGGGCTAATGCGACGACGCGGGCGTCGATGACTTGAGAAGATGCACGGGGAAAGGCCTCCAGCGTGTCATCAGCTGTCTCGACGAGCCCGAAAGCCTGACTCTTTGGGTACTACTCAGTCGCGCCGTCCGTCACACGGAGGGTGACGATGGAGGCCGTATCGGGCTGGTCGTCGGCGTTACGGACCAGCAACAACCCGCCGTCGGGGTCAAACGCGGTGGCGCTGGGCAGGCCGAGTTGAAAGTTCTGCAATCGAATCCCGCTGTCGGCCGACCACAGCGCCGCCTCGCCGCTTCCGTCGACGAGCGAGAGGTGAGTGCCATCGGGATGGAGTGCCATCCAAAACACGTAGTTGCCGTTGTCGATTTTGGTCACCGGCGTCCAGCTGGCCGAATCGAAAACCGTCGTCACGTAGGGATAATACTCGCGTGACCCGTGGTACATCGCCACCGCCACTCGGTCGTGATTGCGACTGAACGTGTATGCGAGTGTCTGGCAATCTTCGTGCCCGATGACCTCGTGGACGATTTTGCCGGACCCGATGTCCCAAACACAAAGATGCGATTGGTCGCCATCGGAGTCAGCCGGCCCGATCAACTGATTCTCCGACGGATGAAACACGAACCGATCGTCGTTGGCGGTGCCCGCGGTACGTTCCATCTCGATCAACGGCAGCCCCGTTTCACATTCGAACACCCAAATCCCGGGGTCTTGATCGGGCTCCTGGACCGACGTCGCGACGCGGGATCCGTCGGGGCTGACCGCGACGTATCGCCGCGATTGCAGTCGCACATCGGGCAGTGTGATCGTTGTGACCTCGCGTGAATCACGCAGATCCCAAACGCGAACCTCCGTCGCACCGGCGGCGGCCAGGAAGTTTCCGTCGCGGCTGAACTCAAGGGACGGAGGTGTGCGTGAATTGGAAATGACCAAGGGCCCCGCCTTGGCCGTTCCCGACGGGACATCGATGACCGTGATCTGTGTTTGCTGGCCCTCATCGTCCTCCGCGGCCCTGGTTGAAATGAATGCGGCGGACTGTCCGTCAGCCGAGAACGCCAGCACGGGACGTGGACCGACGTCGGGCAGCGAGATCAACGGCAGCGTCAATGCCCGTGTGGATTCCAGGTTGTATTTTTGGAATCGAAGTGTCTCCATCGGGGGGAGAATCATCCAGACAACCAAGGCCAAAACGGCGATGGAAATGACGGCAAAGCGGAGCATGGAAAGCGGGGACCGTCCCTTGCCGGACGCCGAAGCTGTCGAATTCATGGTCGTTCTCGAACGGGCGTAAAAGTGGGAGAGGAGCAATCAGAGCATCGCGAGCGCACGCGTGCAACCGTCCGCGCGCTGGTGTCTAAGGCTTTAGGGACCGTCCAGCTTAGGGCGATCGTTTTCTGGTGTACCATGGCCCTTCCGGGCCGTCGCCCGTGGGGCTCTGCGCGACGACCTAGAAAGGACGTCATACCCCCTCCGCCGCCCACCCCTTACCCGATCAGTCAGATCATTCGGATTTGTCGCGTTTTGCCTCAGCCCCAAGCTGGACGGTCCCCTTAGCTGTGTCTCAGATTCTCGTCGGACAACCATCCGCTGATCGCATCTGGCACCCATCCCAATTCTTCCTATATTGTGGGATTGATCGTTCTTTCACCGCCTTCTTAGAGTTTTGAAATGGCTGCGCTGATCATGATCGTCTCCGCTGCGGCGATCATTTTGCTCGTCAAGTACGGGCTGCTGCGTGGCATCGACCACATCGCCAGTGCGATGAACTGGAGCGCCAAGGCGCGCGGCCAGCTGACCGGATACGCGACGTCGGTTCCCGAATTTGTGTGCTTGGTCGCCGCGGGCTTGGCCGGGGTCTGGGAAGCGGGACTGTGGAACATCGCCAGCTCCAACATCATCAACGTCGTTCTGATGCTGTTGGCGGTAGGCTTTTATCGACAATTCGGCAAGCTGTTTAACATCCGGTTTCTCGATGAAATCATCTTCGCCGGACTCGCCGTCGCGGTCCCGATCGTCTTGATGCGATTCGGCATGGACAGCCAGTGGTACCTGATCCCGATTTTGCTGGGTTTCTTCGTCGTCTATCGGTTTGTGGATATCCGCATCAATCGCGGCGTACACCATGAAAACGTGGGCACCGATGCGGTCGGCAACCTTCATCTGGGGATCACGATCGGCGTGACCACGCTGATCGCGATCGGGGTCGCCGGGATCTTTTTGGGCGATGCGACCAAAACCGTGGTCGAGGAACTGAAAGTGCATCCGGCCATCGCCGGCTGGATTCTTGGGGTCGTCACCAGCATCCCGGAAATGGTCAGCTTCTTCGCCGTTTACGCGGCCTCCAAACGCGACGGTCAATTGGGCCAGCTCAATGACACCCAGGAAGCCCTGGATAACCTGACCGGTTCCAACATGGCCAACGTCGGTTTCGTCTACCCGATCGGCCTGCTCGCCTATTTACTCGCCCTGTCGTTCTGGGCCGGTTAGCGACAAACGGACAGGCTTCCAGCCGTCGAGCGCCGCATGGCTTTCGATTGGCTTTGCAGTCACCGTCCTCTCCGAGGTCGGCGCGGCGCAACGCTTCGCTTTATCGCACGCGCCGAGTTCGGAGAACACGGCGACTGTCGCGCACCTGTCGCTGCTCCCTTAGCAACCAATGTGATCGCCCAGAGATCAAGCGCGGCGACAGTCTCCGTTGACGTCTGTCACAAACGGCGACCGGTACATCAGTTGCTCCATTGACCACGCCATCAATCATCCAGCACGTGGTCAACGTCCCCGCCAGCGGAATCCCCATGCCCACCACCACCCTTTCCCCTGTCCGTCGGTCGCCCCCAGGCCACACGTCCGGTCACCCGAAACGCCGCGGTTTCGCCGAACGGATGTGGTGCGTCTTGAAGGCCTGGATCCAGAACCCGACTGAAGTCGCCACCGTCTGCCCGAGTTCGCCGTTCTTGACGGAACATCTGGCCGATCGCGATTGTGTGCGAACCGCCAGCCGCATCATCGAACTCGGGCCGGGAGACGGTGGTACAACTCAAGCGCTGCTGAAGTCGATGCGGGCCGATGCTCGGCTGCTGGCGGTCGAAAAAACAGACGCGTTCGCGGAATCACTGGGCGCCATCTCCGACCCGCGTCTGACCTTGGAATTCGCTGATGCCTGTGACTTGATCGATCTCGTGACCAAACACGACTTCGGCAAAGCCGATGTGGCTGTCTCGGGGATCCCCTTTAGCCAGCTGCCGCCGATGGTAGCCAAGCGGATCACCCAATCGGTCCACGAAGTCCTTCGTCCGGGAGGCGTCTTCATCGCATATCAGGTGGTTTCCGACGTGAAAGACTATGCCCGCCCGCTGTTCGGTCCCCCAAAAACCGAAATCGTCCCGATGAACCTGCCGCCGCTACAATTGTTTGTCTGGACGAAAGTCGAACCGGCATGCGATCCGGCCAGCGATTGCTCCTAACCGCACAACGCCGCTTTGACGTAGCTACGCTCGCCAGAGCGTGGCCCCCCCGGTGCCCCACCTTCTAGCGAAGGTAGCTACGTTTGACCGGCGATTTACGATATTTCCCGTGCAAAGTGGCGCTGTCCGGCTACCTGCCGTCACTCAACGGTGGTTTCCCACGTCGGGGCGAGCGTGGCTAAGATAGGTGGCGGTCTCACCGGCCAACGAGTCTCACCGGCCAACCATGGTCTCCCCCTTCGATCACTTCCCGACGTCCACCACATGATCCCTCTCCCTTTTTCGCATCCCCTGCGATTCTCATTCGTTTTGATCCTGCTGGCGGCTGCTCTGCTTTCGCTCTCTGCCGACAACACCCAGGCGGATCGCCCGAATCTTCTGTGGATCTATGTCGATGACATGAGCGACTGGATGGGCTGCTACGGCGACCCGCTGGCCGAAACACCACACATCGACAGCCTGGCCGAGGAAGGTGTCTTGTTCACCCGTGCCTACATGCCGGCGCCGGTTTGTTCGACGACCCGTTCTGCGTTGATCACCGGTACGATGCAAACGACCCACGGTCTGCATCAACATCGCACCATGATCAAAAAACCGTTGCCCGACGACGTGGTGACGGTCCCCGAACTGTTTCGTGACGCCGGCTACCTGACCTTCAACGAGGCCAAGGACGATTACAACTTCCAACGCGATCGCGACACGATGTACTCGCCGGAGTTCAAACGGCCCACCCGGAAACAAGTCAACAGCCACATGATCGGCCGTGACGTTTCTTGGTTGAAACAATTGCAGGGCAAATCGTTCTTCGGCCAAATCCAACTCAAGGGTGGAAAGTTCGAAGGCGAAACGGGATCAAAGTATCCGGCCGCCAGCCGCGTCGCGGAAGCTCAAGTGAATGTGCCGCCGCAGTACCCCGATCATCCCGTGTTCCGCAACGCGATCGCGCGACACTACGAACAGATCGCCGAAACCGACGCGCAGGTCGGCGCCATCATTTCGGCATTGAAAGAGTACGGCCTGTGGGACAACACCGCCGTGTTCTTCTTCACCGACCACGGCAGCCCCCTGCCGCGGGCCAAACAGTTTCTCTACGAGGACGGAACCAAGATTCCGCTGGTCGTCCACTGGCCGGCCGGAACCGACTCAATCACACGTCACGGCAACTCACGATCGGATCTGGTCAGCGGGATCGACATCACGGCCAGTTCACTGGGGCTGGCGGGGATCGAGATCCCGGAATTCATGGAAGGCCGCGATCTGTTCGCCGACGACTTCACGCCCCGCCAGTACGTGATTTCGGCCCGCGACCGGATGGGCAACGCGATCGACCGCATCCGCACCGTCCGCTCACCGCGTTTTCGATACATCCGAAACTACAAAACCGATCGCGCGTTGTACCAGCCGCAATACCGCGAAAACTACCCGACCTTCGTCACGCTTCGCAAACTGCTCGCCGCCGAAAAGCTCAGCAAGCTCCAAGCGTCCTACTACGACGTCGAACATCGCCCGGAAGACGAACTGTACGACCTGACAACCGATCCCCACCAAACGATCAACCTGGCCGACAATCCGGACTACCAATCGGTGCTCCAGGAACATCGTCAGCAATTGCAACAGTGGCAGGACGCGACCGATGACAAGGGACGCTATCCCGAAAGCCGCGAGTCGTTACGACTGGTCTACAAATCGTCAGCGGGAAAATGTGTGAACCCGGAATACGACTTCCTGAAAACGGAGTAAGTGAGTCAATCGTGTAGCGGAACCCGTCAAGAGTTTCGTGCACCCCTGTGAACGAAAATCTTGACGCAATTCTGATTTATTCCGATCACACGTGGGATCAGCCGTTTCGCGCGAGCGTACGGGCCTCCAACACCGTGAAAACGCACTGGCGCCCGTAGGCTCGCGCCAAACGGCTGATTAAATCAACCATTCGTTGACGACTTCCGCTACGAGCAACTTCAGTCGTTTTCCATCCGGACGTTGTCCAAATAAAACGCGCCGTTGCTGCGTGCCGACGCGATGAACCCGACCCAGCGGGTTTCGCTCCAACCAGGATCACACGTCAAATCGTCCACTTCGTGACGTCGACCATCGGGCAAGACAAACGTCGCCCGCCAACGGCCGGCCGAATCTCCTTGCATCGCCTCCATCGTGACATGCAACCAGGTTTCCGCGTCCACGTCGATCAACAGGCGACCGCGGCTGTGCACCGCCGTGCCGCTGAATTGCAAACTGGGTCCGGTTTGGTATGGGTGACCCTTGCTGCGCCATTCGCATGACACCGCGACGGTCGGTTCCAAGCGGATGCGAAAGCTCAAACGTGACTCACCTTGCGTGTAGTGGGGGTCCCAATAGAAGTGGGGATTGAATGCAGCCCGCATGTCCGCCGTATCCTGCACCTTTAAACAACGTCCATCACCATCAGGTGTCGCTACCACGGCGAACGACGACTTTCGGCCTTCGTCGGACAACGTCGCCAGACTGACCAGCGACAACGGGCGGTCGGATTCGAAATCATCGTGGACGTTGATCGGTTGTGGCGGCGGAACTTGATACGGTTCGCGGAAACGCGTTGACGCGGCAAGGTCTTTCCATGCCGGATCGCCCTGAACGCCGGCCGACGCGATGTCGAAAGGGACGAACCCGATCTTGGACGCGGGTGATCCGGGCCGCAGTCGGAAGTCGCGATTGTCGGCATCGACAAACAACGGGTCCGCGATGATCGAATCTTGATCATGCCCCGCGTCGCGCCATTGCTGCCAACTCTTGCCGGCGAAGTCGATCGGTTTGCCACCGGCCCGCCAATACAGGTTGTGGTTCGTTGCGACTTTGGAACCGTTGTTCCATCCGGAATACCCGAGCAATTGACCATCGTCGAAGTAAACCAAATTCCTCTCGAACGTGAACGAGAGGTGGGGTTCGGCGCGTGTCACCGCGACTTGCCCTTCTTCGCTGAACGCCAGGATGTTGTTGCGAACAATGTTTTCGCGGCCATAGTGCTGGTGAAATCCGCCGTCGCGGACGTCGTACACCAAGTTGTTTTCAAACACGATGTGCGAACTGCCTTCGTCGGGATACAGTCCCCATCCGCCATAGCGTGTCGCGTAGACGTCATGGATCACGTTTCCGGCGACTCGCGTGCCTTCCGATGGCCCCAAGGTATAGACGCCGCCCATGTCGCTGAGAATGCGGTACCCGATGTGATGCAGATGATTGAACTCGATGCGGTTGCGTTTCGCGCCGCTGTCGGCGTAGCCCCATCGCCAACCGACCGACACAGCGGTGTAATAAAAATCGGCGATGTCGCAGTGCGTGATCGCATTGTCGCCGCTGTGTCCGATCCAGACCCCGACGGCACACGGCAAGCTGTGCCCACCGCTGTGCAAGATGCAATTGTCGACCGTGATCGCCGACGTGCGCTCCGTTTCAGGCACCAGCCGAGTCTCGCCGATTCGCACGGCGCTGGCGCCGACATCAAACACACGGGTACGCTGGACACGACAATCGCGACACGCCTGGCGAAACCAAAATCCGGTGCCACCGATGTGTTCGACCGCGCAATCGGTAAAGCGGATGTTCCGAGCGCCGTCGAGCTGGATCGCGGTGGCGTCGACGTTCATCGCCGCCTGATTCGGCGGGATGCCTTGCTCGGGAATGCGAAACTCGGTGTGCCGCAGTGTCAGCCCTTCAAAGTGAATGTGTTGGACGCGCCGCTGGGGATCATCGACGTCCCCTCGGAATTCAAACAATCGCGGCAGCTCTGCCGAGAACGCTTCGACCTCGGCAATCGTCTCGCCTTCACGCGGACGATAGAACAACCATCCCTGTCGATCCAAGAACCATTCGCCGGCGGCATCGAGTGCATCGCGATAGTTTTCGAAAAAGTACAAACAATCGCGATTCATCGGATTGTGAGACTTCATCGTAGTGCCATGCGTCGTGAAATAACCTTCACTTGGCGAACACGATTCCAACCATTCACGCGTGGTGTCCCATTTGTGATAGACGACGACTTGGGCATCGCGGAGCGCGTCCTGATCGGTAGCGCCAAGCGACGCCAAATCGCTTGCTCGCGTGGCGAACGTGTGTCTCATCCTTGACGGCGATGATTCCACGGGCGTTTCACCAACGCCCAACAAGCTGAAAAAGTCGCCATCGTTGGGCGTTCTGGCCCGCGTGGCGCGACGTCCGTTGACCCACAGTTGTTCAAACCGCCTTGTGTCTTTGTCCTCCGACTCCGGCACCGCGACGCGCGTCTTCCACAAGCCGGGATGTTCGGAATCCACCTGCCAGCCATCGATCCGCCGCCCGCCGGACAAGACGACTTCGCCGGCGGGATCGCCGAGATAACGCACCGGACGCTCCGGCGATGCACCGGAATCGGACGGAGTAAAGACGATGGTCTGCCCCAAGGAATAGTGACCGGCAGCCAAGTGAACGGTCACCGCCTGATCATCACCGCCAGCCCGAGCGGCACGAACCGCTTGCTGAGCCCGTGCGATCGAGCCGAACGGTTGCTCTGAAGTCCCGGGTTGCGAATCCAACCCCGTGGGAGAAACGTAAACCTGAATCCCCGAATCGTCCGCCACCACACACCTCGCGGCCAACAACACGAACAGGAGTAATGGGTAGCGACAAAGTCGTTCGATCATAGCGATTCTTTCAAACGCGATACGCAGGATTCTGGAGGGTTGGCAAAGTGCGTGCTGGTCGTGCCAGTCGGAGCACCCATCGTGCAATAGGACCAAGAGGACACATACGACATATATGTCCCATCTGTCCTCTTGGTCCTATCGACCGCGGGCCTCTTCACCACAGCGGTTGAACCGAGCGAAACCCCCAAAAAAACCTACCCCAGCAACTCCGCGATCGGTTGACCGCGGTCGGTGATCGGGACCGGGCGGTCGCCGGCGTACAGGTTCTTGCCGTAGTCGACTTGGGCGGCGGCAAAGATCGTCGCGAAGAAGTCGGGCACGCTGACCGGATTGGACACGATCTTTTTTGACAGTTCATCGGTTTCGCCCCAGGCACCGCGGTGGGCCAACCCGCCGCCGGCCAGGATGCAACTGAACGCCGTGCCTTGGTGCCCCCGACCGCCGCCGCTGTCAAACTCCGGTGGACGTCCGAATTCACTGGTGATCACGATCAACGTCTTGTCCAGCAGCTTCTTTTGCTCCAAATCCAAGATCAACGCCGACACCGCCGTGTCCATCTCCTGAATCAATTTGTGCTGTTGCTCGATTCCCGCATTGTGCACGTCCCAACCGGCACCATTGAGAAAGTTCAAGTTGTGCGACACTTCGATAAACCGCACGCCACGCTCCACCAACCGGCGGCTGAGCAAACAGCGCTGGCCGAACTCGCCGCCGTAGCGCGAGCGCAGATCGGCCGGTTCACGATCCAGTTGGAACACGCGACTGAAGCTCGGGCCGCTCAGTTCCAAACTCTGACGGATCGCAGCGTCGTAATCCAGTAAACGCTGCTCGGCGGTCGGATCGTCACTTCGTTGCAGCGTCGCCAGAAACCGCTCGCGCCGCGATTGACGCTTCGCCGTGATCCCGTCGGGACGACTCAACCCCGCCGGGCCTTGGCTGGTGTCGGTCAGATACAGGTAACTGTCGCGGGCACCCAGGAACCCCGGCCCACGGGTCACGTTCGGATACCCGATCAAAACGTACGGCGGGGCTGCATCGCCGGCGGCACCACGTTCGTGCGCGATGATCGATCCCAGCGAAGGATATGTCACCGTTCCGCTGATCGGCCGGCCGGTGTGCATGCGATTGGTCGCCGCGGCATGCTCGTCGATCATTTCGTGATGCACGCTGCGGACCGCCGTGACCCGATCCATCAACGGCGCCAACTTCGACAAGTGTTCACAGACCTGCACCCCATCGACCGCGGTGTCGATGGATTCGTAATAAGATCCCGCCTGCTTCTTCTTCGGATCGCCCTTGCGTTTGGGATCGAAGGTATCGATTTGCCCCATGCCGCCGCCGAGCCAGATCGAAATCACGTGCTCGGTTTTGCCTTGGATCGGATTGCCCGGCGCTGCATGACTGGATGGGTTCGCACGTGCTTGAGACGCGAGGGCCATTCCGCCCGCGGTTGCTGCACCGGCGGCCAACAGGTCGCGTCTTGTGAAAGCTCTCATGTTCATGACTCGATTACGGGATCCAAACAAATTCGCGATGGTTGACCAGGCTCCAGATGACATCCTCATAGACCTCCCGCCAGGAGGCTTCCAGCCGCGGGTCGGGCGGCGGGCCGGCGGCAACGCGACGTTCCAATTCCACTTGAATCTCGTTGGCTCGGGGACGCAGATGGTTGAACCAGGTCACCAGCGGCAACGGCGCCGGCGGCTGGTAGCTCATCACGTCCGCGTCGGGAATGATCCGCCGGTCAAAACCCTCGGCCAATGCGTCGGTGAACTCCGCCCGCTCTTGCCGATTCGGCATCCGGCACAACACGCGCAAAAACAGCGTCTCGACCAAGTCCTCCGGCGACACCGCATCGATCGCCAGACGCGCCAGATCGCTCTCCCGCGAGGCCCGCATCAGGGTCATCGACAACGTGCCGTTGGCCAGGATCCCCGGTTGCAACACGTTCGGATCGGTCTCACGCTCTGCAATCGGCATTTGACGCGATCCCGTCCAGCCGAACGCTTCCAAGACATCCAGGACCGCCCGCGCTTTCGGCAGCGACAGACTGGGCCGATCGCGTTCGTTCTTGATGTCGGCGAACATCCACGCGCGGTGGGGTTGCCCCAGCGTTTGACGGTTACTCAGTGGACGCCGACCGTCATGCACAAACGTCAGCTCTTCAACGTCGATCGCATTTCCGGTGGATTGATACAGCGAATCGACGATCTGCTCGGCCGTCAATCGACGACGCTCCGGTGCATTAAAGAAACGCAGCTCCGGCGACGCTTGCTGATTCGCTCCGACCGCATCGCGCTGGTACAGATCCGAGGACACGATGCGACGAACCAAGTGCCGCAGGTCGTAACCATGCGCGACGAAATCATGGGCCAACCAGTCCAGCAACTCCGGGTGACTCGCACCGCGGCCTTCCCAGTCGTGCACCGGTTCGACAATGCCAGCTCCGATCAACTGTTTCCAAACCCGATTGACGATGACGCTTGAAAACCGCGTGTTCTGCGGCGCGGTGACCAGTGCGGCGAGTCGCTCGCGGGTATCGGACGGCTTCATCATCAACGCATCAATGTCCGCGTTGTCGACCGCACCGGTTTGTTGAGCAAACGGCCACCGGGGCGAGACCGATTCGTCCGCCGCAAGCGTCACTTGAATCAACGATTCTCGGTTTTGCTGGTTCTCAAAGAACCCGGCCGGGACGCGACTGGTCGCGGGGACCTTCATTGATTTGCGAGCCATCATCGCGGCCAACGAATAGAGGTCGTGCTGCGTCGTGCTGTGGTAGGGCGAATCGTGGCAGCGTGCACACTGCAGTTCGATGCCCAAGAAAGCCGATGCGATGATGTGCCCTTTGGCCGCCATCGGCGAATCATTCTCCGCGGCCACACCGAACCCGGCGCTGCCGCCTTCGGACGCGCCGCCACGCAACAACAACAATTCGGTCAACATCCGATCGACCGGTTTGTGGTCTCGCATCGAATCATACAGGAACCAACGAAACGGTCCGGTGCTGTTCAGCGACGCGTTCAGCAGCGAGGGATTCTCCGCCAACAGATCCTGCCAGAAACTCATCCAATGATCGGCAAAGCGTTCGTCGGCCACCAGATGGTCGATCAGACGCTGTCGTTTGTCATCGCGTTCATCTTCAAGAAACGCCCTTGCTTCATCCGCACTCGGCGGAACGCCCACGGAATCCAGATAAACGCGGCGCAAGAACGCTTCGTCGTCGACGATCGGCGCCAATGCGACGCGGTCGGCCTCCAACGGCGGCGCCGGCCAAGCCGCTCCGTCGCGGACCCATTGCTCCAACAATTCGATCTGCTGCTCGGACAATCCTTCATCCGTCGGCGGCATCGCCCCGCTGCGAATTTGACTGATCAACTCGCTCGATTCCAAATCTCCGGGAACCACCGCGGGAATCTCGGATTCACCGCCGGCCAGGGCCGCGTCGCGCGAATCCAGCTTCAAACCGCCCTTGGATTTTTCGCCGTGACAGCGGAAACATTGTTCGCGGAGTAGCGGTAGGACCTTGCCGTGAAAGTGTTCGGCTTGGGAATCATCGACGGCAGCCGATGCGGCCAGCGCGGTTTCAATCTTTTGCTCGACAAACGCGTCGACCGGATGAGTCTCCGACGCGGGAATTTCCGGCGTCGGGTGTTGCTCCGCCCATCGGCGGGCCAGCTCGTGACGGCGACGCCAAAACGAATCCTGCGATGCCGCGGCGTCACGGCGCCGGGCATCGTCAAATCGTGCGAGCGAGTTTTCGATGCGGTCCAGTGCGGGCTCGACGGCGGCATCGGTCAACGGAAAGCGTTTCGTCCCCGCGCCCAAGACGTCGTAGGATGTTCCGTCGTCGGTCAACATCGCCACACAGACTTCGCCGGTTTCCGTGCGTCGACTGCTGCCGCCGACGACAAGTTCCATCACGACTCGGCACCGCCGCGTGGTGCCTTCGCCCTCGGGCTCGATCGTCGCATCGGCGATGACTTCTTGTTGCCGGTACCCATGCACTCGCACTCCGGGCAACGGCGGCACGGCGAGCGGTGTCATCGGTTCTTCGCCGTTGGGCGGGGCCTTGTTGTGGGCCTTGGTTCGCACCACCAGCTGGCCGTCGATCCACAGCCGCCCCAACCCGCGTGCACGCATCAAGAACGAATGGGTCCCGACCGGCAACTCGACATCGCCCGCCATCCGCATCAACACCGGCGCATTCCAGCCCGTGCGAATCCCCCAGTCATCGAACTCGAGCGGGATCCGTGGGATCAGGAATTCATCGCCGATCCAACGCGCCGATTCGTCCGGCTGCGTTTCACCGTCGTACAACCAGCGGTCGTGTGTCGGAAAACCGCTGCACAACTGCATTACGACGCGGCCTTCGGGAACATCAGCCAGCTCGGGCATGACTTCCGGTTGCAGCTTGACCACACGAGGCCCACCGACGCGTCGAAACTTTGCCGCGATCGTTTGGTCATCCAGCACTTCGCGGTGGATGGCGACCGCGTCGATCATGCCTTTGAAACGGCTGCCGATACGAACTTGGTCGTCATCGACCACCGGTGGATCGCTGGTCGCACCGCCCATGTCCCACGTGCCATCGGTCGGCTGACCGTTGACGAAACCGCGAATCGATTTGGGTTCGCCGAATCGATACGTGATCGCGATGTGATGCCACCCGGTGTTCAGCGGAAACCCTAGCTTCGACGTCCAGCGGTGCCAATGCTGGTCGCCGCCGGACGGCTCGGTCGCGAATAAGAAGTTCACGCGTGCTTCGCCCTTGTCACCGGTCAATCGCAGCGACCAGTTTTGGTTGTCGCGTGCAAAGCCCGGCGAACCGGTTCGCCCCTTGCCGATCACATACCACAGATCTCCGGGACGGATTCCGATCGGGTTCACCCAGGCCTCCAGCGTGACGGCATCCCCGTCGGTGAAGTCGAACTCGCTGTCCGCCCCGGTGTCGGTGATGGCCAGGTACCCGCCATCGAAGCGCACGGCGGTGTTGTCGGCGGCAAAGTCGGGAAATTCCGGAGGGCGCGGTCCCGGCAGATTCTGCTGAACGCCGCCTCGAACGGCTGCGGGAACGACATCGTTGCCGCCGAAGTCCCAGCGCGCGAGCGGACCCGAGTTGGCGTTGTCCTGATCCTGGGCAACCAACACGCTGCCCCCGAAGAACAATGCCAGACCGACAAACAACGCCAGACAGAAGAATAAACACTGACCCAACCTCATGACGCCACGATCTCCGTGTACGCGCGGCCTTCGTTTTGATCGATCCGCTCCGGGCGTCCCTTGTGCATGTAAACCAACTTGCGGTGATCGACGCCCATCAAGTGCAGCACCGTCGAGTGGATGTCGTGGACATGCAAACGATCTTCCACGGCGTGCAGTCCGACTTCGTCGGTCGTCCCATAGGCCTGTCCGCCTTGCACGCCGCCGCCGGCCATCCACATCGTAAAACCGGTCGGGTTGTGGTCGCGGCCGTCGCCCTTTTCGCTCATCGGTGTGCGTCCGAACTCGCCGCCCCAGACCACCAGAGTTTGCTCCAGCAAGCCTCGCTGTTTCAAATCCTTCAGCAATCCGGCGACCGGCAGATCCATGCCGCGACACATCCGGGTGTGATTGTCTTCGATGTTGTCGTGCGCATCCCACTTGCTGCCCGCGCCGTGGTAACACTGCACGAACCGCACGCCGCGTTCGACCAACCGGCGTGCCATCAACAGATTGCGACCGTAGGGTGCGGTCGCGTCATCGTCCAGACCGTACAAGCGATGCGTGTCGGCCGACTCCTGTGACAAATCGACCGCTTCGGGCGCGTGGGATTGCATTTGGAAGGCGAGTTCAAAGCTGCGGATACGCGCTTCCAAATCCGTGTTGTCTTGACGTTCGGCGGCATGACGTTGATTCAGCTGGGCCAGGAAATCCAGTTCCCGTCGTTGCTGGTCGGACGCCACGTGGTCGGGAGGGCTCAGGTTTTCAAAGGGCTGGCCGGTCTTCTGCATCGTCGTGCCCTGGTAGATCGCCGGCATGAACCCGGCGCCCCAGTTTCGGGCACCGTTGATCACGCGTCCCTTGCCCTCTTGCATGACGACAAAGGCGGGCAGGTTTTCGTTTTCCGTCCCCAATCCGTACGTCACCCAGCTGCCCAGCGACGGCCGTCCGGCGAACTGGCTGCCGGTGTTCATCTGACAGATGCCTCCGGAGTGGTTGATGCCGTTGGTCCAGCATGACCGGATCACGGCCAACTCGTCGGCCATTTCCGCGGTGTGTGGCAGCCAGTCGGAAACCCACAACCCGCTTTCGCCGTGCTGTTTCCATTTCCGCGGCGACGGCAGGATCGGCGAATCGTATTCGCCCATCGCCGTGATCACCCGGCCAAAGCTTTCAGGGATCGGCTTGCCAGCCAGCTTCTCCAACGCGGGCTTGGGATCAAACGTGTCCAAGTGGCTCGGCCCGCCATCCATGAACAGAAAGATCACGCTTTTGGCTTTCGCCGGATGGTTTGTCAATTTCGCAGCCAGCGGCGAGGGGGCCGACCGTTTGGCCGCCTCCGCATTGTCCTGCGGCAACATCCCCGCCAACGCCATCGCACCAAACCCGCTGCCGCTGTGCAGCAACATCCGGCGACGTGACATCGTTTCGCGATTCGAATTATCAATCGACATAGATCGCCTCATTGGAGCATAAGAGCGCGTGAATCAGCGCCTCGCGGGCGCGTTGTTGGGGTGACGCCGTCGTGTCATCACCCGAGTTGACGATGGCATGCAGATTGTTGCCGGACACATCGCGGCCCAATTCATCGGCATCGTCAAACTGAACATCAAAAACCAAATGCGACATCGATCCCTCGCCGGCCAATTGCCGCGCCACTTGGTCACCGCCAAGTGCCGTCTGATGCAGTCGAACGTTCTGAATCAATCCGTCCCAACGATGTGAACCGGAGCGGCCGCCCAGTTCGATCGGACGATCGGCTTGCACGTCCCAGCGGGCCTGGTGTGCGACACCGGCAACTTGCAGTTTCGCATCTGGTTTCGACAGGTCCTGCAAATAGAACGTGATGCCGTCCTTCGATGGGTCATCCAAGTCGATCGAAACGGCAACGTAATACGGCCGGTTCAATTCCAGCCGCAAGTTCGACGCGACGACTTCGTATTCCGGTTTGCCGCCCTGTTCTTTGCGTGATCCGACAAGCTGCAGGATCAAGTTGCGCGGCTTGAACGCACTCTTGGTGGACGTCACGCCCAGCGACCAGCCGCGATGTGACTGATTGCCCGACCAGTTGGCCGCGATCGTTCGCACCGACGCATCCGGATACAGCGAATCCAACATCACGGTCGCTTCGATGGTAAAGTCGCCTTCGTCCGACATCGGCTGCAGTGGTTTGACCGGCGGGATCTGAATCTTTGTCGGCGGGTCGGATTTCAACGCGATCGCCGAACGCCCGCCAGGAAATGATGCCAGCAACTTCGGCGGTTCGGGTTGCGGTGTGATCGATTGATAGGTTTCGACGAACTGCCGGGCTTGCCGAAGCTCCTTGTCGGTCGGTGCGCGAAAAAAGAACCGTTGGTAGGCCGACTGGAGCAGCGTGTCGAAGCTTTCCGATTCCATCTCGGCCGCCAAGTGTTTGGCCCGATCATGCAGCCAGGGATCATTCATCAACAACAACGCTTGGGGCGAAGTGGTCGTGCGGTGTCGTTTGCACTGACTTTCCACTCGATCGGGAAAGTCGAACGCTGCCAACAGCGGATCCAGCTTGTTGCGTTTGACCGTTTTGTAGATCGCCCGTTTCCCTTTCCCCATTTCGCCGCTGGCCGAAAGCACGCAATCGTGAATCTCTTCGCCGGACAGCCGTCGCGGCGTCATCCGCCACAGCAAGACGTTCTGCGGATCGATCTTCGCCAGTTGCTCGTCCATCGGTCGCTGGGACGATTGTCGGTAGGTCGCCGAAGTCAAAATCAACCGATGCAGTTTTTTCAGACTCCAGCCGTCCTGCATGAAGCGGCGGGCCAACCAATCGAGCAATTCGGGGTGGGACGGCGGCGTGCCCAGGTGGCCGAAGTCGCTGGTCGTTTCCACCAGCCCGCGACCAAAGTGTTGTTGCCAGATGCGATTGACGATCACCCGCGCCGTCAGCGGGTTGTTTTCGTCGGTGATCCAGCGTGCCAACGTCGTTCGGCGTCCGGTCGATTGCAGCGCGGCCGGCGGCGGTTGAACCTCGGCCGGCTTGTCCTCCAGAATCGTCGGGTATCCCGGAGCAATCGGCGACGCATCCGCCGAATCGGGGATCGTCGTCGGCGGCGCGATCGGCCCGACATCGCTGGCGACAAACTTCAGCGTCGGCAGCGGTTCGGGTTTTAGATGATCGAACTCGGCCAGCTGTTTGTGCAAGCGTTGACGTTCGGCTTCGGTTTCCTCGTCCAGCCACTCGGCCAGTTTTTCCGGATGCACGTCAAACTGGTTGGAGGCCAGTGATGCGATTTGATGTTCATAGGGGCTGCGTTCAGGACGACGGCTGGAGATCATCGACCGGATCTCCTTGGTGAACTTGTCAAAGCCCTCGCGCGTGGCATGCTTCAGCAACACCGGCGTTTCGATCTCGTGCAACCGCTGGCGAATCTCTTCCGTGGCCGCCTCCCAAGCTTGCTGTTGTTGCAAATGCTTGGTGCGTGTTTCAACGTCGGCGATCGGCTGGTCCTCGCGCGGTTGCAGCGGTGCGAAGAACGCCTTCATCGCGTAGTAGTCCTTTTGCAACAGCGGATCGAACTTGTGATCGTGACAGCGGGCGCACTTCAATCCCTGAGCCAAAAACACGTCCGCCGTTGTTTCAGTGACGTCGCTGAGGATCTGATCCCACTGGCCTTCCACGTCGCGTTGGTTCCATTCGTAGATCCAATGACGCAGATACATCGTCCCGATCAACGCGTCACGGTTGCCGGGATCGACTTCATCACCGGCCAGTTGTTCGGTAACAAATCGATCATAGGGTTTGTCTTCGTTGAACGATCGAATCGCGTACTCGCGATAGTGGTGCGCTTCGGGACGTCCATGATCGGCGTTGTAGCCGTCCGAATCGGCGTAGCGGACCAGGTCCAACCAATACCGCGCCTGGTTCTCGCCGTACGCGGGATCGTCGAGCAATTGATCGACCAGCGTTTCGTACCAGTTGTCATCATTCGTGATCGACTGGGCGGCTTGATCGTGCGGCGGCAAACCGGTCACGGCAAAATGGACACGCCTTAGGAGCGTTCGAGCGTCGGGCTCGCTCGCCGGGCGCAGGCCCTCTTGATCGAGTCGCCGGAAGACAAAGTGATCGATTTCGTTGCGGCACCAACCCTCATCATCCACCTCCGGAACATCGGGATCGGCGATCGGTTGATAACACCACCAGTCGCGGTCCTGGTCGGTGATCTTCGCCATCGGCTTGAGCACCAGTCCGGTCGGCCAGGGTGAATCGGCCTGGATCCACTGTTCGATTCCCGCGGTCACCGAATCTTCCAATTGACCACTCGGCGGCATCTCGAACGATTCGTAACGCAGCGCCTCGATCAACAAACTTTCGTCCGGTTTGCCCGCCACGATTGCCGGCCCGGAATCGCCGCCCTTGGTCAGGGCGTCGAATGAATCGAGCCGCAACCCGCCCTCCTGTTTGGATTCACCGTGGCACTTGATGCAGTGCTTGACCAGCATCGGGCGAACATGAATCTCGAACAGATCACGCTGGGCCGGCGTGGCGTCGGCGGCGACCAGCGGCGTGGTCAGCAGGCTGAAGCAGAGCACGCATGCGATTCTTGACACTCTTGCCATATTCATTTCAGCTCCGGTAGGCCGGCGATGAAGACCGGGTCAACCATGTGTTTGTCATCCAGCGCGTCTTGAAGAAACAATCCGTCGACGCTCTCCCCTGGGGCGTAACCCAGATCGGACAAATCGATCCCGACGGCCAACCCGCGGAACCGCATCGCCTGGCGTTGTTGGACCGCACCGAGCGTCTGCAACTGTGTGACCGAGTCGGCCGGTTGGGCGAACAGATGAACGTAAAAGTTCGCCAGCACCTGCGTCTCGGGGGATTCCATCGTCAGGTCGTAGTGTCGGATCGTGTGCGAGTGCAATCCCTCGCGAAACACCAACGGGCTGACGTGAAACGCGTCTCCGTCGATCGGGTTGCCGAACGTTTGCAAATCAAAGAATACCACGTCGGCCCCTGGCCCGTTGAAAATTGGTCGATCGAATCGAAACGCCATGCCGGGCGTCCCCGAATCGCCTTCCATGATCGGGTCGCTCGTCAGCGGTTGTTCGCTGCCGTCGGGATTGATCACGCCGGTGACCAAACTGCGATCAAAGACGACGTCGGTCGACGGAACAGGCAACTCCTGGCTGCCGCACAGGAACGCGCGCGGCTCGGTGGCACGGAACCAGGTCAACCGCGCGGGGATCAAGTCGCTTACCGCGATCTTCATCACGCGTCCGCCACGTTGGATCGTCACGCTTCGAAGCAGCTCGGCACCGCCGCCGTCCGCTTCGCTCGCTTCATACGACACCACGCGATCGGGCAATCCGTCCCGGTACACACCGGCGTCAAAGGGCACCGCATCGACGTTGATGCCGCGGGCGGTGGAAAACGCCTTCGCCTCACCCCCGACCAATCGTGTCTGAGTGTTCGTTTCGGCCGCGGCCGGATCGGCGTTCTCATACACATCCGCGGCCCCTTCGGTCACATGCACTTCGGTGACACTGGTTTCGGACACGCTGACGGCAAACCGCGTCCCGCGATCGACGACGCGACTGGCCGGCGTGTCGACGCGGAACCCTTCGGCACCATCAGGTGCGTGCACGCTGCAACGACCGACGTCCAACGCCAAGCTCTCACCGCTGGTCACGCGGAACACCGCCGGGCCTTCCAAAATCGCCGACGCCCCGGCCGGAAACGCGACCTCCACCATCCCGGTCATCAGCACATACTCACGCTGCGGCACCAGCACCGTCCCGACCGGCGGCGACAGCTCGCCGAAGAACGTCGCCCGCGCGCTGCTGGCCAGCCGCACTTCGCCGCCGACCGATGCGTTTCCCGTGGATGGTTTTCCGGTCGATCCGATTTCGATTTCGTTCGGCCCGCCCGGCAGCAGATAAAACGACACGGCGGCCAGCAACAACACCGCCGCGGCGACCCACAGTCCGACGGCCGCGACAGGCGGGCGGTACGGTCGATGCGATTTGTCATCCACCCCACCGGCACCCCGCAGATCGGCATCCGCCGGCTTTGTCTTCCGCACCTTGGACATCACGCGGCCGACAAAGTCGTCCGGATCACTCGGCAGCTTGGCCATCGTCTCGCGAACGAAATCATCCTGGCGTGACGGTTCCTCTTCGACCACCAAGCCCAACAGCCGATGCGTTTGAAACAGATCCGCGGCCAACGTCACGCGGCTCTCGTCAGCCGCCAGCAGTTCCCGAAGCTCCGCCAGCGACTGATCATCCAACTCGCCTTCCAGGTAGTCGGTCCAAAGTTGGGCGAAACGATCTTCCGGATTCATGACGAACCTCCCTTCGCCGTTGCCATACGGGTTTCGATACACGATTGCAGCTTCTGCCTGACTTTCCAAAGCTGCTTCTTGACGGCGGGGACCGAGCGATCGCAGCGGGCCGCCATTTCTTCCAAGGGGATTTCCTCGTCGTAGCGCCAGGTGACGAACCGGCGAAGCGAATCACCGAGCGAGTCCAGGCACATTTGCAGACTTTCCAGCCGCATCGTCCACATCTCCGGCGTCTCGTCGCTGCGTCGGTCGAGTTCACGCTGCAACAGATCGGGGCCGTAGCGGGCGTGATAGTCGGCGATCCGCCGCAGCCGGGTCGTCTCGGTCCGCAGCTGAAACCGGGCGATGGTGAACAACCAGGCGGCGAATTCCGTCCCCGGTTGGTATTCGTCCAGGCGGGTGAACGCGGCCAAAAAACTGCGTTGTGCGATCTCGTCGACATCCACGCCCGGGGGCGCGTGGGCGGCCAACCAAGCCCGCAGCGGCCGTTCGTAGCCGCGCACCACGGTCTCAAACGCCGCGGTTTCACCGCTGCGAACGCGCCGGAGAGCAGATTCGGTCTGCGAATCGTCGAAGGGGGGATCAATTGCCATTTCAGATGGTTTATGGCAGCAGAACGGGGCAGGTTACCCCGAACGGTGAAGATTTCGCACAGTTCCAATGAACCGTGAGTTTAGTCGACCACCCCGCGGGCAACCCTCCCGCGGGAGTTTCGTGGGGTTTTCTGCTGACCGATCACCGATGCCAGCAACCACGCCAGCGGCGGTCAGAAAAATGCGAGCCGATGCCCCCAGCCTGAACGTCTGCACCCTTATTTCGCCAATCACGCCCAGCCCCCCTGTCCGGGGCATCGCCAGACCTCCCCCGGCTTTTTCATGCGAGCATAAAACCGGATAATTCGACGATCACTTACCGCCGAGCTGGGGATAAGACCGCCAAATCCTTATCGACCCGGGGATAAGGCGGCAGATAAGCCCCCCGGCCGGCGAGACCAAGTAATAATCAAGTTCGCGCTCCTACCCGACGCGTGGCGGCAACGCCGGGTCAACTTTCGTGTTTTTCGCGTCGTTCGTGGTTGCTCTCTTTTCCGCTGTTCCCATCGCGGTCCTAGGCCTGACATCCCGGTTTGATTGATGCGCTCGAAGAGCCCCCATCGGGATTTTCAGACCTCTGTTTCCTGGGATTCGCATTTGGTTTCGTCGTTTGACTGGTGCGCTGACAAACCGACGACTGATATGACGACCTTAAAGTCATTGCTGAATCCAACGGACCGGCTGCCCGGGCGATGTGTCTGTGGCCCGGAGGGCCGGCAGAGTGTCTGCCGGTGGCGTCAGCCCTCGTTGTTATACACAAATTTTTGATGATGTATTGATTCGCGAAATCGCTCAAACTGTTGCTCACAGGGAGTTCAGGTGCACGACAGGTAGCAACGGAGTGTTTGCGATGGTGAGCCAATGGGTGATTGACGAATTAGAAACGGTGGATCTTGGCGACAAGAGACGAAATGAACGACTTGCCGAAGTGCTCTCCGCCATGGCTGGTTTGCCGAGCAAGAGCATTCCTGCTGCAGTCGGCGCAGGACACAACGAAACAACGGCAGCCTACCGACTTTTTGATAACGATGCGATCTGCTTTGAGGACATTTTAGCGCCCCATATAGATGCCTGCTATAAGCGTCTTGCTGAGCAAGAAGTTGTCATCTTGGCTCACGATACGACGGAACTGGATTTGACGAAACCTAACACGCAAGTAGAAGGGGCCGGTCCGCTAGATGGCAGTTCACGCTACGGCGAGTTGCTTCACCCGCTGATGGCGTTCACTCCCACCGGCACGCCCTTAGGAACCGTTGCAGCGGAACTTTGGACTCGCGAGGAAGGTCCGTCAAAAGCCGATGATCGAAAGAAAGTGCCGATTGAAGAGAAGGAGTCTCTGCGATGGCTTGAAAACCACCGCGAAGCACAGTTAATCGCTAGCGAGCACCCCGAAACGCAAGTTGTCTGCGTGGCTGACAGCGAAGCGGACATCTTTGAAGTCATCGAGTGTAATTCCGATTCTCCAAAGAACTTTTGGTGGATTATTCGCAGTTGCTATGACCGTTCGATCGTTGATCAGCACGGTCGGCCATCAGGAAATCTGCATGAAAAACTCGCCGCGAGCAAAGTACGCTACACCAAAGCGATAACGATTCGTTCGCACCAACCCAAGTTAGCCTGTGACAAACGAGCACGCAATCAACCGCGAGAGGCACGCCAATGCGAACTCGAGGTGCGTGCAACGACGCTGACACTGAAGAACCCCTATCGGCCCGATCGACACCTACGGCCCACGAAAGTCAACGCGATTTGGGCTCACGAGATCGATCCGCCTGAAGGGGATACGCCTATCAGTTGGCTGTTGCTGACCAATATGCCGATTTCGAACAAGGAAGAGATTGAGCTGGTGTTGTCTTACTACTGCATTCGCTGGTTGATCGAAGTATTCTTCCGAACTCTCAAATCAGGCACTCGCATCGAAGCAAAGCGGTTTGAAAAGATCGAACGATTCGAGCGTTGTCTCGCTGTTTCGATGATCTTGGCGTGGCGAACGTTCTACAGCGTGCGGATCGGTCGCGAATGTCCAGACGTCAGCTGTGAAGCAGTATTCGTAGCCGACGAATGGCAGCCGGTATACAAGATCGTCACCGGGGAAGATCCGCCAAAGAAACCACCGACGTTGAAGGAGATCGTCCGCATGATCGCTCGGCTTGGCGGCTACATCGACCGACCACGACATGACGAGCCTGGCACCGATACGGTCATGCGCGGCATGGAACGACTCTACGACATCAGTAGTTGTTGGCGAAGCTTTGGTCCAAATGCAACCAGATCAGGGGAATGAATTGTGTATAACAACGAGGGCGTCAGCCACCGGGGACGGATTCCAAGCGATGCTCAAGGCCCAGCGGGCCGACACAGTATTCGGGCTTCCAACGCTTCCGGGCGGCTAGGAGACTGATTGTGCCGGCCCTTCGGGCCTCTGTGGTTCATTGCATTTGAGACCGGTGGTTGACACCACCGGCAGACACTGTGCCAGCCCTCCGGGCTTCATTGCAACTGTCCAATGAAATGAGTGGTGCCAGGGACGTTCGATTTCCCGTGACGATTCCAATCGAGTACTTTGGCAAACAGCGGCGATGGTTCGAACCGTCGTCGTGGCCCGACCCGTGAACCATCCGCCCGCACACGCAGGCGCGGAGTCGGCGTCAATCGAAAACACAATGTCGTTCGCCGTGCCGCGGTGAACGGCGGACGTTCTGCCACTGATGGCGTGGTGATCTTCAACTGAGATTCAACGATCGAACTAATACAACACGAATACGAACGCGGGCGAAACGAGGCCGCTGCTGACTGGGCGAATGGCACGAGAAGAATGTACGCTCAACTGATTGGGGCGTGGGGAAGATTCACCTACGATCTTATGGCTGAACGCTACGACATTCACGTCGAGCACGTCAGCGACATTACAGATTCCAACAAGCTGTCGTATGAACGCGGCTACAATTCGCTTGCACTTGACCACATTGCTCAACAAGACGGGGCGGATGCCTGGGACGCGATCCAGGACGAGATACGAGCCTTCCGGGACGACTACTATCGTAAACACCTAGGAACGCAAACTTGATTACGGCACGCCAGCCTCCGGCGAACGCGACTGAGGGCAGAACCATGGGTTGCAACGGAGACATCTGAAGCATCGTGTCTAGGGGGCGCGGGGATTTGGGCTGAAAATTCCTGACATTGTTTGCACCTAAATTTTGCTGTTTATCGACAGGTTTTCCACTGCTGCTAACCGGCGTCTGACCGCAACGGCCCACCTCTTCTCTGTGTCACTCCGTGACCTCTGTGGTTGATCATTCATCCACGGTTTGATTGGTGCGCTCGAAATGCGCCATCCGATTTTTTCAGACCTGCGTTTCCTGTTATTCGCTCCTGAAGTCAGGGTTCGACAGGTGCGCTGACGTACTTGCTGGAAGGGCCTCACGCAAAGTCGCCAAGCCGCAAAGATTTGACCCCGCTTCTTTGCGGCTTGGCGTCTTTGCGTGATTCTTGTCTCACTTGGTGCACGGTCGACTCGGCCGAAGTCGACAAGCCGACGCGGTGACCACTGACGACGATGAAGTCCGAGAGATGCAAGTGGCGGCCCTGTGTGCCAACATGGGTGAGACAATCCAACGCTCGAAGTGCCGACCGTCGAATGGGGAAACGAATTTCCCTTGCCCTTCCGATCGACTACATTGGCCAACAACGGCGATGGTGCCCACTGGCGTGCCGACCGAATGCGCGAACCAAACGATGCATCCCAGTTCACTCGTTGTTGCGATCGACAGACCTTTACACCGTGTGCGACACCCACTCCACCTTCACCGGCAACCGGTCGGCCCGTGAAGGGGGTGATCGTCGATGATACCCGACTTACATGAGAATCAATGGAGCTATCATCCGAGCAGCTTCGATTCATTGAAGCCATTCGGAAGCCCGTGCATAAACATCGGGCTGTTCAACTGAAGAAACGCTTCCTCGCGATTCCCAGCGGCGAACGGTTGGATACGTTGCTCCACTTGTTTACACATTCAAACAACTACAGCGGCCAAAAGGACTGCGCGAGATTCTTGCCCGCTGTCGCCAACGATTGCGATTTGCGGCTTGGCGAACTGCTTGAGCAAATTGCGCCAACGTGGAATCTTAGCGTTAAGGAACTTCCGCATTTCCTTGCTGACGTATATGGTGTCGATTGTGTGATTACCAAATCCGCGTCTCTCGCGTCGGAGCAACCAGAAGACAGTTACGAAAGACGGTCACTCCGCGCAATTTCGTGGTGGCTTAAACCCAGGGCGAAAAACGGCGAGTAACAACGCGATGAAGGGGAGTCGCCGAGTCATATTTTATTGAAGTACTATGCCTCGCAAATGCACCTATTGTGGACTGACAACGCACAAGAAGGAGGCTACGACCTGCTTACTTTGCAACAAGCCCTTCGTAACTGTGCCTTCCGCTCCTGCGGCGCCACCTCAAGAACGCGATACGCGATTAGCGTTGTGCCGTCATTGCGAAGTAATGGTCCGCCCGACGGACGACGGAGCGTGCCGACTTTGCGGCCTAGAAATGGATTCAGTCGGTCAACCGGTCGCAACTCTGGACTCGACTGCGTCCACCGTGACTCTCGATGCAAGCGCCTACAAAAGCACGCGAGTCGGCTTGTTCACATACTTCTTCGGTATTTGCGGCGCGGTTTTGACGCTCGCTGGAGTGCTTCCGGCTACACTTATTTGTCTGGCAGCGGATCTGCAAGTCTCCGTGCATGATACCATTTTCCTTGTCGTGATCTTGCTTCTTGTATTCTCCTTGTCCGGTTTTGCCGGACAACTTCTATGCTTTAGTATCCCGCCAGAAACAGACGCCAGACTTTTTTTAAGCATCGCAGTGGCGTTACGCCTCGCTGCGATCGCGATGAACGTATTCGTAACGCAATCTGTTGGAAATATGATTCCGTCCATTGCTGCGTTAAGTTTTTTCCCGAGCCTTCTAAGCAACATCTGCTTCTTGCTGTTCTTGAAACAGGTGACTCGCTATCTCAACGAACCTGCTGTTGAATTGCGTGTCACCCGGTTTTTCGCTTTTGTGTTCGCTTTGATTATCTTGCTGGCCTTGTGCATTGGGATCCAAACAATGCTCATTTCACTGCCAGGGAACCAGTCTCTCAGTAGTGCCATTGGACTGGTCTTGGGTTGTTTTTTGGTTTTTGCGAGAATTGCGTTGACGATCTCGTACGCAGGTCTCGTTCTTGATACGGCAAGAGCGTTGCCACCCATCAACGTGCGGCGAACGCCCGACGCGAGACTGCTAGCAATTCCATGTGGGAGCGATTGAATCAAACGCCAACGCTGGCACGTGGTAACTGCAGCGATTCTAATAGCGGTCGACCCGAACCCGGCCAAGTCGAGCCGACAAACTTCAACGCACGATCTATCCCTGCACGTCCCGTGCCCGGATAGATCGCATTTCGTTCGCCGACAGAATCTATGCACTGCTCGCAATGCAAACATCGCTTCGGTGTGGATAGATACCAGCCGGCACCCGGCGGATCGTCACCACCTGCCGTATTTTTCTGGCTAATCGTCGCGGCATTGCTTGCTGCCGCGCCGTTCTACTATCTAGGTTGGTGGGTTCCGCTTTTTCTTTGTGGTGCGGTCTTTGCTATAGCTCCCTTCGCACTACTCACAGCGTGGATCGACTGTCGCGGCGTATCCCAGCAACCGCAGCGTGGTGGCGAATGCCCGGAATGCGGTCATGTGAACAGAGTGTGGCCGTGGTCGATGCAATGACCTTAGCCGCCGACGCAACCTGGGGAAAGCGGATAACCAATAAGAATTTGACATCGCGTGAATGACGAGCGGTGTCTCTCTCTAATCCCTGTTTGCAGCCGAAGGGCAGCGTCCACTCCGGCGGAAGAGCCGATGCTCAAATTCTCTGTTCAAGAAGCTCGGAATCGGCGAAATACCCGATTGGGTTTTGCTCTGATTGGCACAGCAAGCTGGCGCCGCCAGAGCCAACGGCCGTCGCTGTCGGTCACGCCTTGCTCATCGACCGACACGATCCGATTGTCACTGATCGCGACGCGATAGACGTACGGCGCCAAGTACTTCAGAACGGCCCGACCATCACGGACCGGTTTGATGTTCACGCCCCAGTCGAATTTGAAATTTATGGTGCTTGCTTGGATCGTGGGCGGGATCATTCGCGATTCGACACCGTCGTTGGACGCAGCACGTAGTGATTATCGTCAGCGTTGAGTGTCACGATTCGCACATGGTTTTGAATCGCAGAGTCGCAGAGGACGCAGAGGACGCAGAGATACGGAATTGAGTGCATCATCCTCTGCGCTCTCTGCGCCTCTGCGTTTTTAATCTCTCGCCCTGCGTTCGTCTTTGGTACGCCGATCCGTTGCCACCCATCAACGAACGGCGAACACATGAAGCAAGACTACTAGCAAATTCATGGAACGCATCAACGGGGGCAGGCATCTTGGATGAATGAGTGGCCAGCCTTGGGGGAGTGGTCGAAAAATCAGCAAGCAATTGGCTTCATTTTTTAACCCTCCCATTTTTTGACCACCTCGCCTTCCAATTCATATGCTGTTGCACCGCCAAGGCGGTTGGACTTAAGGCAATCGCCAGCTTCTTAGATTTCCTGACCGCAGGGTCGTCGGCGTTGGATTTCGACCGACGTCTTGGTTCCTCGTGGCCCAGCGATTGATCGATCGGCGCGCGGCTTCCCCGTCGCGGGCGTCATCTGGTCCGAGGGGTTCTTCTTTGACTAATAGACGGAACCGACCGAACGGGAGGCACCCCGATCCTTGAACGTCGGGCGGCGTGGGACCGAGAAACTGGCACGCTGCACCAGGATCGGTTCTAATTCAGCGGCGCGACCGGCCCACCTGAAGGTCGATAAAGTTCTCACGCACGATCTATCCCCGCTGCGACGCATGCTCGGACAGATCGCAAATCGTTCTCTGGTCGAATTGAATCCATTCGAGGTGTTGCTGTGATTCGTCATCTCTCTCAAGCGATCTGTTGTCTTGTTGTTTTTGCGTTCCTTTGTACACCTACACTCGGCAACGAATCAGAGGAGCAAGACGCGTGGATCTGCTTCCTTGAGATGCCAGAAAAAACCGATGCCAAACAGAGAGTTTACGTTCAAGCGACACTCAACCTGGACCCCAAGGTCTTGAAAGTGATGTCGGCATTCGTTGATCGAGCGTTGACTCAATCGACGTTACTTTTGTCGTACGGCGATTCTGATGTGGGGGTTCTTACGGAACGATTCTTCGTTGCCAAACTCACGGGTAAAGAAATCACCATTGCCACCCGTTCGTTATTGTCCGAGGAATTGAGCCGTCTGCTCACGAAACAATTGACTCGGATGGGATACGAAGTTGAAGTCGTTGCACCGGAACGTTTGCTGCTTCGGACCAACGCGTCTGAAAAACGTACAGCCGAATTCATCATCCCGTTCCGCAAAGCTTCTACGCGTTAGGTGCGGCACTCCCGCGTGAGCTGCCCTTCGGCAAACGACTCCAGAGGACAGCCCCAAATCCGCAATCAATTTGGCCCACGGATGACAGAGCGGTCCCACGGATGAAAAGCAGCCTCGGATCCGCGGGGACGCGCTAGCACCTGTGGGTCATTTTCGTTGTCGCACTCGTCGGGGACACGCCATGATTCAAGCGGACGTTGTACCTGCTATCGAATTCATGGCATGTCCCGATCGTGAGGAGTGGGGGTCAAAAAATTGGTTGGTCAAAAAATCAGCAATAAACCGGCACCGTCTTTTGAGCCTCCCATTTTTTTACCATCTCTCCTTCCGATCCACGTCCTGCTCCACCGCCAGGGTGGAGAAAAAGGGTCAGGGCCCGTTTTGGGTGACTGGGTGGTTGTAAGCGGGTAGCGGAACGCAATTGGTGCCACCCATCAAGTTTTCGGACAACGCGCGACTGCTAACAAATCCATGGTGCCCACTTGAATAGTGGGTGACATCATTCGCGATTCGGCGCCCGTGATTGAACGCATCGCTTAGAAATCATTGCCAGCGTTGGATGGCACCACTCGCAAATGATTTTGAATCGCAGAGGCGCAGAGATACGGAATTGAGCGTCTTATCCTCTGCGCTCTCTGCGCCTCAGCGTTTTAATCTCTCCCCCTTGCCTTCGTCTTTGATGCGCCGATCTGTTGCCACCCATCAACGTGCGGCGAACGCTCGACGCGAGACTGCAAGCAATTCCATGTGGTAGCGATTGATTCGTGGGTAGCACCATTCGGGGTGTTACCCAGGCTTCCTCCACACGGTCGGTCGCCCTTGAGCAGTTGCCCTCGTCGAGGCTTTCTCCCTAAATGTGTAGCGGAAGCCGCCAAGGCTTTCGTCTCGCAGCAGTTCACACGGGAAAAGCCGAAATTTTTGGCGAATTCCGCTACCACAGACGACTTTCACCCCATCACAATCATGCCCGTGCCGGGCGTACCCAGGTGTTGCATCGAAGCACGGGTGGTGCGTTTGTTGAGAATTGAGAGTTTGACTTCTCGTGCTCGGTGAACCCCACCGTTCCGCCACTGGTAACGCGGTATTCTCCTCTGATGTCTGAACAGAACGCTTCAAAGAGCACCGTCCGCATCGCGACAACATCTATCGCCGAGGCAGGGCGACGGGGATGCACCATCCGCCGATCATGGTGATCGCTCCACCTCCAATTCAAGCGACCGAGGGACCGATCGCCGCTAAGCGGCCTGCCCCCAGGTAGTTTCACCGCGGGGTGAACGTTGGCGGATCCGCAGGTGGCCGAGTTTTCAACCGACCAGGGCGTCGATTTCATTCACCAGGATGTTGAGGTCGGGCTGGATCGCCGAATGCACCGACACGACGGTGGATTCGTCGCCGGCGCGGGCGGCGTCGATCAGCGGTTGTAGCTCACAGGTGGGTTCGCCGGTTTCGAAGGTACTCAACAGACCTTTGAGCGCATGGCCGACGCGGGCTGCTTCGGCGAGTTCGGATTGTTTGACGTGGTCGTCCAATTGGGACATCAATCCGGGCGCGTCTTCGGCGGCGATCTTCGCCAACATCTCCAAGATTTCCTCGTCGCCGGCGACTCGCACGAGGGCATCGGAGAAGCGCTGTCGTTGAGATTCATTCATCGTCTTCGGTTACTCCTCGACCAGAACGTCGCTTTTGAGCACGATGTTGTACGAGTTGATTCGGTCTCGCAGTTTTCCTCGTGTGATTCCCAACATCTCTGCCGCTTGGCTCTGGTTTCCGTCGGTCGCTTGCAACACTTTCAGGATGACGTACCGTTCCATGTACTCCATCGCTTCGGCGTAGATATTGGTCGAACGTTCATTCAGCAAACGCTGCACCAATTGAGGCAATTGACTGCCGGCGACGGACTCTGGTTTCGGCGCCGCATCGTCACGGGGCGTCTTTTCGGCCACCGAAACGGAGCCGGTAATCTCATCGGGAAGGGTGTCGGGGGTGATGACCGGCATCACGGTGTCCAGCACGCAGCGACGGATGACGGCGCGTAGCTGTCGGACGTTGCCGGGCCAGACATAGGCGGTCAGCAGATCGACCGCTTCGGGGGAAAGCCCCTCCAGATCGGGTTTATTGAACTCCTTCTTGGCCTGTGCGAGAAAGAACCGGATCAGCGACGGCACATCGCTCAAACGATCGCGCAGCGGCGGCAATTCGATCGTCACCCCGTTGAGACGGTACAGCAAATCTTCGCGGTAATCGCCGTCCTGGACCATCTGTTCCAGCGGCCGGTTGGTCGCCGCGATGATGCGGACATCGGTGGTCAGTTCTTTGTTACCGCCGACCCGCTCGAAGCGTTGTTCTTGCAGCACACGCAGCACTTTGGCCTGGACCGAGGGGGCCATGTCGCCGATCTCGTCCAGGAACAAGGTGCCGCCGTTACACTGTTCGAACTTCCCGATCCGGCGGCTTTCGGCACCGGTGAAGGCACCTTTTTCGTGGCCGAACAGTTCACTTTCGAGCAAATTGTCGGGCAACGCGGCACAGTTGACCGCCAGAAACGTCTCGTCGCTGCGATGGCTGTATTGGAACAACGCCCGCGCGACCAGCTCCTTTCCGGTCCCGCTTTCCCCGCGGATCAAAATCGGCACGTCCTGCTTGGCGACCTTTCCGATTGCTTTGAAAACGTCCAGCATGGCAGGTGATCGACCGATAAACAGCTCTGCCGACTGATCCCCCCCTTCGTCGTCGGCCGAGATGGCGACCGGCACGCTGCTGATCTGGCGTTGCTCGATCGCTTTTTCGACCAGATCACGCAACGGTTCGATGTGCAACGGCTTGGCGATGTAATCGAACGCGCCCAGCTGCATCGCTTCGATCGCGGTGTTGCTGGCCGCTTCGACCGTCATGAAGATCACGGGGATCCGACGATCGTGTTCCCGGATTTCGCAGTAAACGGCCAATCCGTTCTGGTCGGGCAATTGGATATCCAACAACACCGCGTCATACGCCCCACGGCGCAACTCGGCCAGCCCATCGCCGGCACTGGCGGCGGTGGTGATGTCCGCGATCGGGGAGAGCGCCTTTTCCGCGAGCGCGAGAATGGTTCGGTCATCGTCAATGACTAAAAGGTTAGGCATCGCTTTGGACCACTTGGAAAGGAGGGTGGACGTCGGTTGGGGTAAAGTGGCGCCTGTTGGCATCGGAGATCACCTAAACAAAAAAATATCGTCGCGGTAGCGGTTTGTCGATCGGAGTGGTCGCTGATCAAGCAAAACGCGGGCCAAACGCGACCGGATCGCGGGATTAGACTTCATCATCTTCCAGGCTGGCCCGCAGCTGATTCGCCCGGGATTTGCGTTTTTCCTGTAACCGCTCCACCGGAACCTGGTGGGCGTACCGGGCGACCATGGCGACCAGTTTGGCCTGATCGATGGGCTTGGCCAGGTAATCGTCACAGCCGCCGTTGAGGCAGCGGTCGCGATCTCCCTTCATCGCGTCGGCGGTCAAGGCGATCACGGGCCACTGGATCCCGAGCGAGCGCAACATCGCGGTCGCTTGCAAGCCATCGACGTTGGGCATTTGCATGTCCATCACGATGACGTCGAACGGTTCGCCGGACTCGCGTGCGGCGATCGCCGCGTCGATGCCCTGCCCGCCGTCTTCGGCGGTCGCCACGCGCGCGCCGGCTTTTTCCAGGAAGTGCTGGCTGATGTGTCGCACGTCGCGTCGGTCATCGACCACCAGCACCCGACACGAAAGTCGCGCCGGCGCAGCGAGCATGGCTTCCGGTTCGCTGGTTCGCGTTACCAAATCGGGTTTGATCAGTTGGATTTCCGCGAACGACGTGATCGGTAAACGGACATAAAACGTCGACCCCTGACCGACGGTGCTGACCAAATCCATTTCGCCGTTCATCATTTCGACCAGACGCTGGCTGATCGCGAGCCCCAAACCGCTGCCGCCGTAGCGTCGCGTGACGGACGAGTCGCCTTGGGAGAAGGGTTTAAACAGCCGCCGGATCTGGTCGTCACTCATCCCGATCCCGGTGTCCATCACCGCAAATTCAACCACCGGCGGTTCTGCATCATCAATGAATCGGACTTTCAATCGCACTTCACCTTCGTCGGTAAACTTGATCGCGTTTCCGATCAAATTGATCAAAACTTGGCGCAGCCGAATCGGGTCGGTCGTGATCGTCCGTGGCACCTTGCCTTCGAATTCGACGTCAAATCGGACATGCTTTTCCTCGGCCCGAACCAGCATCAGCGATTGGATGTCGGCGACCATTTGGGGCAGCGGGCAATCATCGGGCTCCATCGTCAACTTGCCGGCTTCGATCCGTGACAGGTCCAAAATGTCATTGATCAGTTCTAACAAGAACTGACCGTTCTTTTTCATGATCAGGACACAGTTGCGGTTGTCCGGATCCTGCAAGTGTCCCAGCAGGACATCGGCATAGCCCAGTATTGCGGCCATGGGAGTGCGAATCTCGTGGCTCATGTTGGCCAGAAACTCGCTTTTGGACTGACTGGCGGCCCGAGCGATTTGCTCGCTCTCTCTGAGTCGTTGTTCCTGTTCCTTGCGGTCAGTGATGTCTTGCACGATGGCGCTGACGGCCGTCACGGTATTTTTGTTCGCATCGCCACTTTCGCTGGGCAATTCGAGCGGATAATAACTCGCCAACCAAGTCCGCTGCTGGTCCGATGCCGGCGTCTTGCCGACGATTTCTACGCCCAAAACCGGCCGGCCGGTAGCAAACACGCGGCGATAAATCGGCAACAGCTGATCGTTCAACCCTTTCAGCAGTTCATCGGCACGCCGTCCGATGTGTTGATCGCGGGTGAACCCGTTGATCTTGGCTAACGTTTCGTTGACCCGCAAATACCTCAGGTCGCGGTCGATCAAACTCATGCCGACCGGAGCCGCTTTGTAGATCAATTCCAGCTCGCGGTTCTTGCGGGCGAGTTCCGATTGGATCACCCCCAGATTTGTCTGCGCTTGGTGTTGTTCTTCGATGTCTCCGACGGTGCCCACCCACTCGCGGATCGTGCCGTCGTCGTTCTTCACCGCCACCGCCTCCACCGCAAAGGTACGATAGGCCTGGCTGTCTTGGTGCCAGATGCGACCGCTCGCCTGGTATTTTCCAGATTCCAACGCTGCTTGCCAACGACGCTTCAACGAAGGGCGGTCATCGGGGTGAATGGCATTAATCCAACCGAATTGTTGGTGTTCGGTCCACGTTTGTCCGGTGTAGCGTTCCCAAGAGATCTGCGGGGTCGTAAATCCGCCCGCGGGATCTGTCGTCCAGACAATGCTCCGCGTCCCCCACAGCAACGCTTCATACCGCGCCTTAACCAGCCTTAGTTGGCGCTGTGTCTCTTCCCGCTGACCGATTTCTTCTTGCAACCGTTCGTTGGTTGCCACGATCGACGGCAGTCGCAACAGGTGTGGCATCTGTTGCACCAGGACGATCACCGTCCCCCACGACACGACGGCTGTGATGAATTTCATCAACCCCGACACCCGATAGAGCGGATGCCAAAAGATGATCGCTTCGATCAGATGCACCAAACCGCAAGCCGAAATGAAGGCGGCGAACAACCAGAACAGCCGGGTGGACGGGATGTCGTCTCGCTTGCGAGCGAAGTGAACCAGAACAACCGGGATGGCGAAATAGGCCCCGAAGGTCGCGGCATCGCTGACGATGTGCAGCCAACCGAGAAACTCCGACCAATTGCCACAGTGCCATCGCGCCGGGAAGTCGGAGGTGTCAAAGAAATTCGAAACAAAATCGCCCATTCCACGTTTCCCCAGAAGAATCTTGGGCGATGAAGCAGGGAAACCCCGACCGACCTGACCTCAAACGCACGCCCACTGTGCTGCCCCGCATCTGCAGATTGAATGCACTGAGATTGAATGCGTTGGGCACGACACCGTCAATCAGGTGCCGTCAATCAGGCACCTGGGGGATCGCGATCAAGAACTCACAATGGTCCGGGTGGGTGATCGAGACACGCTACACAGAATCAGCCTTCCGCCACAGCTACGGACTCGGCCTCCGTTTCGACAGTGTCATCATCGTGTCGTTGCGTCGTCAACTCCTCGGAATCGACCGCTTCTAGAAGTTCGACTTGATCGACACGTTTTGGGCCGACCAAAGGAAAACAAACACCGTGGTTGGTTTGAATCAGGGGAGGATGGTTGCAGGTGTCCATCGAAGAAATGCTCCGAGCGAAATTGCAGTCAAGGATGAAAAAAAGAACAATGATCTCATCAGAGTGCAAACGGCGCGCCCATCATGTGACGACGGCGACAGACGCGCGAACGCAATGGGACACACGCATCGCGACGGTTCGAAAACGATCAGCTCGTTGGGGATCGCAACAATCACTGGCCGCTGATCGACCAGGCTGGACGAAAACGAGCCAGTGTGGGCGTGGTCGGCCCCCGTCCCCGGCAGCCGCGTGGTTATCCGTTGGCCAGATGCTCGTCCGTTTGCGCCGGCGGCAGGTAATGATCGACGCGCAAATCGGTGACCTGCACTCGTGCGCTTTCGACACAAAAACCGAGTGCGCCGTGTGTGAACGTCTGGTCGGCCAAAGAAAGCCTGACGCGTCCGCCGATGGAGACCTCGAGGTAACTGCCGTAGGCCAACACTTTAATTTCGGCTTCGCCACGCTGCTTTTGTTCCCAGAAGGCCGACTGAATGGAGCGGAACTGCATCATCTCTTCACCGCTGCCATCGGGGCCGCTTCCCCAAGCTCGCAGCTGCGCGACGCCTTTGAACAGGTCCAGCGAAAGGTAGTAGCCGTCGTGCGTTTGGCGATCGAGACGGAAGACCAGCCCGCATTTGCCCTCGCTGAGCATCTTTAACGAGGCCTGAAGGCGAAAACAACGGAACGATTCGCGCAGCGCAAAGATCTGAAATCCACACCCGCAATGCAGCTCCAGGGCATCGCTGGCGGGTCGCTCCAACGCGCCTTCGCGTTGATCCTTCAACGGACCGTCCATGTCCAACGAAGCCGGGCGATCGATTACGGATTGGAACCCTTCGAAGGTGTGCACGTGCAGCTGACCGGATTCGCAGCGTGAAAGTCGTTTGGGTGGCGGCATCAGATTGTTGGACAACCGGTCGGCGGCCCCGGGGGTGAAGAAATTCCAAAGCAACAGACCGCGATCATCCTGACAGACTCGGCCGGCATAGTTCCCCTCGGCAAGCAGCACGTTGTCCGCATAACTTCTCCACGGAGCATCGATCTGGGTGGTGTGCCAGTAACGTATCTTGGCATCTTCACGCATGCTGCCGACCAAATAATATTCGCCGTCGATCTTGAACAGGTTGGGGACTTCGACGTCGTCATACAATCCCGGATGATGCAGCGGCGGCCGCGCTTCGAACCGGTTCGGTGCGGTCTCTTCCATCACGGCAACGCAGCCACGCCGGACGACCGGCCCGTGGTTGACGCGGCCGGCGGCCAACAACCAACCCCGTTTCCCCTCGCGATAATAAAACGGATCGCGCCACGACAGCCAGTGCCGCCCTTCATTGAATTCCGCTTCATAATACCGACCGTCGGGATCGAGCGGAAAGCAACTCGATGCGTCGTATTCGAACGGAGGTTGAGCCGGCCGTCCGGGAAGATCATACGGCAGTGCCGAGCGTCCGTCTTTCCAGCTGACCGGGGCTTTTCGCCACGTGTAAAGATCGTCACTTTCGGCCATCCCGATCCGCTGTTTTTGTCCGTGATCGCGACGTGAAAGCCCGGTGTAGAACATCCGCCACGAACCCTGTCGATGAGGATTGGGTGACACGTGGATCGTCCACAACATCGAATCGTCCCACGATCCGGGGTGCCCGAGGAACAACGCGTTTTCCACGCGCCGCCAGTTCATACAGTTATCACTGACCGCGTGTGCAATGAAGTCATGGTTGGGCAGCACCAGATGGAACAGGTGATAGATGCCATCGTGATACAGGACGTCAACGTCGCCGAGCGTCTTGCGGGAACCGGACGTTTCAGAGTACATGGCGGATCACTCGGTGTGGGATCGGCTTCCAGCGTGTCAATGCAGCATCAACTGGGCCGAAAGCCCTTTTCCAACGATCTCCGCCTGACTTGATCCATTATGCGCGATTACGGCTTCAACTTCCAACCGACGATGACCCCCAGCCCGAACGCCCAGCAAGCGGCGACATCCGGGTGGTCCTTGGCGTAGTCCTTCGCCAGACTGAACAGGTCTTTGGCGGGCTCTCGGACGTAATGCTGGGCGGCGTCTTGGCCAATTTCCATCGCGCCGGCGGCGACCCGATGGGCGGTCTGGCGAGCTTGGTTGGAGACACCACCGTTGTCATGCGAGCTGTGGTTGCTCGAGTCGGTTGACGCAGCGTCGGAGGTGGCGGACCGGGAAGTCGTTTTGTCGGACATCAATTTACCTCGGTGAATGTGGGGAAACAGTTTCTGAGTGGGGGTGGTAGCGGTGACCGTAACCGCTGTCGTCGGTAAATGACTCACGACGAAATTGATTTCGAGGTGAGGACCGGGGAGCGACCAACGTCGCCTTCAACCAACGCAGGTTCTCGGCAAATTCCGCCTTCGACTCACTCATCGCAGCGGATGCCGAATTGAGTGCCCGCAGCGCAATCAGAAGCAGGATCGCGACGAAAACCAACGTCGCACCGCCGAGCAGCAATAATGCGGCTCCAGTGGATAGCTGCGTCAACTCATCGAGCAAGAATCCGGCTCCCAACAGAGCCACCGTCAAACCGGTACCGGTCAACAGGATTGCGGTCATCGCGCAAGCGATCGCCTTTGCAACATTGCGCTTCGCAGCCTGTGAATCGACCGATAGCAGTTGAATTTGCAACTCCCAAAGGTCGACAAAGTCGCGGATCACTTTTTGAATACTGGATTGTTGTTGCATCACAATCACCGCCGTTGACGTTTCACGAGCCAGCCGAGCGTCAGACCGACGGCGCCGGCCGCGGCCAGTGCCCAGGTGGGATGATCGGCGATCGTCTGCTGGATAAAACCAAGTTTTCCGCCTTGCGTCTGATCGCCGCCCGGCGGAAGATCGGCGTCGCCGCTGCGACGATCGTCGCGGGGGCGAGACGGGAGTGCTGGAGCAATCATGGTGTTTTCGGTTTTGACAAGAGATGGTTGATCTGACTGGCCGCGATCGAGGTAAGCTGTCTCATCGCTAATGACGCGATCGCTCCGGTAACGCCTCCGACGAACCCCCGTTTAACGGTTGGCGGCGATGCGGTCTGGGTGTCGGCCGCTGAGCAATTGCAGTGGCCGATTGCGGAACCACGCCCACCGCCTTCCCCGCCGGAGTGCTTTTTCGGGACCAGCAAGTAGCCGATCCCGACCGCGACCGCGAGGACCGGCAACGGGTGCCGTGCCAAGTGGTACTTCCAGTCCGACAACTGGCGGACTCGCCGCCGCGCGTCGTCGACGTCATACGGCAATTCCGTCCGGATCTCCGACATCCGCTGCTTGATCGCCTCGGCTTGCTTCCGCGTTGCAAGGGTATTGGCCATGACTATTTCTTGTTTCCCATGAAGAACAGGGCGCCCGCCGCGATGCCAAGTCCGAAGGCGATCGCCAGTGATTCGGCGGGTCGACTTCGCACGGTTTCGGCAACCTTTGCGGTGTAGTCGCCCGACTGGGTTGCCAACCTGCGATAGTGATCCCGGGCGTATGCTGCGGCGTCGGCCGCGACGGCCTGCGCTGCATCGGCGTAGTGCTGCACGGTATCAGCGGCTTGATCGGTGAAGCTCCCATGGAGCACATTTTCGAGGAAGGATTCGACTTCATTCCGCGTTGCGCCCGTTTTCTGTTGGACCACGCCGACAAGTTGGTCGGCCGACCCTTCGGCACGACGGAAATCGTCTTCGGTAAGTTGTCCCCAATGCTCCTTCAATCGTCCTTTGACTTCGTTCCATTGCCCTCTAAGTTCTTGTCGGTCAACCATTGAGTTGTCCTCCGTTGATGTAAAGTTCGTGTTCCCGATCACGGGACTCCGCCTTCAGGCGACGCATATCGCGGGCCAAAGCGGAACGGAGGAGTGAATTCCGGGTCAGTGAGGTGGAATCAGACGAGCGAGTGGAGTGGCGGAGCGCAGCTTGGGCGATAATCGTCCAGGCGACAGCTGGTCCGTTGTCCCCAGATCGGCCGCATCCCAATCGGAACGCGGTTTGCGTCCCGCTGCGTTTCGAGCCGATGCCTCATGAGGACAGGCCGCATTCCGGATCCTTTCCCATTTCCCCCGTTCCGAATGGCATGGGCTCAAGCCAATACACTGAGCCGTAGGCGCTAGCCCCGGGCCTTACCGCTTAAGCCAATACGCTGAGCCGACGGCGCTAGCCCCGGGCCTTGCCGCCGAGTTAAAGGCGTATCAACGCCAGCGGCTAGCGCCGTCGGCTCACTAAGCCCGTGCCATTCGTCCCCATTCCCTTTTTTCTCAGTCGATTATGCGATTGTTCCACCGCCACCTGACGACTCGCATCAGCATGCAAATCGGGTGCGATCCCAGCGCGGCCGATCGTGGTCCGGCGTCCACCCAAGCGAGCCTGGTCCGATGAGGGCTTACCTACAGCAACTCGTTTACCGCATCCAGGGCAGCTATTGGTTCATCCCGTCGTTGATGGTAATCGCAGCGTTTGTCTTGTCGCAGGGCGCCATTTGGGTGGACCGTGCGATCGGCAATGAATGGACCAAGGAATTCTGGTTCACTTCGATGAACCAGCCCGATGGTGCGCGAGCTTTTCTCGCGACGGTCGCCGGTTCGATGATCACGGTCGCCGGCGTCACGTTCTCGTTGACTATCCTGGCCGTGTCGCACGCCACGAGCCACTTCGGCCCCCGATTGCTAGACAACTTCATGCGTGATCGTGGTAACCAGATCACGCTAGGGACGTTTGTCGCGACGTTTCTGTATTGCTTGTTAGTGCTTCGCGTCATCCGCGGGAATTGGGAATCCACGGCCATGGGCGTGACGATGGAAGCCTTTGTGCCTCAGTTCGCCCTGATCATCGCGTTGGTTTTGACCATCGCCAGCGTGGCCGAACTGATCTATTTCATTCACCATGTTCCCGACAGCATTCACATCTCGACGGTACTGCAGCGGCTGGCGACAGACATGACGGCGAAGTTCGACGAGCTGTATCCCGAAACACTCGGCGACCCCTTTGCCGTGAAGTCGAAGCAGCCCGAACCGGAGTTTGATTTTCGGCACCGGGTCCAGGCGACGCGCAGCGGTTACTTGCAAGGTGTCGACGATACCGAGTTGTTGGCATTTGCCAGAGCCAACGCGACCGCGGTGCGATTGCTGCGACGGCCGGGTGATTTCATTCGCGAAAACGAAGTCATCGCGGAGGTCGCCGCGCTGGAGGATTGGTCTGACGATCACGCCGACCAGGTCCGTCACGGAGTCACCATCGGGTCGATTCGGACACCGACGCAGGACGTGTTCTTTGTCTTGAATCGATTCGTCGAAGTCGCGACCCGGGCACTTTCACCAGGCGTGAACGACCCGTTTACCGCCATGCAGTGTATCGATTGGCTGTCCGTCGGACTGGTCAAGCTCGCCGAGCGAAAGATTCCTTCCTCCCATCGCACCGATTGCGACGGAAACGTCAGGATCATCACGACCGAAGTGACTCATTCCGATTTCGTCGAATCGATGTTGTCGCAATTGGTCCCGTACGTGAAGCGGGATCGGAACGTCACTCGCTACTTCGTTTCTTCACTGCAAAAGGTGACTGCGATCTCCAAGAACGAATCCCTGAACGATCTGATCGGCGATCAGATCGAGCATCTTCAACAGTAGACCTTTACCGAAATCATGTCACGACTTCCATTCTCACTGCTATTTTTCGCACTCGTTCTGGCGTCGCCCGGACTTCCGTCGCTCGGACTTCCTTCGTTCGCCGTCGCCCAGGATCCGTTTGCTGCCGCTCAAGAGGTTGACGTCCCAGAGGAAGGTGGCGATGCCAATGAGCCCGCTGAGACCGTTTCGGTGCAGGACGTGACGGACGATGCGGCGATCCGAGAACGTCTGGTTAGGATCTATGAGTCGGCTGAAAAGGCGGGTTGGTTGTCCGAGGCGGAGGTGGTGCTCGACAGCGGTATCGTGACGCTAAAAGGACAGTCTGACACCGAGGAGCACCGCGAGTGGGCGGCCAACGTCGCCCGCAAAACGGAAGATGTGGTGGCGGTGATCAATGAATTGACCGTCGATCACCAAGTCGATTTGGAATCAACCAGCGATGTGGTCGCAGACTCGCTCAATACACTGTGGACTGATTTCCTGGCTCGATCGCCGCTGCTGTTGGCGGCGTTGGTCATCCTGGTGCTCACCAGTCTGGCTGCCAAGGGAGTCGGCTGGGGCGTTCATCGCCTGTTGGATCAGCGTGGGATGCGAGCCAGTTTAAAAGACCTGATTTACCAGATCACTGCGATCCTGATATGGATCGTCGGCTTTTTGGTTGCCACCGTGGTCGCGTTTCCCGGGATGACACCGTCCAAAGCCTTGACGGTTCTGGGGCTCGGTTCGGTCGCCATCGGATTCGCGTTTAAAGACATCTTTGAAAACTTCTTTGCCGGAATTCTGATTCTGTGGCGGTACCCGTTTGACCGTGGCGACTACATCACTTGCGGCGACCTGACCGGCGAAGTGAAAGAGATCACGATCCGCAACACGATGATTCGGAAACTCGACGGAGAACTGGCCGTCATTCCCAACGCCACACTCTTTAAAAACAATGTCGACGTGCTGACCAGCCAGCCGCAACGCCGCGTCCGGATCATCTGTGGTGTGGCGTACGACGAAGATGTCGACCAATCGCGGGACGTGATCGCTCAGGCGGTTCAGTCGTGCCAGAGTGTGCAGGGCAAACGGACCGTTGAAGTGTTTGCCCAAGAGTTTGCCAGTTCCAGCATCAATTTCGAAGTCGCCTGGTGGACGGGATCCAAACCGGTCGAGATCCGCCGCAGTCGAGACGAGGTGGTTGCGGCGATCAAGCGAGCATTGGACGACGCGGGCATCGAGATTCCGTTCCCCTACCGCACCCTGACGTTCAAAAGCCCCGCGATCGCGGAGGCTGTCGCCAACTCGGTGCAACAGGCGGATGAGCTTTCATGAACGATCAACGCCTGGTCCGTAACACGTTGACCGTCTGCGCATTGGTGATCACCGTGGCGGCCGTCGCGTCGTTATTGTTTGTGGCACGCAATTTATTGCCGTTAGTGTTTGGTGCCATTTTGATTGCGGTGGTGCTCAATCGAATCGCAGGCAAGCTGGGCGGTCGGTTACTGGATCGACTGTCGCGACGCACGCGGGTCGCGTTGGTGATCGGTGCGCTGTTATTGCTGACGATCGGTTCGGCCTATGCGTTTGCCAATTCGGCCAGCGAGCAGATCGTGCGATTGACCGATCGAGTCGACGCATCGGTGGCCAAGGTCGTCCAGGCGGCCAAGGAGCAGCCGCTGGTGAAGCGTTATCTAAGCAAGGGGTCCGAACTCTCGTCTCTGTTGCCATCGTCGACCGAATCGCTCGGGTTGGCCAAGAACTTCTTCGCGACCGCATTCGGAGGGTTGGCCGACTGTTTGATTCTGTTGATCCTGGCGGCCTATTTCGGGTTTAACCCGGATAAGTATCGTGCCGCGGCGATTCGGAGCGTGCCGATCCGTTGGCGTGACCGGTTGTCAACGCTGTTGGATGATTCCGGCGAAACGCTTTGGCGCTGGATGCTCGGCCGCTTGTTGGCGATGCTGATCGTCGGCTGTCTGTTCGGTGCCGGGCTGGCCGTGATCGGGATCCCGATGCCGGTGGAATTGGGTGTTTTCGCCGCCCTGGTGACCTTCATCCCCAATCTCGGCGGGATCGCGGCGGTGATTCCTGCCTTGCTGCTGGCATCCCAACAAGGGTCGACGGCGGTGATCAGTGTTCTGGCGCTTTATCTGACGATCCAGTTTGTCGAGAGTTACCTGATCACGCCGATGGTTCAAGAGCACCAAGTCTCGCTGCCTCCGGCGGCGGTGATCCTGGCGCAGATCGTCGCCGGGTTGGTGTTCGGGTTTTGGGGCGTGGTGTTCGCCACGCCGCTGGTCGCGATCGCGATGTTGTGGACGAAGCGGCTGTATGTGGAAGGTTGGCTGGAAGCGTGATGGCTTTCGGCATGTGGTTTGCTGACTAAATTCAGCTGGTCATTCCAGGCATGCAGCGCCGTGATCGGTCGATCTCCGCGACCGCTTTCGGCCCTCCCTCCTTCCGCAAGCGACAGAACCGCAATGGACAACCAAACGGCCTGATCTTGGGGGCGCCCTGATCCTGGGGCAGCGTTGCTGGGGATGATGATTCCAACACTGAAACCCAGGTAAGCCGAATGATTAAGCCGATCCCGTTTCACGGACCCATTCGGTCGCTGACGTCGTTGGGAATGCGAACCGCGCTGATCGTGGATGATGTCCCGGCGATGCGAGCCATCGTCGATCGTGCGGTTCGGCAACTCGACGTCGCGACAATTCAAGCCCGAAATGGCAAAGAAGCCTTCAAGCAGCTTCAGCACCAACGCGTTGATGTGGTGATCACCGACGTCGAAATGCCCCTCTGGAGCGGGTTTGATCTCTTGCAGGCGATCCGTCATTCGCAAGACCGCCGGATACGCGTGTTGCCGGTCATCGTCGTCAGCAGTCTGGATGAACGCACCACCGCGGCAAGGACAAAGCAATTCGCCGGGACGCATTTTTTGTCCAAGCCGATTTCGATTTCACGACTGCGAGTCACGTTGAAACGGATCGCCACTCGCTGCTGGACCCATCAACGCAGTGTTCGCTAATCGACCAGCGTGGTCGGCGTTGCATCAATGAACAGGCGCACGGTCACCGTGCACCGGATTCCAATGGCCGATCGGCGTCATCGGCATAGCGTTTGCTTTTCCGCCAAGGGTTTCCACCCTCGTTGCAAACGGATTTCGTTTCGCGATCGGAGGTCTCTGGCTGTAACCACTGAGCTGTAACCGCTGCTGAGCAATGAACATGCTGACCACGCTGCCTTCTGATAGTCTCCATTACGCCAAGCTTTCTGTGCTGCTGTGGAAGCATGGACGGCGTGACATTGCTGAAAAGCTGGGGTGGACCGAAAAGCTTGACGATGACACCCCATCCGCTCGGCGTTCCAGTGCGACGGCCCGAGAGGCCGCCGAAGAATGTGCCCGCGACATCGAACAACTCGGCACGGCATACATCAAACTGGCCCAGATCGCCAGCACCCGCCACGACATGCTACCACCGGAATATGTCGACGCGTTCGGTCGATTGCAGGATGACGTTGAACCGGTTCCTGTGGAGGAGCTTGAATCGATCTTAGAAGACGGGCTGGGCGCGAAACCCTCGGTCCTGTTTCGATCCTTCGACCGATCACCGCTGGCCACCGCGTCGATCGGACAGGTTCATCGTGCGGTCTTGCGCGACGGACGTGAGGTGGTCGTCAAATTCCGACGTCCCGGAATCGAGCAACAGGCGACCGAGCAGATTGCCAGTCTGAAGCGGTTGGCGGCGACGATCGACGACAAGACGGAAATCGGAAGACAGGTTCGCTTTCGATCGCTCGTCGGCGCGGTCGAATATGCGCTCAGCCGTGAATTAGACTATCGTCAAGAAGCCAATCATCTTCAGCACTTGGCCGAGAACCTGAAATCGTTCCGCCGCATCCGCGTTCCGCAACCGATCGCGCAAATGGTCTGTAGCGACGTGTTGGTGATGGAATATCTCCGCGGTCCGGCGATCAATGCGGTCAGCGGCGTCGTGCTCAATGAGCTGGACACGAGCGGATTGGCGGATGAATTGGTGCGCGCCTACTTGCAACAGATCTTGATCGACGGGTTGTTTCATGCCGATCCACACCCCGGCAACCTGATTCTGCATGATGGCAATCAGATCGGATTGCTCGATGGCGGGATGGTCGTGAACCTGCCGCCGATGTTACGTCGCGAAATCGCCGCGCTGCTGTTGGCATTCAGTGCGGGCGAAGGCGAGCGGGCGGCAACGATCGCAAGCCGCATCGGTCAAACCGAAACGGGATTCGATGCCAAGGCGTTTCGGACTGCGGCGTCACGGGTGGTCGCCGCCGCCGGGGACGGTGCGTTCGATTCGATGTCGCTCGGCCGTACGCTCGTCGAGTTTCTAAAGATCTCCGGGGAACACGGGTTAATCCTGCCTTTCGAAATGATCTTGCTTAGCAAGGCATTTCTGCAACTCGAGACGACACTCGCGCGGCTGAATCCCGATCAAGACGCCAAGGCGATCATTCGCGGCTACACGTTTGAGCTTTTGGTCGATCGTGCGAAGGAACAATTGAGTGTCGGTCAAATCGCAGCGGCGGCCTTGGACTCGGCTACGCTGGCTTCGAACTTGCCGGCACGGCTGAACGAGATCACTCGATTGGCGGCCGAGAATCAACTGCGTCTGGACATCGATGCGATCGACGAAGCGGCACTGATCGCAGGACTGGGGAAGATCGCCAACCGGATCACTTCCGGTCTGATCGTCGCGGCAATGATCGTCGCCGCGTCGCTGATCATGCGCATGCAAACGGGAGCACAACTATTCGGTTACCCGGTGTTAGCGACCGTGTTCTTTTTGATCGCAGCCGTCATCGGTTTGGTGTTGCTGTACAAAGCCACGATCAAGGACGAACGCTGATGTGCGATTCAATGGGAACAGTGGCCGTCCCTCCGGTGTCGGAGGAAACTCCGGAAAATGCGCCGTCGGAGATCGTCGTGGCCACCGAACTTCTCGCCCGCCGCGTCGGTTGGGTCGCGTCTGGAATCTGGTTTTGTGCAGGGCTGTTGTCGATCTACACGCTCTACATCGGCCGCAACCTGTTTATGCCGATCGCCGTTGCGCTGTTCGCGTACCTGACCGTTCGCCCGATGATCCGAGCCTGTTCGCGGTTGGGGATCCCGACGGGGGTGTCTGCCGCGGGAGTGATGATCGGACTGTGTTGCGTTTTGAGCACCGCGATGTATTTGTTGTCCGGCCCAGCGCGAGAGATGCTGCAAGAGGTTCCGCGGTCGATGAAGGAGGTCAAGGTAAAGTTGGCGTTCGTGTTCGATCACCTGGAGACCGTCAACGACGCCACCGAAGACATCTCCCAAGCGGCGGACGAAGAAAGTCTATCGCCGGATGAGAAGCCGGTGCCGGTACAGATCAAACCGACCGCCTGGACGACCACTTCGCCGTTGATCGCGGGGACGGGCAACGCGATGTCGTTTTTCTCGATCGCCGGCGTGCTGCTGTATTTCTTGATGGCAGCCGGTGATGCGTTGATCCGCAACCTGATGTCAGCGTTGCCGACGTTTTCCTCTAAGCGGCGGTTTATCGAAGCGGTGGAAAGTGTCCAGGATGCGCTGAGCAGTTATTTGGCGTGGGTAACACTGATCAACGCCTGTCTGGGGATCACGATCGGCACCGCGATGTGGGTACTCGGCATGCCGTCACCCGTGCTCTGGGGCGTTGCGGCGATGCTGCTGAACTTCGTCCCGATCGTCGGCGCGATGGTCGGCATCGCGTGCGTCTTCTTCGTCGCACTGGTCAATCATGAACACGCTTCTTACGCGTTCATCGTGGCGGGGACCTACGCCACGTTGACGACTTTGGAAGGCCAATTCATCACTCCATCGATCCTGGGGCGGTCGATGAAACTCTCGTCGGTGTTGGTCTTCCTGTCGATCGTGATCTGGGGATGGATGTGGGGCATGATGGGAGTGTTCCTGGCTGTTCCTATCTTGATCGCATTGACGATGATCAGCCAAAAGCTGGATGCGATGTCGCCGATCAATGCGGTGCTCGGAGGCAGCGGCGGCCGGGATCGCGGCAAACCGACGGATGACGATCACTCGCTGGAAACCGCCACCTCGATGTAGCGACACTCACCAGAGCGTGGAAAATCCCCAGAAATCAACGTTCTGGCGATCGTTACCGGTGTTGCACTGTGCCGCGTGCTGGTCGTCGTTCGCTCAAATTGTCGCCCCAGCCGCCATGCCGCTTTTGCAAGTGGCGTGGGTTTCCGCCCGATCGGCGCGTTTGGGAAGCCGCTCGGTGGATCGGCACGGACATTGCAAACCGGGTTCGCCAGTGCGCGGCGACGAGTCACGCAGATCTCACCAATCCATCAGGAAGCAGCTATGAGTCTTGAAACGAAGAAGCAGTACGCCAAGGTCAAAGCAGGGCACGATCAGATTCGAGACCTGCGCGATGCTTGCAAGGCGAAATAGTCGCTTGACGTCGAATCAAACGGTTCGGGTGGGCGTTCGCGTCAGACTTGCGTCTCCCTAAGATTTCTCGGTTTTCTTTCCCAAAAACGCGACAACATACTCATGGACATTCCCCAAATCACACCTCAACGTGACGCCCCGATCGGTGCGATGGGGCAAGAATACCTTGCCTCGGGCAAACAGGTGGCCCTGCGCCGCTGGAGCGAGCAGCCAGGCGATTTCAGTCAACTGCGATGTCGCGACTATGAAATCGTTGGCTATGTGGTCGAAGGGACGCTCCAGGTCGTCATTGACGGTGAAACTGCGACGCTGAACTCGGGTGACTCATGGTTGGTTCCCGAGCGTGCCGACCACCGTTATCGAGTGATCGAACCGGTCGTCGCCATCGAAGCGACCTGCCCGCCGGCACGTTTCAACGACCGCGACGATCCCGCCTGATCGCCGCAGCGACCGCTCAAGTAGATTCTTTCAGCAGGATGCCGATCGAGCGTGTTTCCGTCGATTCGTGTTGTTCCAAGCGATGAATGAACTTCTCCACTTCCTGCATCGCTGCCTGCCACGAACGAAACGGCGGATCGGTTTCGCCGAGACGCTCCAGCAGATCCTCCAAGTGGGCAAGCATCAGCCCATGCTCATTGGTCGACTCGAATCGCAAATGGTCAAATTCCGCAGATGGTTCGACCAAGGAGGACGCAAGCTCGGCGATCATCTCGTCCTCACGCTCGAAGTGCTTGACCAGCCGATCATGCAGGGGCTGCAAACGGGTGGCGGTCTCTCCAAAGCGGGGGATGCCAAGCTGCTCCACTTCATTCATCCAATCACGAAGTTCCCGAAGCGCCGCCTCCATCGCCCGGTCTTCGCTCAGCCAATTCTGATAGAGTTGTGACAGCGGTTCACTGATGTTCAAACTCATTTTGCCAACCATTGATGGGGACTGTCGGATTCCGTGAGGGGTTCCGTCCTGATCTGTTTCGACGTTGCCCTGTGTCAAACAGCACATGCAGCAACCACGGCAACACGTATGCCAATGTGAGCCTGTCTCGATGGGGTGAATTGCGCCCGATCCTTGTCCGCGTCGCGGGCGGCAGACATGGCGATCAACCTACGCTCAAAGCGAACAAATTGGCACGTCAAATGCTTGCAGCGATTGGATCATTTTGTTGTTCGATGGCGACCGCGTTCGTCGATGATCGATGTGTTGGCGTCTAGAAACCATCGCGACAGCTTACGGGGTGTTCGATGCCGTTAACTTGTTCTCAGCTGCATCCGAAGCGTCGGTAGCGCGTGTTGAGCCGAACGTCAAAAAACTTAAGAAGTTGCGGATGTGGCTTTTGAAGTCTAGGACTTCGGCTCGACACTGTGACAAATCAGCACGCTTAGGATGTCGCAGAATGACGCAGACGCATGGATTATCATGGCGATCGGTGGGTTCGCTCAGGTCGTCGTTGCTGGACACGACGCCTCGGCAACCGCTCGGGCCCTTCGTATCAGCATTGGCTTTGGCTTCGGCGGCTTCGATCTGGAATGCTGCGTTGGCCTGGAAACCGTGACCGTTTGCGTTGCGGTCAACAGGACGATCGCGGCCGCTAGTTTTGTCGATCGGCCAACAGAGTTTCCAAGTGAATTGTGACGCAATCGGTCAGGGCGTGTGGGTTGTATCCGCCTTCCAGAACGCTGACCAATTTGCCGCCGGCATGTTGATCGGCGACTTCCATCAGACACCGTGTCAGAGTCCCGAAATCTTCGCTCTCCAGCCCCAAAGAACCGATCGGGTCATTCTTGTGAGCGTCAAACCCGGCGCTGACGAGAACCAGTTGAGGCTTGATCGTCGCGGCAAAGTCGTTGACGTAGCGTTCGAAGGTCTGCAGGAGCTTTTCGCGTGATGTCCCGAATTTGATCGGCAGGTTGAGTGTCGTTCCGGTACCGGGTCCGGCTCCGATTTCGTCCGCCGCACCTGTTCCTGGATAGAAGGGGAATCGGTGCATCGAAAAGAAACCGACGTCGGCCGCCTCCCAAAACATTGCTTGGGTTCCATTGCCGTGGTGGACGTCGAAGTCGACGATTAGCACCCGATCGAGTCCTAGCTCTTGTGTTGCGACACGTGCGCCGACCGCGATGTTGTTGAACAAGCAGAATCCCATCGCGTGATCCGGCATCGCGTGGTGACCCGGTGGGCGAATCAGGCACAGCGCGGTGGTGTCTTGTCCGCCGACCACGCGGACCACCGCATCGCAGATCGCCCCGGCCCCAATCCGCGCGACTTCGTAGCTCCGCGGGTTAACGACCGTGTCGGGTTCGATGTAGCCGCCACCGCTGGCGGCAAACTGCTGGATCAACTCGACGTAGGGCGGTGTGTGCACGTAATGCAGCCGTTCCGGCGTTGCCGGCTCCCAGGCGGGCCGATTGCAGCTGGTGTCCAAGGCGACAAAGTTCAAATGACGGACCACCGGAAGGATGCGGTCGCCGTTTTCCGGGTGGTCTCCCGTGACATGTTCTTGAAAGGCCGGGTCGTAGTAAAGCAAGGTCATTGGGGATCAAACGCGGGTGTGTGTGCCGGTCATGAATCGCACCCAGTTGCCCTCGTCGTCTTGCAACGCGCTCGTCATCAGCCAACGATCGGAGGCCGCAATTTCGATGGTGTCGCGATAGTCACAGGTCCCCTTGCCGTCGAAGCGTGGACCGACGGTATCGAGCACCAGTCGGTTGCCGCCGGCCTCGCGCTGGCCGCTGTACTGCCAGAGGTTGGCCATCATCGACCCGACGAACGTGCCGACGTATTGGTATTGTGACGGGTCATAACCGAGTGTCATGATCGACGACCAAGGGCCGCTTTCGGGTGCATCGCCGCTGCTTTCGCAGACCAGCCAGAGCCCACCGAGGGAGCGACACGTCATTTTGCCTTCGGTCTTCGATGTGTTCCCGTCGGGCATTTGGCAGTCGTGTTCAAACTTCCAATCGCCGATCAATTGATCCAACCAGGCGTGCTCAGATTGCGGTTTGGCAAACATTCTCGATGTCCAGACGATTTGTTGGGGTAAAGGGTGGAAAGAACTGCCACATGCAGGACAGCCGATCCCGACCGATTGTTTCCCGAAAGTCGATTCCGTGTGCCCGAATTCGACACGAAAACCGGGAAATTTTCGAAATTCCTCCCCGCATCATCCGCTCCAAAACCCCAATCCAATGCGCGCTCAAACTCGTTCCCCGCGCTCGCCTGGCGGCCGCCCACCGGGGTCCGCCCACCGGGGTCTGTCCCCACATGGCACGCCCACCGGGGTCTGTCCCTGTTTGGGCGCGACGTGATCGGGGTCCGACGTGATCGGGGTCTGTCCCCGGCTCGCGCTAACCTGGGGTCCGCGTCCACCTGGGGTGTGTCCCCATTTGCGCGACGTGATCGGGGTCTGTCCCCGGCTCGCGCTTACCTGGGGTCCGCGTCCACCCGGGGTGTGTCCCCATTTGGGCGCGACGGTTCAAAGTGATGGCACGCCAGGGGTCTGTCCCCGCGCGACTGGGGGCCGTGACCGGGGTCCGTCCGCGTCTTCACCCGGGGGCTGTCCCCACGCACGCCCATCCGTGACCGGGATCTGTCCCCGCATATCGCCGTCCCCGCATATCGCCGTCCCCGCATATCGCCCCGTCCTTTTTCATCGCACCGTCGGAACAATCGAGAGGAATCAAGACACGCTATAATTTGGCAAGTCGTCCGATTGCGGTCATTGTCGATTCCGACCGCCAAATGGAGGTCACCATGATCGGTTGGCTTAAGTCATTGTTCGCCAGCGAGAAACGGAGCGATCCGGAACCAGACGACTTGTGGAACGCCATGGAATCGATGGATCCGCGAAATTCCCTCGCTCGGCTTCACCAATTGAAATTGGACTCGGAGCAATTCCCGGTCGTCAAAGGATTGCTCGACGGTACGCTTTCTCCGGCGGATTGCCCAGGCGTCACCGACTGGTGTCAATCCGAAGCGGTGGCCCCGACTGGCATGGACGGGCTCGCCTTTGCCCTACAACTTGCACTGAGGAGCTCCCGCACAACCTACGTCATTCCGAAAGGTCAGAGTGTTCCAGCCGCAGTGCTGCCAAAATATGTCAGTCGCGGCCAGCTGACGATTGTCGTCAGCTACCTGGGCGGCACGCCGGTGATCATCACATCGCTGGATGAGTATCTTTCGAGCAACAGCCTCGTTGACTTCTCCTTGGAAACGCTAACGCCGTCAAAGTTGCGTCGGCGACTACCGAGTCAGCCGACGACCGTGCGAGATCGTGACGTCACTTCAAGCGTCACAATCGCGAAACGTATCAACGAACAGGATCGTCTAGTGGAACCGCTGGCGGTGAAGGAGTTGGTCGACGCGATCAACCAAGAACTCGGCTACGATTTGACAGCGGACCAGCTACCGGAGGATTTACGCCCCATCGATCAGTTGGGTCTCTATAGTCTTGATGTTCAAATCGATCACTCGACCAAAAAGAAAATCAAGGTCTGGGTTGTTCCATCCGTGGATTAGACCGAAATGCGACAGGTGTGTCCGCAGCAGTGTCTCTCGGGCCAGTATTTCCCGAGTCTGTCCCCGGTGAACTTGACGCGTGTGCAAGGATGGAGCTCCGGAATCGGGTTCTCGAAGGGCTCGTGGCCGATGCGGTTGAGCGAACCGGCTCGGGCAAGATGGTTTGGGCGTGAACGCGGCCAAGTCCTTAGGTGCCGGATTGGTCTAGAAGATGTCGAAAGGATCCTGTCCATCCTTCTCCCTGCCGCAGCAATGAGGCTGTGGCGATGAATGCGAATGGGGGATAGATCGCGAAACTGGATTCGCGACACCGCTCAGGTTACTGTCAGTACCTCCGAAATCCTTCTTTCGATGGACTTCTGCATTGCGACGCTCCCAGCTTTTGCGTGATGGTTGACACACCGTACTTAAGCCGCCTGCCCAAACAAGACGCGGGTCTGTTTCGGGACATAAAAACGTCGTCCGGTCTGTTTGGTCCGCTCGGAATCGATATGCTCCGGTCGGCCGGCGATGGTGGAAAAGAGCTCACCGAAGTTTGCGACCAGCGACAACCAAACGGTCGGCGATAGACCGAGGCGTTCAAGAATCGGAGGGAGATCGCTCGGCGTCTGGCCTGGTTTGCCTCGGGCCAAGTTGCGTGCACTCCAGTCTAATAGCTCCAAGTAGTGCTCCTCGCTCATCGGCAGGAAACCTTTATCACTACAGCGGCCGCCCGCCTTGTTCGGCTGGGGGCCCACCGCGCCTGTCGCTTCGTGGAGATTGATGGGTGAAAGAAAGCTATCCGCTCGTTTTTCTTGGTTGGCGGGTTTTGGCGCCGCGCCGTTTGGCGATTGGTCATCAGACGCCGCCGTCGGCGTATCTTGTTGGGGTTGCTCGGGTGGCCGCACCGATTCGGCGCGACGTTGTGCCGACGTATGGTCACTCATTTCAACTGTTTCTGCGATGCACGCGCGGATCAAATTCAAATCGACATAGACAGAACACGCCAAAACCGATTCCTCGTCAATCAGTGGAACAGCTGTAAATCGTTCTTCGAAGAAATGCCCCTTCACGCCATCTTCCTTGTTGGCACGCTGAGCGATTCGCTGATTCAAAAGACGCATCCACCACGAAAGATCGCTCAGTCGCCGCCGAATCTCGGTAACTTTTTGGGGAGCATTTCGGATGCGATCAAGCTCTGGCTGTGATGGTGGCATGGGATCGCCCTGGTCATCCTTACGAACCGGGCAGATCATCAGCCAACGCCGCGCCACTTCGCTGTCATCCCACGTTCTGACAACGTCGGGGCGAGATCGCAGCATCAGGTGGAAGTGATTCGACAGGATCGAAAAGGAGAGTAAGTCGATTCCAAAGGAGGCCGCGAATCGCACAAGCAGTTCTTCGATCCAGGCTTTGCGGTAACCGAGGTCATTGCCAGAGATTGGGTCTTTGCCGAAGAACCACCACGACCGGTTGGTTCGGCTGACCGCGTGGAAGATTTGAACGTCGCTCGGATCGACGAATTCGGAACGGTTTGATCTTGCCATCGCAGAGTCTCCCCCAACTCGTTTCTGGAAACTTCCGCGGGCATGAGGATCTTTCTCATCCATTCGCGGCGACAAAACGAGTAATCGTGCTACTCTGCCTGACTGCCGTCATTCCACCCGATTGGAGACGTAAAGTCAAGGAAAAAATCGTGCTTCGCTCCACGCGGGGTCTGTCCCCACACCTGATACCCACCACACGGGGTCTGTCCCCGGTGGAGAGATTCCACACGTGAGTGTGATCCGGGGTCTGTCCCCAGGGTCCGAGATCGGGTCTGTCCCCATGCCCACGAATCCAGGTCCGGCGCATAGACCGGGGTCTGTCCCCGGGTGGGGAGCGGATTTGGTAGGGTGGGCGGCGGTGGGGGCTTGGGTTGATGGTTGAATACGTGTTGCTGGTGGTGCAGCGGGAGTCCAATGTTGGAGTTTTCGATGAAGTGGTTGGTTTTTATTGGGGCGGTCATCATGGTGTCCGTGACCAGTGTGGTGGTTGCCGAGGAAGCGGCCCGGCAGGCGGTGGTGCTTCGACTGCCGCCCACGCCTTCGAACCCTCGTAATAGTGAAGGTGATTTCGTGCGGCTAAATGATGGCCGGATCCTGTTCGTCTATACACATTTCACCGGTGGCGGTGGCGATCATTCCACGGCGCATCTGGCCGGTCGCTTCTCCTCCGACGACGGCAGGACTTGGGATGACGCCGACACATTGATCCTGGAAAACAACGCCACGCAAAACATCATGTCGGTGTCGCTGCTGCGGCTGGCCGACGACCGCATCGCGATGTTTTACCTCCGAAAACAGTCGCTGCAGGATTGCCGGCCGGTGGTCCGATTCAGTGATGACGAGGCGAAGACGTGGACTGTGCCGACCGAGATCATCCCTGATTCGGAAGTCGGTTACTACGTCCTGAACAACGACCGCGTGATCCAACTACACAATGCCCAAGAATACAACGCCCAACAACACAACGGACGCCTGGTCGTTCCGGTCGCCCTGCATCACACGCCGGATCAAGAAAAACCGGATTGGACCGGCCGCGTGATGTGCTATCTGAGCGATGATGCCGGAAAGTCCTGGCAACGAAGCAAGACCACCATGCAGGCCCACGATCCTAACACCGGCCGACGTCTGGTCGCCCAAGAACCGGGCGTCGTCCAGCTTCACGATGACCGCGTGATGATGTTCGTCCGCTCCAACGCCGGAAGCCAGTTGTTCAGCCATTCGCACGACGGCGGTGACACGTGGTCGCCACTGACCCCGTCGACGCTTCAATCTCCGACCTCCCCGGCGACCATCGAACGCATCCCCGAAAGCGACTCGCTGGTCTGCGTCTGGAACGATCACGCGAACATCACGCCCGAACTGCGGGGGAAACGGACGCCGCTTTCCTTGGCCACCAGCAGCGACGGGGGAGCGACCTGGAGTCCTTCGATCACCCTCTTCGACAATCCCGACGGATGGTACTGCTACACCGCCCTCGAGTTCACGCCGGACGCCGTCCTGCTGGGACACTGCGCCGGTGATCGCACCAAGAACAACGGCCTGGCCGAATCCCAGATCACACGCCTCCCGTGGAGCATTCTCGGCGAGCTGCGCCCGTGAGGGCACGGTGTCCTGTCACGTCGGCGAGGGTCGGGAGAGGGATGGCAGAATAATACGGGGCAGAATGATGAGGTGCGCGCTGGCTGGCGCCATATGGCGGGTCGTCAGGAACGACAGTGCTAGGCAGACAATCTCCACCGGTGTCGGTTCAGTGTGAAGCGTTGTTGGCGCGGACCAAATCGTCGAAGAGTTGTTGTTCCATTTCGGACTTCCTCGCCTGGTCGGGCATCCGCAAGATCGCGGAGGGGTGCCAGGTCGCAATCGTGCGCTCGCACCAATCGGTCGCGATCAACTTGCCGCGGCCCTTGGAGATCTGAAAGTCACGCCCAAAGAGCGATTGCGCCGCCGTCGCTCCCAGGCAGACAATCACCTGCGGCTGAATCAGTGCCAACTCGGCTTCCAACCATGGCCGGCACGCAAACACCTCGCGCACGTTCGGTTTCTGGTGCAGTCGACGTATTCCGCGAGCACCCGTCGCCTCGGTGAAATTAAAGTGCTTGACGACATTCGTGACATAAATCGCGTCGCGTCGGATCCCGGCCCGCTGCAACGCCTGGTCGAGCAACTTGCCGGCGGGACCGACGAAGGGGCGGCCTTGCCGGTCTTCCTGGTCGCCCGGTTGCTCTCCGACCAGCACGAGGCGAGCATCGGATGGCCCTTCACCGAAAACCGGTTGCGTCGCATGCCGATGAAGATCGCACGCTTGGCAACGTTGAATCGCTTCACTTAAAGACACCAACTCCACACGCTCCGGCATGTAATGCATCGCCGTCTCGGCAAAGCCCTCCTGCCGATCGATCATCGATTCCACTCGATCGGGCGCCTGTTTCAAAAGATCATCGATCAACGCGGTTTCAGGCAACGTCGGCCAATGACGTACCGGCATCTCGCGCTTCATCGTGGCGACTTTCACGCGAGCCGGATTGAAGATCGATGCATAATACGTTTTCCACAGTTCCTCGAGAGCATCGGCATCGGGCGCTTCGCTGACCGGAACACCGGGACCGTACTGCAAGGCCGACTGGTCCCAAGTCACCGATTCGTCCGGCGTGAGAATCGACCACGTCATCCCGCTGAATCGCCGGCTGAAGAACGGGGCGACCAATTGGACGATGCGATGATCGGGCCTGTGCCATGCGACGTAGTTTTCCTGGCCGCTGGCATCGATCACCCGACGAAACCGCACGAACGCCTTCATCTTATGGACGTCTCGCGTGACCGATTTCCGCATCTTCATCAACGCGTCAACATCATCGTCGGTGGTGATTTTCATCAGCTGAGGTTTACCATGGGCCAGTCGCCACAATGTTCGATAAAGTAAACTCCAACGCGCGGCGTCCCGGTGACAGGCGACGGTCTTGGCAAGATCCAGAAACGATTTTGGAACCGTGAACGTGTGCTGCGTCGTGACCAACGTTGTATCGTCGACATCCGAATCGAATAAAGCAAGTTGCTGGTCGTCGGCCGTCCAACTGACCTGTTCCGGCGGCACGTCGGCCATAAGCAGTCGTCGCGCCGCGGATCGCCATTGGTCGAACGTCTGGACCGTCATGAACTGCATGTAGAAGCCTATGCGCGCGAGTCGAACTGGACAGCGCAAGATTGCGGAAGAAGCATCGCGAAACTCAGGTCAAACGTAGCTACCTTCGCCAGAAGATGGATTCCCGGGGCGCTCCACACTCTGGCGAGCGTAGCTACGTCAAACTTGTGTTGTCCGGCCAATCGGATGCTCCTATACCTCGCCCGTCCTTGCGGATTGACCGGTGTCAAACAGCATCAGCTGCTTGTGTTTCGGTTTCGCGCGGTCGCGAAGGTCGACCTTGTCCAGATCGGCGAGTTGGGGATTGTGATCTGCGGTCAATACAAAGTACTTGGCTCGGTTCCAAGCCACACGCAACTTTTTAAGATCGTCGGTCTGCAAGCTCTTATAGCGACGAATGCTCAGGATGCGTTTCACGTTTTTAGCGCCGATCCCCGGGATTCGCAACAACTCTTCACGTCCGGCTCGGTTCACGTTGACCGGAAAGAAATGTCGGTTCGCCAAAGCCCACGCGAGTTTCGGGTCGATATCCAACGCAAGGTTCTGATCCGCCTCCGTGACGATCTCACCTGCGTCAAAGCCATAGAACCGCATCAACCAATCCGCTTGATAAAGCCGATGTTCGCGGACCAGCGGCGGGGATTGTCCGGGCAAGCGGGCATCGGCGTGCGGGATAGGACTGTATGCCGAATAGTAAACGCGACGCAGGTTGTGGCCATCGTAAAGCTGCGACGCCGTGTTCAAAATTGCGACGTCCGGCGTCTCGGTCGCACCGACGATCATTTGCGTGCTTTGTCCGGCCGGCGCAAAGCGTGGCGGGTGCATGCCCGATTTCTGATCCGCTTTGGTTTCATCGATCTTTTGTCGGATGCCTTGCATCGCGTCGACGATTTGCGTCTTCTTCTTTTCAGGGGCGAGCGTGTGAAGGTCGCTTTCGGTCGGAAGTTCGATGTTGACGCTCAAACGATCCGCCCAGACGCCCGCTTCGTCGATCAGACTCTGTGACGCGTTGGGGATCGTCTTCAGATGGATGTAGCCGCCGTATTGCTGCTCGGTCCGCAGCTTCTTGGCGACCGAAACCAACTGCTCCATCGTGTAATCCGACGTCTGGATGATACCGGAACTGAGGAACAGTCCTTCGATGTAGTTGCGCTTGTAGAACTCCATCGTCAACGAGACCACTTCATCGACCGTGAACCGGGCACGCGGTGTGTCGCTGGAGATTCGGTTGACACAGTACTGGCAGTCGTAAATGCAGTAGTTGGTCAGCAGGATCTTCAGCAGTGAAACACAGCGACCGTCGGGCGTGTAGCTGTGACAGATGCCCATCCCTTCGGTGCTGCCGACCGTGCTGCCGGCGCGCGTCGACTTGGAGCCGCTGCTGGCGCAGGACGCATCGTATTTGGCCGCGTCGGCAAGGACGGCTAGTTTTTCACGAACATCCATTAACGCGTCGGAGGCACCGGAGATGAGAGTCGAAGGGGAGCATGACAGTCGTCGTCTACCGCAGCGTAGTTTTCGATCGGACAGGACAGTCGCCGTCCTCTCCGAGGTCGGCACGGGGCAAAGCGTTGTTTCTCGGATTCGCCGAGTTCGGAGAACACGGCGACAATCGGAGAACACGGCGACTCTGGGAACGCATCGTCAACCCGCATCGCCAAGTAATCCTAGAATCCATCTGGAACAACTCACTAGTACGGTAGAGATCCGTCAAGTTCGATCAAGCGGCGCTGTCCGGTTAGTCCTGCGCCGAGACCAGCAACTCCATCGGAAGATGCTCTTGCTCGATCCGTCGATTCGTTTGGCACACCACTTCATAGCACGCCCGTTCCTCGGCATTCAGGTGGGCGAGTTCTTTCTTCTGTGCCCCGGTGCCGGCGGTGGCCAAGTCTTGAAACTGCTCCAGAATGCTCCGATCCATCAACACGCTCGTCACGTGGGGAAGCGATTGCCGCAACCGGTCCAGGATGACGAACCCCTCCGCGTCCAAGTCACCCCAGTAGAGCAGTGGATTCTCATGCAGCCAGCCTACGTCGGCCAATTGAGTGACACCGGCTCCCAACCCTCCCAGCGCGATGCCGCGCTTCATTTTCGGCAGCGACAGCAGGTTGACCTTGTTCTCGACGATCAAGATGCGCACGTCTGCAACCGGCAATCGCGCCAGCGACTCCGCCGGCAACGACAACTCGTCAAAGGGAAGACCGAGTTCGGATTGCAGTTGATCGTCCAAGGTCCTGAGCAGGAAATGCGGACGGGCGTATCGCAGCCCGTACCGAGGTTCAAAGGCATCGTACCCGTAGCGATGATCGATGGTGTGCGGAGGCAAAACGATGTCCAGCCAAGTGGCCAACCGCCGCCGATGACTCTCCAACAGCTTCGTGGACACCGCCAGTGGCAACTCGCGGGCGAAACAATCGGGGCGCGGGTGCGATTGGAAATAGTCCACGATGTCCAACAATCCATCCAGAACATCGGCGACTTCCAACAGCGTTTTCCAGTGGCTGCCTTGTACCAGCCAGGGCCACAATTCCGGTTTGCGGCGTCGGAGCGTCGCGGCGGCTTTCTGCAGTGCTTCCCACTGGGACTTGCACCCGGCCAGATGAACCAAATCGTCCATCGAATCAAGCAAGATGGCGATGGGAAACTGGTTCAACCCATACGTGCGGCTGCGGCGCGATTCGTAGCACACGGTGTAACCGCGACCGGTGACTTCTTTGGATGATTGGCGGAGTCGGTCCACTTGTTCGATTGCGGTCGCGTGGTCCTTGGCAAGCGACAAGTTGGCGGGGATGCGGTGTGGGAAGAACGCGTCGAATTCCTCCGACAGCCACGCGCCGACCGCTTTGGGAAAAATCCGTTTCGCCTTCTCGGCAATCGCTTCGGGTGTGATCACTGGTTCGCGTTTTCCTCTTCCTCGGCGGCGCGGTACTGCTGGGCCGTCAAACTGATCAGTTCGCTGCGATTCGTCTCGGGGTCTTTGATGATGTGTCCGTAGATCCCGACGTAGCTTTCGGTGATCTTCGCTTTGGCGTCCAAGGGCGCGACGATCGCCAATTGCAATCCGAATCGGGCGAACAAGTTGAGCGCGTACTTGGCCCTGGTGTCGTCGCTGCGGGAAAACATTTCGTCCACCATGACGAAATGAAAACGATCGCTGTCGGTTTCGTCGGGTTGCAAGTCATATTGGTACGCGATTGCGGCGACCAAGACCAGGAAGGCCAGTTTGCCTTTTTCGCCACCGGATTGTCCGGTTCCTCCGTCGTAGTAGCTGCCGGGGTTTCCCGTCGCGGCGTCGTATTCACGGGCGGCAAACCGAAACCAGTTGCGGACATCGATCACCTTTTCTCGCCAACGCAAATTGGCATCGTCACGCAATCGCCCGACGAGTTTTTCGATCCGTCCGAACGTCGCTTCGTTGGCATCATCGGTGCCGTCGAGTGTGCCTTCCAGGCAGCCGGCCAGATCGCGACGGAAGTCACGGATTTCGGCGTCGGTGGTGTCGCTCGGTTCGAGCCGCATGTAGGTGCCCGGTCGCCAATCGAGTCGTCGCAGGGCTTCGTTGAGCACTTCGATCTTGCTGCGAATCTCCTCGCGTTCGTCTTCCAGAGAACCATGCAGCAAGCCGATTTCTTGCAGCACTTTTTCTTTCAGTCGTTGTCGAAAACGGCGTTCATGCCGCGGCAAGTCGTCTTGGATGATGCGTTGTTGCAGGGTTTCGAAATCGGGCAACGATTGGGGCGTCGGACTCAATTCAGACTCAAAGACCGGGAACTTCGTGAGCAATCTGCCCATCGCCCGGGTCAAGTCATCGCGGATCGGGCTGACGCGCTGTTCTCGCTGGTTGACTTGGGCCGACAGTTCATGGGTGACCTCAGTCGGCAGTCGCCCCATGTTTTCGATCGTCAGCCGTCGATCGCCGAGTTGGGTTGTAATGCCCGCGAAGTGTTGCTGTACTCGTTCAAGGTCGCCCGCTTGACGTGCGTCGGCCAGCGACTTGTCGACCGACTGCAGCGTGCGATTGCCGCCTTCGAGTTGTTGTTGTGTCTTGGATCGTTCGTCGAACGAGCGATCTCGATCCGCTTCCAATCCGTTGATCTCCGCCCGCACATCGGCCAGCTTCGTTTTCAGCTCCTTCACCCGGTCGTTGGAGGCTTCCAGTTTCTCTTTTTCCAAGCGCAGCTGCGACGCGTCGAATGCGTGGCGATGATCGTCCATGGCGTCGAAATCGGTCATCACGGACAGTTCGTCCAGAACGGTCAATTGTGCGGTCGCCTGATCACTGATTCGGCGGAGCGAAGCGATCTCGGATTCCATGCGGGCAATCTGTGCCTGTTGATCACGGATCGATCTTTCCAGGGCCTCACGTTTAGGGCGGTTGTCCCAGCCGAGGACGAAGTGTCGGCGATCGTCCTGGCGATTGCGGTCATCCTTGGCGTGCTGGCGATGGTTCTGTTTGACGTGTCGATGAATCGTCATCGCCCGTCGGTTCGCCATTTGAAAGTCGGCGATCGTCTCACAGGCCAGATGGTCAAAACGATGCAGGATTTCACCGCGTACGTAAGACGCCAACGGATGATCGTCCCGGTAGTGCAGCATTTCCGGCAGCGACAGGTCGTCGGAGAGCGGACCGGTCGGTGCCGCCGTGGGGGCGACTCGATCGTACGTCAATCGCAGTCCGCGGCCGTGTGAATCGGTCAGACGTGTCGCGTCGACGTATCCGGACACCTTGGCGTACAGATCGTCGGGCACCAGCAAGGTCCGCGCGAAGGAATGCAGCACTTGTTCGATGGACGCTTCCCAGCGGCCGTTGTCCGGATCAACGGCGACCAGCTCAGCCACAAACGGCAGTTCCGTTGGCGGCAGCTTGAATGCGGTGCAGATCGCCGCACGGACCTCGATAAAGGCGTCGGGCAGATTGCCTTTGCGGCGCCGCAACGAATCCAGCTCCCGCGCGTCTTCGTCCAACTGTTTTCGCAAAACGCCCAATTCATAGTCACAGCGACTTAACCGATCCGTGCTCTCCTGGCGTCGCTGCAACAATGCGTCGCGAGTTTCCGAGATCCTTTGATGGGCTTTTTCCAGCTGCTGGGCGCTGCTGATCGTGACTTGAATCCCGGTCTGTTGCAGTTTCGCCTCGAAGGAAAGCCGTTTTTCGCGTTTCGATTTTGCCTGCTGTTCTTCGGCGGCGATCAAGTCCGGCAGCCGCTGCAATCGGGCGCCGCCGCTGTGTGCGATCTCATGTTCCAGTCGGGCCGAATCACCGCGTTTGGATTTCAACGATTCGTCCAGCAGTTCGATCTCCTGGTCCAAATGTTCGATTCGCAGCTGCCATTGCTGGCACAGCGGACGCAGCAATTCGCTGATCGCGTTGTCAAAGTACAATGGCGCGGACTCGTGTTGATCACGGGCTTGCTGTAGTTGTTCGTTGGCGTTTCGATACCGTTTTCCGGTTTTGATGATCGGTTCGAGCAACTCGGATTGCTGACGCACCTGAACGAGCGCGCGGTGGGCTTCGCTGAGTTCGGCGAAGTGCTGCAGCAGGCTGGAAACCTTGTCGTTCCACGGTTTCTTTTCAAGCATGTGGTCGCGGATGAACTGATCCAGCCGTTGTACATCCTTGACCGCAACGGTCTGGTTGAAGATGTCCATCGCTTTGGGACGAAACTTGACCTGCCGTTGGAACCAGCCGTGGTACTGTTTATAGCTTTCGGTGACTTGGAATCCGCGGTCGGACATCTCGGATTTGATGTCGCTGCCAGACTTCAGCCCGCCAAGGTCGGCGGCGATGCTGCGCGCGGCGGTGTCGAATCCGTAATAGATTTTGCGGTCTCCCGAGGCGGTCAGGTACATGACCTGGCAGAGCGTGAACTGTTTGCCCGATGAGCCGCTGGTGAACGTCGCCAGCAGTGCGGTGTAGAACCCGCTGCCGTCGCGAAGGTATTGGATTTGTGGTTTTTCGTCTCTTCCGGCGGTTCGATCGTAGGCGCCACGAATGTAGGTCCGTTCGTCGCGTTCCTTCTTTGTGGCTCCGGCGGCGACGTTGTAATTGCGCACACCGGGGCGCACCAACAGCGTCAACATCGCATCGACCAGCGTCGATTTGCCCGCACCGTTTTCTCCGACCAACAGCGCCGTTTCTCCGTTGGGATGAAAGGAATGCACTTGGCCGTCGAAGGTTCCCCAGTTGAAGACTTCGAACGTCGAGAGGCGAAACCCGGGGCGGAGCGGATCGGCGGGGGAATCTTGGGCGTCGTCAAACAGCGACACGGGCCGGGGACGCGAAGTGGATTCAGTCATCGGATGCCTCCACGGCGGAGTCCGATTCGACGTCCGCATCGTTTTGGGCGCGTCGCTCCAGTTCCACGGTCAGATCGGTGCGCAGGCGTTCCAATTCCTCCAGCGGCAGGCGGGCTTTGAGGATGCGACGAACTTCCCAGCTGGGCGGTTGTTTTTCAAACCTGCGGACAAACTTGAGTTCTTCCAGCTTTCGAAGTTGCCCGCCCAAGTTTCGATTCGCGCGGACGGCGTCATCGTTGCCGGGGACGAGCGATTGCCAGATCTCCAGCAACGAGGCCTGGGTGACCACGCAGCGATCGTCGCGATGGATTTCTTCTTCAAAACGTCTCAGCTCGTCGCGCAACAGCACGCACAACAGCGAGGCTTCGAAGCTCAGCCGGATGCTGCGAAACAGCTTGGGGATCGACGGATAATCCGGCGGCAGCACTTCCGGTTCGATTTGGCGCAGGTAAGCCATGCCGTCTTCTTCGTTGACGATCAACATCAATCCGATGCGGGCAAAGTAGTCACTTAGCGGCGTCGCTCCGGCGAGGATTCGTTCCCAGGTATCGCCGGCGTCGTCATGATAGACGATGCCTTGCAGCAAGCGAACCGCGGCGGGCGCCCAGGGGACCGGCGGCGGCAACGCATCGGATGCAAGGACTTCGTGATTGGAATGGTTCGTCATCGCGGTCTCTTGGTTCGAATCGGCGTCGTTGCTTTTTCGTGGGTTCGGTGAAAGGTGACCACCGGGACCCTGACACGCAACGGGCGTGTTTGCCCAGTGATTACGTCTTCGGCGGTCACGTGGATCTCTTCGGTCGCATCGCGATCGATGCGGTGTCCGTCTTCGTGGGCGATTTGAATCCATCCCACCAGTTCAATGATGCCGACTTTCAGGGGACGGGTTTTGAGCAGCTGTGAGAGCCGGATCGAAGGCGACTTTCCGGTGGCGTGTGCGATCACCTCCCGCATTCGATCCCACTCCAATCGCTTCAGGCCGGCGAGTTTTCTGGCCTCGCGTTGGGCCGTTTCCATATCGACGACGCGGGTTTCGGGTGTCGTTTCAAAGACCTGCGGCGGCGTCCAGAAGGGGCGGGCAAACGGATTGCCCAACCCGATCGTCGTTTCGACCTTCAATCCGATTTCGTCCGGCGGCGGCTGATCGGACTGGGCGACGTGGTGTTTCAGACGTGAAGCCAACGTGCGGATTTCGCGGAGGACTTCCGCAGTCCGTTTTCGATGGCCGGCGGATTGGTCGTCCAGCAGTCGCCGCAGGGTTTGCGACAGTCGGCCGGTTTGCCGCAGCACGTTGTCGGCTTCGGCCAACAGCGACGGGACCATGGCGCGGATGTGCTGGATGGCAGCCCGTTCGCCGGTCAGGGCATCCAGATGCGTGACTTCGGCGATCGTTTCGCGCAGTTTCGCCTGGGCCTGGGGGGCAAACAGAAACGCGACGAAAGCGTCAAAACTGACCCCTTCGTCTTGCTGTTTGATCAAGTCTTCGGCGTCGAGTGCGCTGGCCAAGATCTCTCCGCGGCGGCGATCGTCTTTGATCGCTTCGCGTTGCACCTGTCGGCCGATCGCTTCGAAACGGTCTTCCACGGCGCGAAAATCACTTTGCAGCGTCTTCAGCAGGTCGACGGCGGTGTAAAAGCGTTCGCGGATTTGCGCCGGGTGATAGGTTTCCACTTCACCGCCGCTGCGAATCGATGCGATTTCGTCGTCGATCTGCTGTCGCCGCTGCAGCAGATCGTTCAAACGCCGATCGGGATCCGGCGAGGCGTTGCGGACCAGATCGACCAACGTGTCGATGACCAATCTCAATCGGCTTTCGGTACCGACCAGACGCGAGTCGCGATTCAGCGCGGCATCGACGATCCGGATGGCGTCTTCGCTGTAGCGGGTCAGTTGGTAGTGGGGGCCGGTGGAATCGGCGGGCAAGAACCGTCGCAGCCATCCGGCGTCGGACCACTCGCGCAGGTAGCGATCGGCCGAACCGAGCATCTCGGGGCGTTCTTCGTCGCGAAGTTCGTCCTGAAAGACCTGCAAGCGGCTGGCCAGTTCGTCGTGCGAAAACGAGATCGCCGAATCGTCGCTGTCGGATTTGAATGCGCGTCGCAAAAAGAAAACGACGAACGGGGCCAAGTCCGCCTTGAGCAAGCGGATGGTGGGGGAGGATTCCAGGAACGTCAGGATTGCGTCGAGATTCATGGCCAGATCTTAATCACAATCTGGACACGGTTGGTCAGCCGCGTTGGGGGGCGTCGACGGTCTCGGAATCCTGCTTGAGCCGCTTCTCGAACGTCAGCCCCAAATCGGTGATCTTGGTCCTCAGCGTGCTGCGGGCGATGCCCAACAGCTCGCTGGCCTGGGCTTGGTTCCCGTCGGCATGGTTGAGCACCTCGGGCAGCAGGATGCGGTCGATTTCGCTGTGCACTTCTTGGTACAGGTTCGCCGGCCCGTCGGACATCAGGTCTTGAACGAATTTGCGGATGTTGTCCGCATCCAGTTTCGGCGGCGCTTCGCTGGCACCGGCCGGGGCGACACGCCGACAGGTTTCCGGCAGCGAGGAGACGGTCAGGACTTCGCCGACGTTTCGCACCAGGGCGTGCTTCATCGCGCTTTGCAGCTCTCGGACGTTGCCGGGCCAGAGGTATTGTTGCAGCCGCGCCATCGCATCGGGGGCGATGGACCGAATCTGCTTGTGCATGTCCCGGTTCAGCAGGTTGATGAAGTGTTCGGCGAGTACGGGGATGTCTTCGGGGCGATCGCGTAGCGGTGGCAATTGGATCATGAAGACGCTCATACGGTAGTACAGGTCTTCGCGGAATTCGCCGTCCTGGACCATCTGCAGCAGGTTGCGGTTGGTCGCGGCGATGATCCGCACGTCGACGCGAATGGTTTCGTTGTTGCCGACGCGTTCGAAGCTGCCGTCTTGCAGCAAGCGAAGCACTTTGGCCTGGGTGGCCGGTGTCATGTCACCGATTTCGTCCAAGAAGATCGTGCCGCGATTGACTTGCTCGAACTTTCCGATCCGCCGTCGATCGGCGCCGGTGAAGGAACCGCGTTCGTGGCCGAACAATTCACTTTCGAGCAGATTCTCCGGCAACGCGGCGCAATTGATCGCCATGAAGGGTCGGTCGGCGCGGCGGCTGTGTTGATAGATCGCACGGGCGACCATTTCTTTGCCGGTCCCGCTTTCACCCAGGATCAACGCGTTGACATCCTGCGGGGCGACTTGTCCGATCAGCTTGTAGACTTCCTGCATGGCCCTGGAGCGGCCGACGATTTGATCGGCCGACGTGTCCCCGTCGCCGGCGATTCCGAACTGGGCGGGAATGCGGCTCATCAAACTGACGTCGATGGCGCTTTGAACGGTCGCCAACAACTTTTCGAACTCGACCGGTTTGAGCAGGTATTCGAACGCGCCGTGCTTCATCGCGTTGATCGCCGTTTCGGTCGTCGAATAGGCGGTGATGATGATGACCGGAACCCTGGCATCGAGTTCATGGATGATGTTGAACGCGTCCAGTCCCGACATGTCCGGCAGACGCACATCGAGGATGACGGCGTCGGGTTGGTGCTGGCGGACCGCGGCGATGCCGCTTTCGGCGGTCGCCGCGGTGATGACTTCCAAGGAATCCGATTCCAGACTCTTCTTGAGCGAGTAGCGGAGGTTGGGTTCGTCATCGATGATGATTAGTTTCGGCACCTGAGGATCGTCCGATTGCGGGATGGGAATTAGTGCTCTGTCGGCGTTAAGTTTACGGGTTGCGTTTGTCGAGCGGAAAAAGGGTCAGGTACGAATGGCACGGGCTTAGTGAGCCGACGGCGCTAGCCGCGGGCCTTGATACGCCTTTAACACGGCGGTCAGGCCCGAGGCTAGCGCCTACGGCTCAGCGTATTGGTTTAAGCCCGTGCCACTAGTGGCGTAAGGGGACAGGAGACGGCAGCGGCAGGATCACATTCATCACCGTTCCGCCTTCGGGGCGATCTTCGGCGACAAGTCGACCGCCGTGTGCATCGATGATCCGCTGCGAGATCGCCAGACCGAGTCCCAGGCCGGGATCTTTGGTGCTGAAGAACGGTTCGAACATTCGGTTTCTCTCGCTCTGGTCGGTGGGCATGCCACAGCCGTCGTCGGCGACACTTAAGCATACCCACTCGCGGGCCGCATCGAATGCCGGATGTGATGTGTCTCCGCGGCGTCTGCGTTCGACCGCGATGCTGATGTGCCCGTCGTTTGACACGGCGTCCAAAGCGTTGAGCAGTAGATTCAGCAGCACTTGGCGCAACTGCATCGCGTCGCCGCGGACCTCGGCTGATTCGCACGGGAGCTGACATTCGATCTGGATATGTCGCGTCTCGGCGCGACCGGCGACAAGATCGACGGTTTGGCGGACGATCGGCGCCAGTTCGACCAAGCAGAACTGTGGCTCCGACGGCCGTGCGAAATCGAGGAACGTTTGCAGCAAACTGTCGACCCGCGTGATCTCCTCGTCCAACACCGCGATGTCGGTCGCGTTCAGACTTGCCGAATCCGGATTCCGCGCGGCCGCTTGCACCAGGGTCTTCATGCACATCAACGGATTACGCAGCTCGTGCGCCAATCCGGCCGCCAGCTTGCCGACGGCGGCCAGCTGGTCGGCGCGGACGATCTCCTGGTGCCGTTGATGCAACTGTTCGACGACGGAGCCGACTCGTGAGGAAACCGTTTCCAGAACCAGTTGCAGGTCTTGTAAACTGGGGTCCGCCGAAACCTCCACCGGGCCGACGACGGTTTCCAGTTTGCCCGCCACGTCGCGGATCGGAACCGACAGCATGAACATCGTTCGATTGATCGCCCGGGCGACGCCGTAGCCGGCTTCCAAACCCGCGATCGCGCCGCAGACGCCCAAGAAGACCATCACCATGGCCAGTTTCTGTGCCAGCCGTTGGTTCTCCTGGTTGCTCTGCTGAAGCTCCGATTCATTGAAACGCAGGTAATCGTGGGCGGCGACCAGGACCTGCTCGGACAACGTCTTCTCTTCCAACGTGTCGACCGCTTGGGGAGAGATCTCCATGTCGGGATCGTCGATCAATTCGTGGAGCTGCTGAAAATAGCTCTCCAGCCGCTGCTCAAGGTCTGCGACGAAGGCACGCTCCTGGTCGGAGGCGGACAGTTGCCTTGCTTTGGACAGCCAATCGTTGGTCTGAGATTGCTTTTCCGCGGCCCGAAGCAGATAGCTGCGGTCCATCGTCAACAGGAAACGATCGAGTTCGTGACGCATCTCGCGGGTGACCAATTCCAGCTCTTCGGCGCCGCGGATACTTGCCACGTTGACGTCCAGAAGGTGAGAATTCTGTTTCTGAAGTTCGATCACGTACCAGGCCCCGGCCACGCCCAGGCATAATAGGACGCATCCCGTGATGGGCAGGAAGCAGCCGAGCTTGTCTCGCAACTTCATGAATCTCGGTCTCGTGGGGGTGCGGGGGGATCCGGCTGCTTGCGCTCTGTCAGCGTTAAAACTTCGGGTTGCGTTTGTCGAGCGGAAAAGGGTCAGGTACCTGTTGGTGTCCAGCCTTTAGGCCAATGCCGCTAAGTTGAAGCCCGGACGCTCGCGCGAACCGGCTGATGTCAACCGATTATCAGCCGTTTGGCGCGAGCCTACGGGCCCTCCCCAGAGGAAACGACGCTTTACTTAGCGGCATTGGCCTCTAGGCGGCACCCTCGCTGCTACGCAGCGACCGGGATTCGCCTAAAGGCTGGACACCAACGGTTCTCGCGGCGGGCAAACGCTGTGCCTACCCGGTTTAAATCGCACGCTGTGCTGTTTTGTCGTCGCAATTTCGGCCCGAGTGGCGGAAATCTACCAGTGCGACTGAATTTCGACATCCGTGCGGGTGGCTTTGGCTGCGGCGATGTTGAACGTAATCCCTGTGGGCAAGGATTTCCGGAAATGCCGTAGGAATTCATGGGGACGTTGAACCGGCCCGAGCGAGTTGGCGCAAGCTTTGCTAATCCGGGAGGCTAACTGGGCAAGCTGCCCGCTACCGATACTTGATGGAGACCAACAGGACGATGGACGATTCCTCCAATTCGATGCTTTCACCTGGAAACCTGTTTCGCGATTTTACCGCGTCGATTGTGGTGTTTCTGGTGGCGTTGCCGCTGTGCCTGGGGATCGCGTTAGCATCCGGGGCTCCGTTGTTTTCCGGGTTGATCGCCGGGATTGTGGGCGGAATCGTGGTCGGATCGCTGAGCGGATCGCACACCAGCGTCAGCGGGCCGGCGGCGGGTTTGACGGCGGTGGTGTCCGCCCAGATCGCGAACCTGGAAACCTTCGATGCGTTTTTACTGGCCGTAGTCGTCGGCGGCTTGATCCAAATCGGGCTGGGGATCGCGAAGGCCGGGGCGCTCTCGGCGTTTTTTCCCAGCAGCGTGATCAAGGGGCTGTTGGCGGCGATCGGTGTGATTCTGATCCTGAAACAGATCCCGCACCTGTTCGGTCACGATACCGATCCGGAAGGCGAGATGTCGTTTTCTCAGCCCGATGAGGAGACGACGTTCTCGGAGCTGGGAACGTTGATCGACGGCGAATTGCACCTGGGGGCGGCGGTGATCGGACTGATCTCGCTGGCCTTGCTGGTGTTTTGGGATCGGACGAAACCGCTGAAGAATTCCGGTGTCCCGGGGCCGCTGGTGGTGGTGCTGTTCGGCGTCGCGCTGCAGGCTCTGTTTGCGACCTTCGGCGGCAGCTGGTCGGTCGGCGCGTCGCACTTGGTCCAGATTCCGGTCGCGGAAAGCCTTTCGGACTTCGGCAGCTTTCTGCGGCTGCCCGATTTCTCCCAGTGGGCCAACCCCGCGGTCTACATCGGGGGCATCACGATCGCCATCGTGGCATCGCTGGAAACGTTGTTGAACCTGGAAGCGACCGACAAGCTAGACACCCAGCGCCGCAACTCTCCGCCAAGCCGCGAGCTGTTGGCGCAAGGGGTCGGCAACGTGACGGCCGGAATGATCGGGGGCATCCCCGTCACGTCGGTGATCATCCGCAGCAGCGTGAACGTCAATTCCGGCGCCCGGTCGAAGTTGTCGACGATTTCCCACGGCGTGTTGTTGTTGGTGTGTGTCGGTTTGTTCCCGGCCTATTTGAACATGATCCCGCTGTCCTCGTTGGCCGCGATTCTGTTGGTCACGGGATTCAAACTCGCCAGCCCGAAGCTGTTCAAACAAATGTGGAGCGAAGGCCGCTATCAGTTCATCCCATTCTTCACGACGGTGGCGGCGATCGTGCTGACGGACTTGCTGATCGGCATCCTGATCGGATTGATCATCAGCGTGCTGTTTATCCTGAACAGCAACCTGCGGCGTCCGATCCGCCGGATCGTCGAGACCCACTTGGACGGGGACATCATTCATATCGAATTGGCCGACCAAGTCAGCTTTTTGAACCGCGCCGCATTGGACAAAGTGTTCACCGAGGCAAAGCGGGGAACAAAAGTATTGATCGATGCTTCCGGATCGGATTACATCGATCCGGACATCTTGAGCCTGATCCGGGACTTCAAGAACAACATCGGCCCGGCACACGGCGTCAGCGTCAGTCTGCGTGGCTTCCGCGAGAAGTATGAACTTCACGACGACATTCAGTTTGCGGACTACTCGACACGAGAGCTGCAAAGTCGCATCACGCCGGATCAGGTGTTGACGATTCTGCGTGACGGGAATCAGCGGTTCCGCACCGGACACCGGATCAGTCGTGACTTCGGGCGTCAGGTGGGTGCGACGGCGACGGGGCAAAGTCCGTTGGCCGTGATCCTCAGCTGCATCGATTCCCGCGTCCCGGCCGAGTTGGTCTTTGACCTTGGGATCGGAGACATTTTCAGCGTCCGCGTGGCCGGCAACGTCATCGGCACCAAGTCACTGGGAAGCATGGAATACGGCGTGGCGGTGGCCGGTGCAAAACTGGTGGTCGTGCTGGGCCACACGCGCTGCGGCGCGGTCACTTCGTCGGTGGAATTGTTCGATCAGCGGGCCGATGTGGAACAGGCCAGCGGTTGCGGTCACCTGCATTCCATCGTGACGGAGATCCAGCAATGTATCGAGCCGGATCAATGCAGGGGCATCGGCGAGATGACACCCGAAGCCAAAGACGCGTGTATCGATAGCGTCGCACGGAAAAACGTCCAGCGAACGGTGCACGAGATCATCACCCGTAGCAGCGCGATTCGTCAGGCCGTCGACGCTGGCGAAGCGATGGTCGTTGGGGCGATGTATGACGTGAAAACCGGTGAGATTGACTTTATGATCGATCAGGCGGTCACCGCGGAAACGACCGGTAACGTTAACGTCTAATGCTGCGCTCTGATTCTCTTGTTCCGGTTCATGGGTGGTTTGCGATGTGGGCAGGTGCGCATGGCACGGGGATAAGGCAATAGGGATGCAGCAACTGCTGGTATTGGGCTTTAGCCGCCTCTGTCGCTGCGAAGCAGCGACCGGGAATCGCCTAAAGGCTAGACACCAACACTTACGCCCGTAACATTCGTATCTGACTTTTTTCGCTAGGCCGTCGTCAACAGGAGGGACGCGGATGCATCCCAATGAGAGTTTGACGACGTTCACGTTGGCCGCTGCGCTGGGCGTGTGTCTGTTCACGGTGGCGACATATTTGCGGACGTCACCGATCGTCGTGTTGCTGCTCGGCGGCGTGATCGTCGGTCCCGAGGGTCTGGGGCTGGTCCATCCCGATTCGCTGGGTGAAGGGCTGGGCACGATCATTTCCCTGGCCGTCGCGGTCATCCTGTTCGAAGGCGGATTGACACTGGACCTGGGCGGCTACCGTTCGGTCAGCCAGGAGATCTGGCGGGTGCTGACCATCGGCGTGTTCGTCACTTGGATCGGCACGACCGCGCTGCTGCGATTGATCTTCGGATTCGACCTCGTCTTTTGTGTGCTCGCGGCCAGCTTGGTGATCGTGACCGGACCGACGGTGATCGGTCCGTTGCTGCATCGCATCCGAGTCCAAGCCAAGCTGCATCACATCTTGCACTGGGAAGGCGTGCTGATCGATCCGATCGGAGTCTTCCTGGCTTTGTTGAGCTTTGAGTTTTTTGTCAGCACCGATGGCACGTCACAGTTGGTCATCAAGGACTTGTTGCTGCGGTTTGCCGTCGGCGTGGTGCTGGGGATTGCGTTCGGGTTTCTACTGGACTGGGTGCTCCGTCGCGACTGGATCGGCAAGGCGCACATCAACACCTTCGTGCTCGCGATGGCGATGTTGAACTTTGCGTTGGCCGACATGGCGATCAGTGAAAGCGGCTTGCTGAGTGTGACCGTTGCGGGGCTGGTGCTGGGAAGTCGCAATTCGCCACCATTGCGTGACATCGTTCGCTACAAGATGGCGCTCAAGGATTTTTCGATCGGACTGTTATTCGTCTTGTTGGCGGCCAACCTGGATCTCGGCGCGTTCGTCCGCTATGGCTGGCATCTGGTCGTGGCCGTCGCCGGGATCATGTTGATCGTCCGCCCGCTGAACATTTTTCTGTCGATGCGGCGGAGTCTGCTGACTTGGAAAGAGAAACTTTTTCTCGGCTGGATCGCACCGCGGGGAATTGTCGCCGCGTCGATGGCATCGGTCTTCGCACTCGAACTGGGGCGGCGCGGGGTCGACAACGCCGTCTTTCTCGAATCGTTCACCTATTCGGTGATCGCCGGCACCGTTGTGGTGCAAGGGATCACTGCCGGGTCGGTCGGACGGTGGCTGGGTGTCGTTCGGCCGGTGCCCACCGGATGGATCATCGTCGGGGCACATGCGCTGGGCCGACAGATCGCCAAGTTCTTCATCCGGCACGGCATCGATGTCGTGCTGATCGACACCAACGCGCGCGAGGTGCGGGATGCCGAACGCGAGGGGCTGGTCGCGATCAGCGAAGACGCCATGCAATTGAATCCCGAAAATCACGCCGAATTGTATCGCTGTGGAAACCTATTGGCGCTGACTGCCAATGCCGACCTGAACCGGATGCTGTGTCGACGTTGGTCGGAATTGCTTGAGGATGCGGCGCTGTTTCGGTGGGAAAAATCCGGTTACCAAACCGCGGGGAATGAACACCTGTTGGTCGGTCAGCGCGTTTGGGTGGAGTTGCCGTTGAATCGCTGGATGCATCCCAACAGCGAATCCCCGCCGCTGCAGGTCAAACGACGCGAGACGGCCGCCGTTCCCGACACCAAGAACGTGCTGATGACGGTCCGCGGAGGAAAGGTGATCCCGGGAAGCCCACGCGACATTCAAGACGACGACATCGAATGGTTGGTGTACGACGGTAGCGATGCACAAGATTCGAGCGTCCTGCCATTGGTTGCCCAGAACGTGGTGTTCTCCGAGCAAACGGATCTGCAGGAGCTTTACCGCGAGATGCTTCATCACCTGCATCGGCAACTTCCGGGCATCGATCCTGAACAGATGCTGATCGAAATCTGGCGACGTGAAGAAGACTACACCAGCTTGCTCGGTCACGGGATCGCGTTGCCACACACTTGGTCGCCCGCGGTGGACCGCGCGACGTTGATGGTTGCACGCCCAAAACATCAACTGCTTTGCCCGCTGACGGATCTGCCGATCGAAATCGTGTTCATGTTGCTCAGCCCCATCGGCGAGCCCGACGAACATTTGGCGTGTCTGTCGCACATCGCGCGTCTGATCGGAACGGAGTCCCAGCGGCAGCGGATCCTCGATGCTTGTGACGCTGACGAGTTGCATCGGCTGATCGCGTGCAGCTGACCGGGATGCCGGTTCGCAGAGATGTCCAACACCAATCGCACGACGACGATGAAGCAATGCAGTTCGGTGAGGCCAATCGGGGCTGTGAAGGGGCCCACGCTCGCATCCGATGTCATTGCTACATGGCCGGGTCCGAGCCAATGGACGCGGCCTTTTTTTGTAGAATTGGGGCGGAGAATCTCACATGGGTGCTTCCTGTCGTGACCAAGCAGATCATTGAATTTGAAAGACACTCAAGGAAAAGCCTTCAATCAAACTGGTAGCACCAGCCCTCTGCGTTTCCACCCGCGGAACGGTGAGCGTCCGACAAGTTGAGCCCGATTCGCGTTTAGATTGAGCTGAATCAAATCATGCATGTATCCATTAAGACCGACGACTTCATTGTCACCGGACAAGACCGACTCAAGCTCGGCGAGCACAAGACAAGAATCAAGGACGTCTACGACGGTAAGAAAGAATACAAGAGGTGCATCGAAGAGTTTCAGGAAGAAATCAACGACCTGCAGCGGATGATGTATGCTCACGACCGCCACAGCATGCTCTTAATCTTTCAAGCGATGGACGCGGCCGGCAAGGATGGCACCATACGGGCCATCATGTCCGGCGTAAACGTCCACGGTATCGTGGTTCATCCTTTTAAGCAGCCAACCGCCGAAGAACTGGATCATGACTTCCTTTGGCGGACCACGAAACGGCTTCCGCAGCGGGGCCGCATCGGCATCTTCAATCGCTCGTACTACGAGGAAGTGTTGGTGGTGAAGGTCCACCCGGAGATTGTGCGAAAATCGCAGAAGCTGCCGGCCGAACTGACCCGCGACATGCACAAGTTCTGGAAGCATCGCTACGAATCGATCCGCGACTTCGAAAAACACTGCGGACGAAACGGGACCAAAGTACTGAAGTTCTTCCTGAATCTTTCCCGTGACGAGCAGCGCGAGCGCTTTCTCGACCGCATTGACGAGCCGGACAAAAACTGGAAGTTCAGCGAAGGCGATGTCGCTGAGAGGAAGCACTGGAACGCCTATCAACAAGCCTACGAAGAGGCCATCAATGCCACGGCGACCGAGGAAGCGCCTTGGTTCGTCGTGCCGGCCGACGACAAGAAGAACATGCGGCTGATCGTCGCGCAGATCATTCTGGAACAACTGAAGTCGTTGGACATGAAGTATCCCGAGGTGAGCCAAGACCGCTTGGATGAGCTAACGAAGTACCGTGAAATGCTCAAAGAAGATTGACGTGCGTATCCGTCCCACAAAGCAGTTCCTGCATGGAGCCACGTGAATCGATTCTTAAGATGTCAGACGCAATGAACGCCGCCGTCATTGGACGGCAGGACGTTGTCGAGCGGATGCTGATTGCCCTCTGTGCCAGGTCGAGTCATCGTCGCGACCTCAATAGCGCCACCCGAAACCGGTATTGGAGAAGAAGTGTGGCGATTGATGATTGAGTCCCCAACCCAAGCGGAGGCCGATCTCTAGGTTTGGGGTAAGCAGGTAGTGAGCACCAGGCGAGAAAAAGTGCTGGGACGACTCCTCCTGACGGCCATCCGAGAAAATCCCGAAGTACTCGACGTGTGCCTTCCAGCGTTCACCGACCGGTACTTTTAGCACGGTCGAGGGCGCCCAGACGTTGAAGTGGTCTTCCTCCAGGCTGCTGGTGCTGTAGCGAATGGCGGAATCCCAGAGCACACCTTCCTTCAATTCCCAACCAAAAATGTAGGTGGCGGATAGCTGAGTCTCTGTCGACTCGCCGCTCGTCGGAGTAAAACCCTGCACCAACACGGAGCGTTCCGGTCGCCACCCGCACTGTTCGGCTAGCAAAGCCTTCGCGCCGTAAAATATTCGCGACTCCCGCTCGAGTTCCGATCCCTCTCGTAGGTCGCTGGGCACATTCGCAGAAATGGGGCTCCCCGCGCCGCCGGTTTCGTAGTTCCAGCCGAGCCTAAGCTCCAGCCATTCGCTCACGCCTCTTCGGAGCAGGAGTTCTGGGTAGCTATGCGTTTCAGGCACTGTCCGGTTGTCGATAAACGAATACGCCGCCTCAGTGATCCAACGCCCTTTGCCAGCCGTCGTGGTGGCAGGTGTAAAGGAGTCTCGGTCCGTCTCGATTTCGTCTTCTACTTCGACTTCTGTGGCTCTCTGATCGCTCAGCAATGGCTCAATACCCAAGGATGTTTGGGCATGCAATTCGCCGCACGCAAACAGCCAGATTGCGAAGAACAGATGCCATTTTCGTTGCAAATGCACGGATTCTACCAATCAACAAGGAATGCGGTCTCTGTGTATCATCGTCGGGGAAACTCCGCCGAGAGCAGGTCTGCGACTATTGTCCGTCGCAATTCAAATATCTGCACCGGATGCCGCAGGCCGTGTGACCGGCTCAACCGCTACTGCTTTTCGGTCCACTTCATCACCTCGGCACGCGAACGAGAGCGGATGTGGTCGGGGGAGTGCGGGGAGGTTGCACGATCGAGGCGGGGGCGACGAAACGCGTTGTCTTGGACGAGACTCATTTTTAAAGATGCCAGGGACCGGATCTATCCGCCGCATCCCCCGCGGGGACAGTGAAACGTGAATCCGAAGGCGATGAAGTAACCGTCCACCTTTGCGGTCGTGTCGCCAAACGATTTGTCGTTTTCGAACACGCCCCCGACGGTCACGTCAAAGTTCATGTTGGGAACAAGATTCGTGATGCCGACGCCGCCGGTGATGCGATGCTGGGCGATCGCTGCAAATTGGCCCTGGACATACTGTACCGATGGGATGCCGCCGACGGGGACCACGCCGCCGATCGTGCCCGGAACGGCGTCGCGAGTTGGATCTTCATTGAACGCGTAACCGAATCGCAACTTCAGCCGCCGTGTTGCTCGGTATTGACCGCCGAACTGGAATGCCCATTGATCGTGGTACAGGGAACGAAAGAAATCGGTGTCGTCCCAGTTCTTGTAGATCACATCGGCGGCCAACAACAGTCTGCCGCCCATCATGCAGCGGTTCGCAATTCCCAATCCAACATTCATCGGATGATCCAGATTCAGATCCTGGTAGGTGTTTGCCAGCGGACCGGTTGCGAATCGAACGACGTTGTCAAACTCCAGTTGCTTTTCCGATTGCCAATACCCTCCGATGCTGGTGCCGCGGCCCAGGTCATAGTTTGCTCCCAGGGTAAAGCGAGTCGCATAGTCGGTTTGTGAGGAGCTGGACTGAACAAAAGGTCCGTCCAGCACGGAGGTGCCCAGCGTGAACGATCCGCCGACCGCCAGTCGTGGCGTGAGATTCACCGCGGCGCCGCTGACAAGGTCCAACGCCAAGTAAGATGCCTGCGTTCCGTTGGATTCGGGGATATGTCGAAAGTCGACCGCCAGACCGGCATTGGTCATGAACCCCAAACCGAAGGTCACCGGCAACCCCAGGAACTCAGTCTGGTGAATCGCTCCGATGTTCGGCGCAAGCGCGAGTGGTGCATCGGATTTTGCAGAATAGGGATCAACGCCGACCAAAGGCAACGAGTCCGTCTGGGTGACGTTGTAGGTCGGTTCGATCAAGGCGCCACCGAAGCCGAAGGTCGGGCCGCTGAACTGAGCCATCGTTGCCGGATTCCCGTTGATCGCCGACTGCAAGTCTTGGGGACGCGATAGACTTGCACCTCCCATCGCGCCTGATGCGGGCATCATGTTGTTGTGCAGTTCAATGCCATAGCTTTGTGCGGTCGCAGTCCGGACCGCAGTAAGCGAGCCGAGCAGGAGTAACAGGCATAGAATGAATCGTTTCATGATCAAACCGTCTGTCAGCGTAACAATCGGGAAACAGCGTTCAGCCCACAACATCGGTCCAGCCTGACCTGCGGCGACGGATAATCGGTCGAAACGACACGGGGCCGGGGGCAAATCGCAGCGAAAATCCGCACTGCCGGCACAGGGCCGGCAATCCGCAAACCTTGCCGGGCCGGGACAGCCGGAACTTGCCATTGCGTGTTGCGGATTCTGACGGTTGTTGTCGATTTTCGAATCAGTCGCTTTGTTCTGTTTCCGAGCACGAGTCTGCTGATGCGATGGTTCGCCGCAATCACCGTTTGCATGATGCTGTCGATGTTCTTGCATCGATGCAGTGCTCAATCCTCAGGCACTGAGGATGACTTCAGTTGGCTCGATCGTGTGAAGGTGGGCTATGACGGTGGCTTTGTGATTGCCAGTCAATGTGACGCCGATCTGCATGCCGGGCGCGAACCCTACCGATTGAAGATCAACGGCTGGGGGCAACTGCGACACACCGTCACGGATTGGTCATCACCGGATCGAGATCTGAATCAACTGCAGCTCAAACGTGGACGTCTCGTCTTTTCCGGAAACGCCTTCAATCCGAACTTTCAGTACTTTGTCCAGCTCGATGCCCGCAGCACCAGTGGTGACGACGTGCGATTGCTGGACTACTACCTCGACTACGACGTCGGCAACGATCAGCTAGGGCTCGCGCCGGGAACGGTGACGTTTCGAACCGGCAAGTACAAAGTGCCCTTCACGATGTCGCGTTGGTTGTCCGGCCGCGACTTTGAGTTTGCCGACCGCAGCGTTGCCAGCATCTTCTTTGATGTCAACCGAAGTTTTGCGTGGGGGCTGCATGGCAAAAGCGAACGATTGGGAGTGCCTGTTTTCTGGGACGCGGCCTTGTTCAACGGGTTGGTCACCGGCGGTGCCGAGACCGGTAGCAGCGGGACGCTGGATGACAACTTCGCCTACTCGGGACGTGTCCGCGCCTATCTGATCGGGGATTGGGGTGATGAAAACCTGGCCGATTTCGAATGTCACGATCGACTGGCGATGCGGGTCGGAGCGGGGTTCGCCGCATCAACGATTGAGCGATTCGGTACGACGGAATTCAGTCGTCTTCGCGTCGTGGACTCGGGCGAACCCTTGGCAAATCTTCTGCCGGCGGTCGTCTCCGGCTACGACGTCTCGCTTTATGCGGTCGATGCGTCCATGAAGTATCTCGGCTGGTCATCGAGCTTTGAGTACTACTTTCGCACCGTCAGCGACATTCGTGGCGCCGCGATCGGCGAGCTGTTCGATCATGGGTTTTGGTATCAACTGGGGAAATTTATTGTTCCCGGAAAACTTCAGGTCGCGACCCGTTGGTCTCGCGTGCAAGGTGATTCGGGAACCCTGGGCGGTAGCGATCAGAGTGCAGAAGAAATCGCCGCCTCGCTGGCCTGGTACTTCCGCCGCAACCAAGCCAAGTTGGTCGTCGACATGACCCACGTCGACGGTGCACCGGTCAGCTCACAGGCACTCGACATCTCGCCGGGCAATCACGGCTGGCTGTTCCGATCGCAGATCCAGTTTAGTTTTTAGCGTCTCCGCATCGGTTCTGGCTCCTCGCAATGAATCAATTGGGGTAGACTGGTTCACCGCCGCCAACGGCTGCGACTCGATCGTCAGGTCCACCGGGGAATGGAAATGAAATGCGTTCAATGTCAGTCGGAACGTCTCGTCTACGATGCGAAGGCGGTGGATTATTTTGATATGGCCATGAAACGACCGCTGAAACTGGAATTGGATTCGAACCCCGATGCTTGGTTGTTCAAGGGCACGCAGGCGGGCGAGCTCAACGCGAGTGTTTGTGTCGATTGTGGCTTCGTGATGTTTTCGATGGCCAAAGAAGACGCGGAAAAGCTTTATCGCATCCAAAATGCTCGATAAGCGGTGGTGTACAGCCTTTGGGCGATTCCGCGTCGCTGCTTCGCAGCGACAGTCGGCCGGCTCCGTCGCAAACCTCGGTGTCTTACAATCGCCAAATCACAATCCAACCGAAAAGAAAGTCCGGTGAGCAAAATCGCGGTCACGGCAGCCGGCGGGCAATTGGGAGCCGAGATCGTTCGGGCGGCGGTCGCGATCCGTGGTGGAGACAACGTGGTTGGCTTGGCCCGAACACCGGACAAAGCGCGTTCGTTGGGGATCGAGATCCGGCCTGGTGACTATGGGGCGCCAGAGGAATTGAAACAATCGCTCGACGGGATCGACGCCGTTTTGTTGGTCTCGGGAATGGACGCGCCGGAAAAGCGGATCGAGCAACATCGCAACGTGATCAACGCTGCCAAACAGGCCGGGGCCAGCAAGATCGTCTACACCAGTATCCAAGGTGCAGAAGAGGGCACCGCGTTTTCGCCCATCGTTCAAAGCAATCGGCAAACCGAAGCCGACATTCGCGACAGTGGATTGGCTTGGGGGATCGGTCGCAACGGTATTTACATCGAGCCCGACGTGGACTACACCGACACGTACAAGAAGCGTGGTGAAATAGCGAACTGCGCCGGGGACGGAAAGTGCGGTTACACAACACGCCCCGAACTCGCCTATGCCTACGCAAGGATGTTGACCGACGCGAAACACGACGGTCAGGTCTACAACTTGCACGGCCAGGCGATCAGCCAACAACAACTGGCGGACTACCTCAACGATGCGTTCGGGACAGACCTGCGGTATCGAGACATGTCAGTGGAGGAATACCGTCGAGACCGCACCGCCGAACTCGGAGAGTTTCTGGGCAACATCATCGCCGGGATTTACGAGGGAATTCGCAATGGTGCGGTGGACAACGAAAGCCACTTCGAGCGCGCCGCCGGTCGCCCGCATCAAGACTGGCGGTCGTACTTTGATGCGCTGAATTAGCGCAACAGATCGAAGCGACGTTACGATCGATTACGCTAGCGGCGCGTTGATGTCGGTCAGCCGGGGGCGAATCGATTAAACTGGGTTTATGTCGAAATCAACACACCACCGTCGCATCGTCCTTCAATCCATCGCCGGATCCCTCGCCCTGCCCGGGCTGCAGTCATTACGGGCCGAATCGGTTGGCAGTTCTTCACCTGTCCAAGCCGCGCGCGGGGCCGGTGTCGGGACGCGACGGTTTGTCGCAGTAGGTAATTTGCTCGGGTTCCAGCAAAATCAGTTTTTCCCGGAGACGCCGGGCAGAGCGTTCGAGGAAACGACACTGCTGAAACCGTTGGCAGAAAACCGTGACCAGATCACCGTCTATCGCGGGCTCGATCACGGACTACGCGGCGGGCACTTTGCTGTCCACACCTTTCTCTCCGGCGTGCTGCATCACGAGTCCAAACAGCGGCCCGACGGCAATGTCACCATCGACCAGTTCATCGCCGATGAGATCGGGCCCCAGACCCGTTTCCCGTCACTCACCGTCGGTTCTGAAGGCGGCATCCATGGTGGTTGCCAGCTTTCCTGGACCAAGTCCGGGGTCCGCGTTCCCCCGATCACCGGTCCCGCCGAGCTGTTCGAAAAGCTGTTTGTCACCGAATCGAAAGAGCGTCGCTCACAGCAGGTCCGAGAGAATTCGCTGCAAGCGTCGATCCTGGATTCGGTTGTCGAACAGGCTGATTCGCTTGCCGGTCGCGTCAACCGAGACGACAAGGCCAAACTGGACGAGTACTTCAGTTCGATTCGCGATGTCGAAAAACGATTGCAAGCCCGCCGCCGCTGGGCCGACCAGCCGAAGCCCCGGCCGCCGTTTGAAAAGCCTGCCGACACCAACACGGTGGACGATCTACCGTTGTTGTACGAGCTGATCGCTCTGGCGCTTCAAACCGACTCGACGCGGGTTGCCACCCTGGAAATCGGCGGCAGCTTCTTGCCCCAAGATCTGGGCATCGACAAGTCCTATCACAGCCTTTCACACCACGGGAATGATGACGTATCGATCGCGAATCTGATCACGTTGGAGACGTACCAGTTGGAACAGTTTGGCAAATTCTTAAGCCGGCTGGCAGCGATCGAGGACGGGGACCAGACGCTGCTCGATTCGACGGCGGTGTTGTTCGGAAGCGGGATGGGCAACGGAAATTCGCACACCAACACCGATCTGCCGATCGTTCTGGCCGGCGGAGGCTACGGGCGCGGCGAGTTCAAAAAGCTCGCCACCAAAGGCCCCGCCAAGATTCCGCTGTGCAACTTGTTCGTTGACATCGCCCAGAAAATGGGAGTTCCGACGGAGTCCTTCGGGACCAGCACCGGCAGTTTCTCCTGACAGCAACCCACCTCCATGCCTTCCTTTGATTTTTTCACGGCGGCGGCCCGTCGTGCCGCGTGTGCGATTGCGCTCGCCCTCGCCTCGTTGGCCGTACCACAGGCGGCCCAATCGGAACCTACCGAACCATCGTCGGCCGGTCGCCAAACGCCGGTCGCTGAGTTCCTTGGTCGTTACTGTGCCGAGTGTCATAGCGCCGGTTCGGCCGAAGGCGATCGTCAGTTCGATTCGTTCCGGCTGCCGCTCACCTCGGTCGATCAATTGATCACCGCTGACGAAATCGTCGATCAGGTGACCTTGAAATTGATGCCGCCGGAGGACGCCGGGCAGCCGACCGAAGAGAAGCGACTGGAGCTGTTGGATGTGCTACGAAAGACCATCGAAAGCTCACGTGAGCGATTCAATACCTCCGGCGGGCAGACGGTTTTGCGTCGGTTATCCAATCGAGAGTATGAAAACACATTGGCGACACTCTTTGATCGACGTGTCGATACGCTCGGCTTGACCGCCGATTTTCCCAAAGACAATACCGTCGCCCATATGGACAACCTGGGTGATGCCCTGGTGACATCCGGCTTCTTGCTCGACCAGTACCTTCAGTCGGCGTCGCGGCTGGTGGAGGCTCGATTGGGCAAGACTCGGATGGAGCCGAAAACATGGCACTTTCGCGATAATTTTCAGCAATACGAAGAACTCTCCGGTGCCCACCGCAGTGTCTTCAACTACGAGTACCTGTGTTTGTACGAACAGCCTAACACCGACACCCGGCAGGGAGGCTACGGGCACATCGAAGACTTTTTAAAGGGCGTGCCGGTCGCCGGGCTGTATGACATCGAAGTCCACGCCCAGGCGATGCACCGCGACACCCACTACGACCCAAAGATCTTTCGCATCGATTTCTCCGAACCCTTTCAACTGGCCGTCGTCCCCGGCGACGTGACCAAGGGACACATCCATTACCCCCAAGCGATCGAACCGGTTTTGGGGCAAGCAATCGTGCCGGACGAACAACCCGAGTGGTTGAAGTTCCGCGTCTGGTTGGAGGCCGGACAGACGCCGCGATTCATTTTTCCCAACGGTCCGTACGAATCGCGTGCGTCGGTGATCGAAGTCAACAAACAGTACAAAGACGAGTTCGACCCCAAGAAATACAAAGCCGGTGTGAGTCGGACGCACATCCTTCGCGAAGGCGAGTTACCACACATTCGGATCGGGGAAATCAAAGTTCACGGTCCGATTTCCGAGCCGCAGGGCGGCAAGGAGGAAGTGGCCGTGTTCGGACCCGACGGATTCCAAGTCGAACGCGCGGTCGAGCAACTTCATGCTTTCGGTCGGCGCGCATATCGTCGCCCGTTGGAACCGTCCGACCGCGGGCGAATCCGTGCGTTCTACCAACAGCGATTAGACGAGGATGCGACGCCGCGACAGGCCGCGCTGGACACGTTGAAGATGATTCTCTGTTCGCCGTCGTTCTTGTACCTCAGTGAGATCACGGCGGAAAATGAAACGCTGCTGGGACCCTTTGACTTGGCCGCACGTCTTTCGTACGCACTGTGGGCCGCTCCACCGGACGATGTGCTTTTTGCTGCAGCCGAATCCGGTCGGCTGACCGCGCCGGAAGAACTAAAAAAACACGTCATCCGGATGCTTGAGGACGATCGATCCGATGCGTTTGTCAACGGTTTTACTGACAGTTGGCTGAACTTGCGAGAGATCGGCAATCTGCCGCCGCCGCGGAAGTCAGTTCCGCAGTATTATTCTGAAAACCTGCCGGAATCGATGAAGCGGGAAGCGCGCCAGTTCTTCCGTTACCTGTTGGATCAGAACCGACCGGTGAGCGAGTTTTTGGATGCCGACTACACCTTCGTCGATAAGAAGCTTGCCAAGCTGTACGGGTTGCCCCAGCAGGATACGCTCCGCCTGGCCGACGGATTTCAACGCGTCTCATTGGTCGGCAACCAGCAGCGTGGAGGCGTCTTGGGGATGGCCGGTGTGCTGACCGTCAGTGCCAACGGGGTCGATACATCGCCGGTCACCCGTGGCGTGTGGGTGATGGAAAACATCCTCGGCATCACGCCGCCACCGCCGCCGGACGAGGTGCCGTCGATCGACGCCGACGTCAGCGGGGCGACCACGATTCGAGAGAAATTGTCGAAACACAGCGAAGACAAAACGTGTTTCGTTTGTCATCGGAACATTGACCCGCTGGGATATGCACTGGAAACCTACGATCCGATCGGGCGTTGGCGGACCAACTACCCCAGTCCCAAAGGGAAAGGTTCCGCGGCAACGATCGATGCCTCGGGCGAACTGCCGTCAGGAGAATCGTTTGAGGACTTCGCAAGTTTTAAAAAGGTGTTGCACAAGAGTCGCGGAGAGTTATTCGTTCGCAATTTGATCGAAAAACTGGCCACTTATGCGACGGGGCGTCAGATGGAACACGCCGACCGCTTCCGGATCGACGATTTGGCGGCCCGGCTGCATTCCGACGACGCCAGCGGGCTGCGAACGATGGTCGTCGAAGTCCTGACCAGCGAGCTGTTTCGGTCACGCTAGACGCGTTGCACACCACGGACGTCAGAAAAGCGCTCAGGCACCAATGGTACAGGCATTCGAATTGGTGCCAGAATGCTAAACTCCCTCCAACCGCGGTCGTGGACGACTTTCGTTACTGTGCTGGATAGATCCGCTTCCAATCTTGCTTCATGTCGACGACCGTCCAGCCTTGGCGGGTTGCGTCGTCAAGCGCTTGATCGAGTTGTCCGATGTGGGAATCGCGGTCGTAGGCCCATTCACGCTGGTCGTCGGTATGGTGCACGATCAAGGCAAAGCTGGGTGAGCGGCCGATCGTGGCGTACTGAAGCATTTGCCAGTCGCCATCGGAATTGCCAGCGGCAAAGATTGGTCGACGCCCGACATGCGAGTTGATCCCGACCGGCTTTCCTTCCTTGTCATCGATAAAGTCGATCTCCGGCAGGCGGACGATCACAGGCTTGCCGTCACGGAGTTCGAACCGAGTTTTGACGCTGCTGCCGACGACCTGTTCCGGCGGAATACCGTAGGTCGCCTCGGTCCAGGGTCGCATAAACTCGATGCCGCCGCCGGAAACGATAAACGTTTTAAAGCCATTGGCCCGCAGATAGGCCAGCAGCTCGAGCATCGGTTGGTAGACCATGTCTTTGTACAGTCGCCCGGTTTGAGGATGCTTTGCAGTGGAGATCCAGTCGGCCACGATTCGCTCGAAATCTTCCGACGTCATTCCTGAATGTGTTGCGGCCACGATTTCCAACAGTGACTTTTTCCCACCCGCCAGGACGGCCTTGGTGTCCGATTCAAGCACTCCCTTGAACGGCTGTTGGTCCTTCCACTCGGGGTGCTGGGGCGCCATCGCCTTGACCCGATCAAAGGCGAAGGCGAGTTGAAAGTACATCGGCTGTTCGCTCCAGAGCGTGCCATCGTTGTCGAACGTGGCGATGCGTTCCGCCGGTGGTACGAACCCGGCCGATCCTTCGCGAGTGACCCTTTCAACAAAATCAATGATGGCCGCTTTGGTCGCAGTATCATTCCACGACGGAAGTGGGTCGGCAGCATAGGAACCGCTACCGACGAATGCGAACACGCCGACCAGTAGAACGGAAAGAAGTTGGCGATCATGATTCGCGGTCATGTCGTAGAACCTGCTGTAGAGAAAAAAAGCGGACTCTCACGGGTGAGAGCCCGCCAGACTCGTGAATGAATCAGCGGCCACCCATGCTCGCCTCGATCTGCTTTTGAACCTTTTCCAGGTTAAACGAACCGGGCGTTTGGCTTGGCGGAAACTCTTTCATCGTCATTAAAAAGTTTGCGGCCAGCTGTTGCATCGGGGCGAGCACAAACACGCGCTCTAAAAACCAATCGTTATAGGTGTTGGAATTGTGTTGTGCCTTTTCGAACGGATCTCGACGCAGATTGAACAGCAACGGGACGCGAAGTTCGGTAAACGGTTCACGCCAAACTCCGAATGCAATCCCGCGATTCTCCAAGAATATGGCTTTCCAGGCATTGTATCGCATGGCAACAATTTGCCCGTCGTCGTTGACGTACATGAATTCTTTCCGCGGAGAGTCGTCGGATTCTCCCGTCAGATAATCCAATAGGTTGTAACCGTCGATGTGGTTTTTGTAATCCCGGCCGTTGAGCGTCACACCTGATTTCAATTCATCCTTGATGTCCGTGTTTCCGCCGATCGCGGCGAAGGTGGGCAACCAATCTTCGTGGGCCACGATTCCGTTCAGCACGGTTCCGGCGGGAAACTTACCCGGCCAACGGACGTAGCAAGGCACGCGGTACGCGCCTTCCCAGTTTGAATTCTTTTCGCTGCGGAACGGCGTGGTGCCGGCGTCGGGCCAAGTGTTGTAGTGCGGGCCATTGTCGGTCGAATATTGAACGACCGTGTTGTCGGCTATGCCAAGTTCATCGAGCAGATCGAGCAATTGCCCCACGTGCATGTCATGCTCGATCATCCCATCGGTGTATTCGTCGTTGCCTTCATGCCGATGCTCTTGCTTCACATGGGTGCGGAAGTGCATTCGGGTACCGTTCCACCAGCAAAAGAAAGGTTTGCCAGCCTCATGCTGACGCGTGATAAAGTCTTTGGCTGCGGCGAGCGTTTCTTCGTCGATCGTCTCCATTCGCTTTTTGGTCAGCGGACCGGTGTCTTCGATGGTCTGGCCTCCGTTTCCGTCGGCTTTGCAACGCAAGACTCCGCGGGGACCAAAGACGTCCATGAACTTTTTGCCGTTCGGCAACACCATGTCGGTCGGATAGTCTTCATTCTCAGGTTCTTCTTCAGCATTGAGGTGATAAAGATTCCCGAGAAATTCATCAAATCCATGCATGGTTGGCAGGTGCTCGTCGCGATCACCCTGGTGATTCTTGCCAAATTGTCCGGTGGCGTAACCGAGGCTTTTCATGACCGTCGCCATCGTTACATCGGTTTTCTGCCAACCCTCTTTCGCTCCCGGAAGCCCAACCTTCGTCATTCCACTGCGGACCGGAACGCTTCCGCTGATGAATGCTGCTCTGCCGGCGGTGCAGGATTGCTGGCCGTAGTAGTCCGTGAAAAAGACGCCTTGCTTTGCGATGCGATCGATATTGGGCGTCTTGTAACCCATCATGCCACGGTTGTAATGACTGATGTTTTCCGTGCCGATGTCATCGCCCCAGATGACCAAGACGTTCGGTTTTTCTTGAGCGTGCAGCGAAGTGGAAATCGCTAACCACAAAACAACCGCGATTACTCGCGACGAGCAGACTTTCATGTTGATGGTCTCTGATTTGTATTGATGAGTGTTTGCCACTTGTGGCCGCCGACGGCGACACAGGTTTGCCGTAGTGTAATGAGTTGCATAGACCGAGTTGTAACAACCGGCGCAAATCTTTTTGCAAATCAAAATGACGTCAATGACTTGTTAGGAACTGTGTCGAATTGACACACAGTGTTTTGTTATGCCAGTGTTTTGTTAAGCCAGTGTTTTTTTGATGTGAATGATTGGCATGATTTTTACCTTTCCCGCTGGCCATGACGCAATCGTTAAGAAGAGGTAGGTGCGTCGGTGGTTTCGAATTGCCGGTAGCGGAAAGCCGGAGATCTGTACCTGGCGAACGTGATGTTCACACAGTTCGTAACGGGATCCTTTGCCGTTTACGCGGGGAAGCTGGACACTCTCGATGGTGACGCCAATGCCTACGCCAGCGGACGCAGGATTTCACAGTGTTCGAATGTCGACTTCATCGCAAACCCGATCGTCCTTCGCGCGGTCCCGTACGCTTCACTGGGCTGAGGTTTCATCGTGGTCGGAGACGAAGGTGAACGACTGCTGAGCTTTCTGGTGATCCATCCGACGGACACGGCCGACTCGGACGGATTGAGCGAATTGTTCGCCGACGGGGTCGCCCTCTCGGCGGAGCTGTGTATTGCCACGCTTCATTTAAGTTTGCAGGGGCACCGGCTGTTTGACGGACTGCCCCGTCAGTCACGACTGATGGTCCCATCGAGCGTTGGATCCTTCGTTGCAGCCGGTGTGCCGACCGGGATCGGTGCGAGATCCGTCGATCGCGATTCAGGCCGCCGCGGCGATCGCTTGGGGTTGGGCGAGGGCGACGATGGTGATGCCGTGCTGTTTTGCCAGACGGAAGGTTTCTTCACGCTCGACCAGGATCGTCTTGTCGGCTTCGATCACGATCGCGGTGCCTCCGTTTTCGGCCACCCGCGTGACCGTTTGCGGGCCGATCGTGGGGACGTCGAATCGCATGTCCTGGTTCGGCTTGCTGACTTTCACCAACGTCCATCCGCCGCGACGGCAAAGTGTTCCGGTCCGCGCGATGCACTCGTCGGTTCCCTCGACCGCTTCGACGGCCAACACCGTCCCATCTTTGATGGTGATCGATTGGCCGATGTCCATGCCGCCCATCTGCTTGGCGACTTGCCAACCGAACTCGGCGTCACGAGATTGCTTGGGGGTCAGCGGCGTTCCGATCAAATGGCCTTGGTCCACGAGCAGCTCCGGGGCAAAGTCGGTGGCGGGGCAGATGGTCAACGATTGTTTGGCGTACGTGTTGGTGACGGCCAACAGCAAACTGTCATCGCGTGAATCGGGGCGGTTGCCCAGCAAACACGGGCCGAAGGTTCGAATCGCCGTCAGGTCGGGACAGTGTTTGATCCAGACGCTGCCCTGAAACAGCAGTTCCGATTTGAACAACTTGCCGGCCATCGTGACTTGGCGGATCCCGTGGCGGCGGAAGTAACGGATGTGGGCGCCGATCTTGCCGACGCCGGACCACTTCACGTGATCACAAATCGATTCCAAGTCGGTCGACGCATGGTCGGTGATCGCGATGCAGCAGATACGCCGTCCGCTGGCGACCACCTGTTCGGCGACTTCAACGGGAAAGCTGCCCCAGCCGGCGATCAGCCCGATCGGCGGCTGAATGGACGCGTTTGATGATGAAGAGAACCCGGGCATCAGATTGCGAATCAGCTCGCGCCCGTATCCACGACGCTGGATCATGCCGCCCGCTCCGATCGGCCTTGATCCGACCGCCCCTCGCCGAGTTGCCCCTCGCCGAGTTGTGTGTTGATTGCATCGAGTCGCTTGCGCAAGGCTTTCAGTTCGCGGCGCATCTCGGGCAGCTTTCGCTCGATCGCAAAGATCTGCATCTGGTCACGTTGCGGCATCGCGGGCGACCCCAGCAACACCTGATGTCCTTGGCAGTCGTCCATTACACCGGCTTTGGCGCCGACGATCGTGTGATCGCCCAACGTGACGTGATCCTTCAATCCGACTTGGCCGGCCAGGATCACGTAGTCGCCGGTGCGACAGGATCCCGCAACGCCGACTTGGCTGCAGATCAAATTGTGGCGGCCGATCTGGCAGTTGTGTGCGATCATCACTTGGTTGTCGATTTTTGTTCCTTCACCGATCCGCGTCGCCCCGTAGCTGCCGCGGTCGATCGTCACCCCGGCCCCGACGTCGACGTCCGAATCGATTCGCACATAACCGAGTTGTGCCGATGGCAGATGCCGACCGCCTCGTTGTTGGTAACCAAACCCATCGGCCCCGATGGTCGTTCCGGCGTGCAAGACGACGCGATCACCCAGTGACGAATACTCGTACAGCGTGACGCCGGGATACAGCACACAGTCGTCTCCGATCGTGCAGCCGGGCATGATCACGACGTTGGGCATCACCAGCGTTCGCTCGCCGATCGAAACTCCGGCACAGACCGTTGCTGTGGGATGGACCTTGGCCGAGTTTGCGATCGAGGCTGATGAATCGACGCCGACGCCAGGTAGTGATGCCGGGATCGGTGGACGAAACTTGGTAACCACCGTGGCAAACGCCGCACGGGGATCGTCGACAATGATTTGGGGCCGCCGGTCCGATTCGATCCGTTCGGCACAGATCACTGCCAAGGCATCAGAACGAGCCAGATTGGCCGACGCGTTTTTGCCCACCAACATCGTGATCTCGCTTGTCGACGACTCTTCCGGCGGGTTGGCGCCGTTGCAGATCAGTGTCCCGTCACCGTGGAGGGTTCCGCCAACCAGTTGTGCGATTTCATCAAGTCGGATTTCCACGGCGAAGTCCTTTTCGCTGAACAGATTGTCGATTCGGACGGTCCGAATCCTCCACTGGCCTCCGGTATACCGCCAGTTCCGCGATCGCTGCAAGACAAAGTTGGCAGTTCGCTCGACCGGCAGGACGTCACATCGATCCGCCCAGGCGTCCGCTTCTGAGATGAGTTGTTGTCAATCAGATATCGTGACGGGACGGATGCCACTCCGCGGCGACGCCCCCGGCGAAAAGCTAAGTCATGCCAGATTCCGAGTTTAGTGACATTGCAGCGGGGCGGCGGCACGCGGGTTGCGGTTTTTTGGCGGGGATTTGTCTGGCCGGGTCGATGGGCACTCAACGAGGGAGGACTTCACGTGATTAGATCGGGCAGTCTACGGACGACAATGTTTGCATGCATTTTTACTGCGGTGTTGACACCGCGCTGGGCCGAAGCCGGCGGCAACTCGCCGATCTACGTGGCGGCGAGCGATTACCGAGACGCGGTGAAAGCGTTTGAACGCGTGGTGCTGCGGACGCCGAAGATTCGCAGCAGCGTCGAGCGTCTGGTGGATGACTTGGAGGACAGCACCAGTGATTTGAAGTCGGCCGCCCGCGATCCGGCGCGACTGGACCGATTGCTCAGCCGGTTTGTCGCGACCGACGCATTGCACTGTCGCGTCGAGTTGACGTTTTTTGGCGACCCGATTTTTCCGGCCGAGCCTCGGTTGGAGGAAAGTTGGATCGCGGTTTACGAAGCATACGGCCGGTTGGTTTACGAGATTCGTTACCTTCAGCAATTACGCAGTGCCAAGCGAGGTCGGCCGATCGCGATCGTCGACCACCGGTACGCCCCCCCAACCGCCTACGAGCCGGCAGTGGTCGCCCGCAGCCCGGCCGACGCCTACCGATCCGCCACCACGGGGTCTGTCCCCAGCTTCAGATCCGCCACCGCGGGGTCTGTCCCCAGCTTCACGGGGTCTGTCCCCGGAGTCGCTGGAGTCATCACGGGGTCTGTCCCCGGTGTCACGGGGTCTGTCCCCAGAGTCATCACGGGGTCTGTCCCCGGTGTCACGGGGTCTGTCCCCAGAGTCAACCGATCCGCCACGACGGGGTCTGTCCCCGGAGTCAGCGGTCCGGCGGCTTTGCCGCGTGGTGCACGGCTACAACGTCCGCCGGGGGCACCGGCACCGACGCGTCGAATCATTTCGACTCCCGAACAGCTCCGTTCTGCGATCCTGGGGGCGATCTTGCAGCGGCAGCGTTAGTGCCCCGGGGAAGAATGAAGAAACGATGTGATTTTCGACCGATCGGGGGGTGCGTTCGTAAAAAGTTTTTGTTTTTTCAGAATCCCCCCGCTTGGGACTCGACTTGGGCTTCCTGATTTACTAGCCTTGTAGAGGGTGCTGAGCACGGCTCGCATCAAGCGTCTGGGATATTTTGCCCCGATATCCCGGACGCGTTTTTTTTAATCGCTGAGCGTGATTTCTTTTTTCGTCGTCTGGTTGGAGACTCCATCACGCTGGCCGAGTCGCGCGCCGGAATTGTTTCAGGTGTCGTTTTGACTTGCTTGATTGTCCAGCACGCTGCTGATTCGCACGGGCGCCGATGAGACTCGGTCCTTGTTTGAAAAAAAGAATTTCAAAATCGGCAGAATTGGTGGCGGAGACCAAGCCGTTGTCTTGATCCTCTGAGTGCCTGTCCAGCAATTGTCAGGTCTCGGGACTGAATCAACTCCATGATTTGGGGGGCGACCCGCGGTCTGAGGGGGCAAGCTGGACAGGTGTTATTTTGCACAGGAGCGAGTGCGGTCGTGACGGGGCATACTTACTTGCGTAGTGAGTAGTTCGTGACCGCGCTCGCCCGTTGCAAACTGGAGGCGACGGTTGAGTTTGGGGCAGTGGCGGTTATGGTTTCACCTTCCGATCCGCGTTGATAATCCTGCCCCCGACCGACTTGTGAGTCCAGCGTCCCCCAATCCAATCGAGCTCACTCCGACGGACAAGTCGCTGGTTGTCATGATCCGCGATGGCGACGAGGAGGCGGCCGAAGCTTTGTACGACCGATACGCGCGGCGCGTTTTCGGACTGGTGCGGTCTAAACTCGGCTCACGTTTGGGCGCGATGACCGAACCGGAGGACATCGTGCAATCGGTTTTCAAGAGCATGTTTCGTGGCATGCAATCGGGAAACTACGACGCCCCACCGGGGACAACGCTCTGGAATCTGTTGGCGGTGATTGCCGTTCGCAAGCTCAGCAACAAAGCCAGTCACTATGCGGCACAGCGGCGTGATGCCAGTCGCAATGTGCCGTTGGATGCGGAGCTTGACGGGGTCGACGATGGAATGGACTTGGCGTCGGCGGAGTTCTTTCAGGTTTGCATGCAGGAGGCGCTCGATTTGCTTCGGCCACTGCATCGCAAAATCCTGTCGTTGCGGATTCAGGGGCACAGCATCGACGAAATCCGCGACCTGACCGGTCGCAGTCGCCGCACGATTGAACGCAGTTTGCAGAAAAGCCGCGAACTGCTGGCCGAATCGTTGCTGGATGAAGGTTAGCTGGCGAACGAAAACGGGCAAGACAGTCTGTCGCACGTGCCTTGCCGCTGGATCGGCCTTCCCCCGCCCAAGTCGTGCGGATGCATGCCTCGTTCCCGGGCTCCGCCTGGGAACGGGAGCTTTCTGAGACGCTGCCCCGAAGCCGCAGTGGACGACCTGCGTTTACACACGGCAACTTTTTTTGCTAAATCCGTGGCGGACATCAGGGCGGTTCGCTGCTCCTCCTGGCAACGCTTTCAACGGTCTGTGATGCGACGGACTGAATCTCACCTTTGACACGCCTAGGTTCATAACCGGATGATCAATCGAGGCACACTGGATCGACTTGAAGACGCAATCGATCAATTCGAGGAAACGTGGTCGCCAGAATCGCACGCGAAGATCGAAGAGATGTTGTCGGCTTATGGACTGAGCGACGACGACGAAGCGATTGTCGAATTGATTCGCATCGATATCGAACTGCGCTATGAACGCGGGCTGTCCATCGAGCTCGGCGAGTACTTGGACCGGTTCACGATTCTGCACGACCGGCCTAAACGGGTGGCCGAGATCGCGTTTGAGGACTATCGATCGCGTTCGGCCAACGGTCATCCCGTTTCAGTGATGCGTTGGCGAGGGCTGCCGGGGGTCAACCGCGAACGCTGGTTCCAGGACTTGATGCGGGAGACGTCGGTTCATCCGCGACGTTCTCGCAAGCTCAGGTCAGATTCGGACTGGGTGCCCGATGAGGCGTTCGAAATGGCGTTGGAAGAAGCCGGGTTTCATTTGGTGCATGAGATCGGCCAGGGCGCCTTCAGCCGAGTGTACTTGGCCAATCAGTACGAGCTGGCCGATCGGTTTGTGGTGCTGAAGATCGTGACCGAGACGTTGGCCGAGCCGGAGTACATGGCATTGCTGCAGCATACCAACATCGTGCCGATCTATTCTTTTCATCGCATCTTGTCTCGATCGATCATCTGCATGCCCTATGCGGGCCGCGTGACGTTACACGATTTCTTGCAGGACAAGACCGACGTTTCGGCGCGCGGGGGACAGAGTCTGATTCGGACCGTTCGCGATCGAATCGACGAGACGACGAAATGGACCGACGAGGGATCGTCGGTTGATTCCGAGGGGCCGCATCCGCCGCTGGCCCCCGCGGCGGAGGACCAGGGTTTGATCCGGCCACTGGAGGCGTTTCGGTCGTTGGATTGCCAACACTTGGCGATCTGGATGTTTCAACGTCTGGCCGGGGCACTGGCGCATGCGCACGCCCGCGGTGTCTTGCACAACGATCTCAAACCCAGCAACGTGCTGATCCGCAACGATGGAGAACCGGCGCTGTTGGATTTCAACCTGTCCCAAACGCTGGGGCAAGAGAATCTGCGTCACGCCGGGGGAACGCTGCCGTACATGTCGCCGGAAACCTATCGTGCGCTGATGGGCCAACAGACCCACAGCGGTACCGCGTCGGACGTCTATGGGTTGGGGGTGATGCTATTCGAGTTTGTCACCGGTCGGTTGCCGTACCCGACACCCGCGTCGATCGCAGCAATCGATCTCGATGCCGCGATCGAAGCTCGGCGGGGGAAACCGTGCTGGCAGGACAGCGACAACGTTCAACCCGGGCTGCACTCGATCATCGATCGTTGCCTGCACTTTGATGCCAAGCGACGTTATGCCAGCGCGGACGATCTGCAAATCGATTTGCAACGCGAGCAACAAAGCTTGGCGCTCGTCCATGCCGCCGAACCGACGTCATGGAAGCTCAAAAAGTGGTCGCGTCGACACCCGCGTGCCGTCTCTTCGGGACTTGTCGCGACACTGTTGCTCGCACTGCTGGTGCCTCTGACGTACATCACGCTTGATTCACTCCGCGACAATCGCGCGTTGCGGTCTCAGGCGACCTTCAATACGTTTTCGGACGAATCGGCGGAGTTTCTGTCGACGTTGATGGCCGATCCGAATCGGCACAAGGCGTCCAACGTCCGCCAGGGCGTGGAGATGCTGGAGCGGTTCAACGCGCTGGAGCGGAACGGGATCGAGCGTTTGGTCGGGCATGGGGATTACCAACAGCAACAAGTCGCTCGCGAAACGCTGTTTCGCCATCTCGCTCATATTGCGATCCTGGAAACTCAGAATCTCGCACAACTGCGTTTTTCGGACCCCGACGCATCTGCCGACTACCAGCGACTCGATCGACTGATCGAAGCGGCCAAGGTGGTGGAAAATGGCGTCCCGGCTCGGGCGCGATTGTTCATCGAAGCCGAGCGAGCCCGTTTGGCGGGCAACGACCAGCGGTATCGGGTGTTGCAAAAAATCGCCTCGGACACCCCGGCACAAACCGATTCGCAGCTGTACCTGGAAGCGGTGCGATTGTTGGCCGGCTACGATCACGAGCGGGCATCGGAACTGCTCGCGGCATTGGCCGACCGAAACAGCGTCCCGCCCGCGTTGCGTTGGACGATGCTCGGTCGCGCACAATTCGCCGCCGGTCGCGTCGAAGATGCCAAGCTTTCTTTCACGCAATCGATCGAGCGGGCACCGAACTCGGCAAAACTGCGCGTGTTGAGGGGACGCTGTCACTTCGACCTCCGCGAAGCCGCCAATGCCGAACGCGACTATCGCAAGGCGATCGAATTGGATCCGGACAGCGTCGGCGGTTGGTCGCAGTTGGGACTATTGCACCACGCAAAACAGGAATACTCTGAAGCGTTGGAGTGCTTCAATCGTTCGCTGGAGCTGGCGCCCGATCGCATCTGGACCTTGCTGAAGCGGGCGAAAACGTATCGCGAGCTCGGCGAGACTGAATTGGCCGATGCAGATTTTTCGGCCGCGATGTCGGTCCCCTGTGACGACCCCAACGAGTTTTATTATCGCGCCTACGCGAGATACAAGTCTGATCCCGAAGCGGCGCTTACCGATCTGCGATCGGCTTACAAACTGGATCCCGACAGGCCGACCTTGCAGCGGGAAATCGCCCACGTCCTGGCGACCGGGTTGGGGCAACACGAAGAAGCGATCAAAGCCTACACCAAGGCGCTCGAAATGCAGCCCAATAACGAGGTTGCAAGGATCGACCGCGCCTTATCTCTGGTGAGACTCGGGCGCACGAAGGAGGCACTGGAGGACACTCAAATCGCGATGGAGGATCCCAATTCTGGAAGAACCCTCTACCAGGCCGCCTGCGTGCACGCCTTGATCGGAAAAGACGTCAACAAACGGCGGGCGGTCACCCTGCTCGCCAAAGCGGTCGCCCACGGGTACGAGCCCGACGATATCGGGCGTGACTCGGATCTCGAAGCGATTCGCGACTTCGAAGAATTTCGCATCATCGAACGCTTCCTACAGACATCGCGACGTGATCAGCGTCGACGGCTTCGGGCCGCCAATGACGAACCGCAGTCCCCCGACTTGCAAACTTTTTAACTCACCGAGATTTCTCACAACCAGGATCCCAGCGACATGAAACGTGTCATTCGCGGTCGGACCGTCCCGGCCGCTTCCCTCCAAGCCCTCGAAGATCGACGCATGTTGGCGGTCTTCGGTGATGCTTGGTCCGACCCACGCGATTTGACGATCAGCTTTCCTGACGACGGCGTTCAAATCGGCAACCAACAGAATGACATCAACGCGTTGCTGGATGTCATCGCCGATCGGCCCCAATGGCAGGAACTCGCACTTCGCGCCTATCAGACATGGGCCATCAACGCGGACATCAATATCGGGTTGCGCAATGATTACAACAATGCGTTCGGAACGCCGGGGATGATCGTCGGCGACCCGAGGTTCGGGGAGTTTCGTATCGGTGCGTTTCCGCAAGAAGGGGTGGTAGCCAATTCGATTCCCTTCCAGGCCGTTGCCGGAACCTACTCCGGCGATCTGCTGCTCAATTCCAACGAACAGTTCACGTTCCATGATTGGGCCGACGATCAAGGCCCCGATCTGGCGACGATCGCCGCCGGTGACCGAGACCTGTTCAGCGTCCTGCTGCACGAAGCGGGCAATACATTGGGCGTGGACGACAACCTGCTGCACTGGTCGGTCATGTTTCGCCAATACACGGTACCCAAGGGAGCCTTAGCGGCCGAGGACATCAATGCGATCACCGCGCTCTACGGACAGCGCAGCGACCCCTACGAACAAGTCGACAACGGCAGCCTGTATACCGCCTCGACGATCCCGACGCCGGTCGGACTGGATCCGCAGACCCAGGTGATCCGTTCGCGGGGCAGCTTGTCCAGCGGCGGCGATGTCGATCACTACAAGATCGAACCGATCGCCGGCATGGACTCCGTGACCGTTCGCGTCCGGGCGTCGGGTGTCAGCTTGTTGCAATCTCGCTTGGAAGTGATCAATTCCTACGGCCACGTGGTCGGTCAAGCGACTGCCGCATCGGTCTTTGAAAACGACAACGAACTGACGATCCATGGTCTCGCCTACCAGGGGGACCTGTACCTGCGTGTCTCAGCGGTTGATCCCAGCGATATCTATGCCGTCGGGGACTACTGGGTTGAAGTCGACTATCGCAGCGAAACCGCGCGGGCCGCCGATCCGGTCCCGGGTGCGTATGATGCGGGGCCGGATTCATTGTTCACGAATTTCGATCTCAACGATCCCGAGTTCGGAACCAACGACGCATTGGCCGACGCGATTGATCTGGTTCCCGGCGCGACGCCACAGACAGAGCGCTATGAAGTGCAGTCATCGGTTTCGTCCGCGTCGGACGTCGATTACTTCAAGGTCACCGCCCCGGATGCGATTGAAGGGCGTTTGGTGGTGCACATCGCCGGCGTCGGTGCGGCTCGACCGGACGTGCGGTTGAATGTTGTTGACGCCGGCGGCCAACCGGTCGGGACGGCTGCAAAGCTTCATCCCGACGGGACGTTCACCGTCGAGGTCGCACAGCCCCAAGCGTCGCAGGACTATTTCGTCAAAGTCAGCGTCGACCCCAGTTCAACCGTCGGCGTCGGGAACTATGTGGCCGTCGCCGAATTCGAATCGCCGCAAACCCAGATGAACGATCTGGCAAGTGGAGACTTAACCAGCGAATCGGACAAGTTCATCCGTTGGGCGGCGGGGAAAACCCGGCTCTATCGATTTGATTTGAACGCCACCAGTGCGGACGCCGATCAGGCGGTGCGGTTGACCGTGTACGACGCCCACACGCGAGAAATCAAAATGGTCGCCGTCGCGCACGCCGGCATCACCCGCGGCGCGCTGGCGTGGTTGGAGCAAGGGGAATACATCCTGCGGTTCACCGCCATCTCGATCGGGGACGCGCCCGTCACCCAAGTCAGCTTTGCACTCGCCGCGGACGGGATCTCCGATGACCAAGACGACGATTGGGTCGACCCGGCAGACGATCCCTATTACGACCCCTACGACTACTACGACGGATCGTACTACGACGGTGACTACAACTACGGATCGGACTATTACTACTACTATTACGATTACGGGTATTGATCCGGCATGCACCTCAGCGCCCCAAGATCACTTGTCCTTTCGATTGAAATCGACTGTTCCGCGTTGACCGATTTGTTGGAATCGATCTGTCGCCGCGCCGGACGGTCGGTTCGGCAGTCCAGGGAGTCGATCATCCGGCAGTCACGGCAACGGTTGTCCCGCGATACGTTTGACATGCAATCGCTGCACGTCGTCGCGGCGTCATCCTTGGTGCACAAGCAGCCCGAAAAGGCGTTGGATCTGTTGGCGAAAGCCGGCGACAGATTGGCGCGCGATCCGATGGGCAATCGGCTTGCCGGGTATGCCTGGCTGGTTCATAAAGATATCGGCCGGGCGAAACAATCGTTCGATCAGGCCGTCCGATTGGATCCCAACCAACCGGACTGTTGGAAATGGTTGGGCCATCTCGCCGAGCACGACGACCGATACGAGCAAGCCGCCGAGTACTATCAGCGCGGCATCCTGTTTGACGATGGCGGCCACGAATCGGCGATCGCCCTTTCACGGTTGCATGCCCGGCATCGGCAACTCAAAGACGCGATTCATACCTTGCGTGTTTGTCTGATTCGCGATCGTCGTTCGGCGAAGCTGAATTTTGCTCTCGCCCGCCTTTTGGATCGACGCTCGATCATGTTGGGCCGCAAGCGGATGCACCTTGCCCAGCACCGGTTGCGACGCGAGGCGTTGGAGTGCTATCGAATCGTCAATGCGGTCGCACCGACCGCCCAAAGCTGGTTGATGCAAGGCCGCCTTGAACAGCAATTGTTCGAGCACACGGCCGCCCGAACGTCCTTTCAAAAAGCCGTGGATTTCGATCCGGCGTCGGCCAAGGCGCTCAGTCATTTAGCCAGTGCCAACGTGGACTTCGGCGAGATCGAAACCGCATTGGGGCAGTTCGAGCAATCGATCCGGCTGGATCCGCAGCGAGGCGAAGCTCATTTCCGATACGCGCGGGCCAAGCGTTTCAAATCCGGCGCTGACACGCGGAACTATCTGGCCCAATTGGAACAACAGTTGTCCGCGGACGATCAACCGCGCCAGAAAGCGATCTATCTGAATTTTGCGATCGCCAAGGTGCACGATGACATCGGCAACCATGACCGGGCGTGGGAGCACTACGATCGGGCGAATCGGCTGAAAGTGTCTCGTGCCGAGTCGGCAGCCCAACGCCGGCAAACGCCCACGACGACCGAACGGACCTCGTCCGCCCCCACGCCGTCGGGGCCGGTCGAAGATGGCCCATGGTTTGAAGCATTCACGCGTCATTCCCTGCAGTCCTATTCCCCCGAGTATTTTCAGTCGATACAGGGGACAGGGCATCTCAGCCGCACACCGATCTTCATCGTCGGCATGCCGCGTTCGGGAACCACGCTGACCGAACAGATTCTCAGCAGCCATCCGGCGATCGCCGGCGCGGGCGAGCTGAACTACATCAATCAAATCCGCCAGGAAATCTCGCGGCTGCGTTCGCCCGTTCCAGACCGCCAGGCCGGATGGAGTCGGCCTCCGGAGCTATTGCAGGCGATGAATGCGGGCGACGTGATGCACTATGCCGATCGCTACTTGGACCAACTGGAACGATTTCGGTCGGGGGCACAGCACGTGACCGACAAGATGCCGACCAACTTCATGCATCTGGGGTTGATCGCGACACTGTTCCCGGGCGCGACGGTGATTCATTGTCGCCGCAATCCGATGGACGTGTTCGTCTCGTGTTATTGTCAGAACTTGAACGCCCCGTTTTGCGATCTGGACCAATTGGTCGTCTACCACCGCAACTATCGGCGGATGATGGCCCACTGGGAACGCGTCTTGCCGATCAAGATTCACACCAGCGACTACGAGTCGCTGGTCGCGCAACCTGAAACGCAGGCCCGCCAGATGATTCGTCATTGTGGATTGCCGTGGGACGATGCATGCTTGCAGTTTCACAGCAATGATCGCGCGGTGCACACGCCCAGCAAGTGGCAGGTGCGGCAACCGATGTATCGATCCTCGGTCGAGAAATGGCGCCGCTTTGAAAAGCATCTGGCACCGATCGCGGAACAGGTGTTCGCGGAGATCGATTCGGAAACCGCCACGACAATGCAGGGGGCGACGTAGGAATCAACGAACTTCGGCTCTGAATTCAAGATAACGTCGGACGGCACGGACGCACGGAATACACCCGGCTTCGTGCTTGGGTTGCCGGCGAAGGGAGTGGCCGGAAGGTGGGGAGTTTTGGGAGTGCATCACTCCGGCAATAAGGACTTCATGCGAATGTGACCTTCATACCCCGTGCTGTCGGCGATCTCGTTGGTCAACATCGGGTATCTCGATCGATAGTACTCCGCTAAGTCTTCGCACAGTCGACGTGCGTTCTTGGCGTACGCCGAGTTGGCGGCCGGCGCACCCGCTCGGCTGTGTGAACCGGCGACCAAGCGGATGGCTTGTGGAGTGCTTTGCTCTTGGTAGTATCTCGTGTCCAATCCGTACTGAATGCCGGCGAGGACGCGATTTCCGTCGACATGGGCGTAATTGAAAAACGCGTACGGAAAAACACTTGCAATCTGTTCGATGCATCTTGAATAGATGAAATCGCCCATCGGCGGTCCAATCGCCTGGGCGACTGCGGCGGCGTAGGCTGCCCCCGATCCGCGTGTTCCGCCCCAGCGTTCCAGTCGCCGGTTCATCATTTGACGATGCAACATGTCGTCGTGGGGGAATCGCTCCAAAAACTCACGGGCCTCATCATCGGTCGCATCGTAGCTGAGGGACGCGTCGCGGGCCAAGCCGATGAAGATCCCGTAGGCGAATGCCGGGACGTCACCGGTCTGACGCAGTTTGTTCCACATTTCGAGCGCCCGTTTGTTCTCCGATTCAAACGTCCGCCAGCCATCCTCGGAGACCGAATTGGCCCAGCCGTGGCCCCTGGCCAACCACGCTTTTCGGACGCAGTATTGCATTTTGGTTGCCAGCGCAAGGGGAGACTGCTTCTTTTCCCATTCGGAGAATCCCGCCAATCGTTCTTTTACCAGGGCACGGTCTTCTTCGCCCGTCTGGTCATTCTCAAGTGCTTGTTCGTTGTTGATCCATTGCCCGGCAATCGCCTCGACAAACACCATGTAGAGTTGTTCTTTGGTGCGATTGAACCGCCGTTCTGGTAGGGCTCGGATTACCGAGTGCAGCGTTTCCAAATCGTCGAAATGATTCTGCCAAGCCCAGGAGCGGGCCAAATCCCCCAAGCGGCTCGCGCCCTGGGGCGCGTCCATGATGCGCGCGTACAGGTCAATCGTTCGACCGTCATGGTAGGCTATCACGTCACCCGACGCCGCGACCACCAGCGTGCGATCGCCGAAATCTTCGGTCGGGGTCGGCCGATCAAAGCGGCGATCACCGAGGGCGGTGTGGTACATCACCCGCTCGCGACCGCCGCCGGGCAACGGACGATCAGCGATGCAGAGTTGGGAACTCTGCGTGGGGAAATTGTGCAGCTCGATCACGTCAGCGATGTCCCAGTAGATCGACGCCCGCCAGCTTTTGCGATCTGCTCCGGACTCATTCGGATAATTGGGGCGTTTGTGGCGGGCATTCTTCTCGATCCATAGGTCATAGGCTCGCGAGCATCGGACCATCATCGGTTCGCCGGGATTGATGAGGGGGACGTAAAAATCGTCGTCCAAGACCCCCTCGTCGAGTTTGAAAACGCGACCGGTTTGTTCGTCGTGCCATGCCGCGATCCGGGCCGCTTCGGGCGAAATCGCCGGCATCGGAAACTGCAGGTTGACCTCGCCGATTTTTGTCGCTTCGGACAGCTCCGGGGCGGTCACGTACAGATTGCCCGATCGGTCGACGACGGCCGCATGCCCTGTTTCCGCCGCCACGCTCAAGTGTGCGATGTTCTCGTCGAATGAAAGCGACCCGATCACGGCGGCTTGGTTGCAAGCGACCAGATGAAGTTGTTTACCCGACGCGACGATCATTCGGGAATCCGATCCGTCCGGTTGCCGTTCGAAAAAACCGACCTGCAGCGCGTCTTCACCCGGGCCGGACAATGGAACCTGTTGGAACTTGCTCGCGTCACCGGGTTCGTCGAGTTCCGTCGGCGGCGTGCCCGGCAATGCCCACCACGGCCGCCACGGCAACCTGGAAATCCACAACCCGTTGTCGCCGCCGATGACCAGGTGTCGCGCCGTCTTGTCCAGCCATACGGTCGGATCGGCGATCTCGGGCGGGATGGCAATCGTCTCACGGAGCATCGGGTGGCCGTGAATCTCTTCAAGGGCAAGTCTTGCCGCTGTCGACGCTTCGCCGGTGATTCCACTCGATTCGACGCTCCACGGCGGCGGTTGTTGGCTGGATTTCGATGCTTCGATCTGCTTGAGACCGTCCGCGATGATCTGGTCGGCGATTCGGCCAATCGCACCAGGCTCGATTTGGCGGAGGAAGCTGCTGTCGGTCGGTTTCGTGGCTTGCCACTTCTTTTCGATCACCGGCCAGCGGATTTGATTTGCGGTTGCCGGTGAGGCAACAAGCGTTTCGTCGCTGGGAACAGAAAACTGACGTTCCGGCGGGACCGGGTCACAACCTGACAAGGCGATCGCAGCAATGGCCGCCAGAGAGACAATCGCTGGGCACTTCATTCTTCGTCCACCTCGTTTGAGTTGTCGATGTCGTCAACGCCCGCGCCGGAGAAGTTGATCGATTGCAGCAATCGGCCGATCGCCGAACGGGCACCCGCGCCGACCGGGGCGGCGGAAACGCCGACGGTTCCGGCCGGAGCGATGAAATCGGGATCGGGGCGGAAAAAATCGGTTGACCAGTCGGGGCGTTCGAATTCGCTCGGTCCCTTGTCGCGATCGAGATCCGCGTAGACGGGGAGCCCCCGCGGGTCGTAGCCCAATAACTGGGGCGCCGGCGGCTGGAACCACGTCTCGAAGGCATCACGCTCCAATATCAACCGTTCCTCGACGGTCAGTCTTGTGATCAGGGCGACCGTCGCGTCGACCGGCGAAAGTCGAAATTTGAGCGCTTGGTTGGTTCGGATCATCGGATCGATTTCCGACCAATCAGCGCTCGCGCCGGTGAGGTCGATTTCGGTCAAAAAACTCGCAGTGTCCATGATCGACGCAAGTCCGCCCGATTCAATTGTCGCGCCGGCAAGATCCAACTTCATCAGAGATTGAAGGGGGCCCATCGCGTCGATCACCTGCTTGTTGATGGTGATTCCGCTCAGACTGAGCTCAAAAAGTGAGGGGCTGTTTCGCAGTTCGGATAGGGAACGGACATCGATCTCGTTCCCCCGAAGCAGCAGTCGCTCCCAGCGTCCGCGAGCAATGATGTGACTCGTCGTCGCCGCCGAAAGTCCGCAATCTCGAAGATCCAACTCGGTGAGTGTCTCGGGGAGCTGCCACTGTTGAAACAACTCGTCGTCGAGAGCCGCCCCGGGAAGGGCCAGTTGCTTGAGCGATCGCAGGTCCGGCACCCGGTCAAACGTTTGCGAGGACGCCGAGGGATACGCGATCGTCAATTCAGTCAACCCGTCGGCCTTGAGCACCTCCGAAACCGCTTCGTCATTCATCCCCTCGCCGCCCCCGAGAAACCACTTCAACCCGGCGACGCCACTGATTTTGACCTCCGGAAGCGAACTCAAAACCGCCAAACCGGAAAGCTTGGGGGCAGATTCCACATGCAGGTAGTTTCCGATCGGGGAGAGAACCAAGGGAGACCGAAGTTCTGGCACATTGATCAATCGCAATGCGGTGATCTGTGATTTGTTGTGCTGGTCAAAGATGATCGTTTCAAGTTTCGGTTTGTCTTCGACGCGAATCGCGTTGACGTCCGAATTGATCAGCAGCGATTCTAGATTTTCCATCTGGGAGCTAAGCGAGTTGACAAACGAGACACCCACCGTAGCGTTTCGCAGGTCAATGGTTGTCGCAGACAGCGAAGCAATCTCGTCGGCTGACTTTTTCGCCAATGAGCTGTATTGAAAGTCAAGTGTTGCAACCGCGGAGTTTTGTTTCAGAGGTGCAAAGTCGACGTTTTGAAGATCACACCCTCGCAAGGCCAGCAGCGGCGGCCCGGTCAGCTTTCCGAACTGGTCGATCACTCGTTGAGTACACGCCCCGCTGATCGACGTGTCATAGGTCGCATCCCCAGCCCCCGGCATGATCTTGCTGGTCCCGACCAGATACGTCATCGCAGCGCAATCATCCATTTCGATGGATTCGAAGTCGCGGATGTAAAACCGCAAGGAATCGAGCACCGGCAGCTCTTTTAAAACACACCGGCGAATCCATGCGTAATATGGCATCTGGTCGTTGTCGGCCAGTCGGGTCTGCGTGTTGTGGTACTGCAAGTGAACCTTCTCAAGTTTCGGCAAACGCCGTAGATCGAGATCGACAAACTGAAACGAATCGAAACCGAAGTGTTCAAGGTGGGGCATGTCGTTCAGCGAAATCGCAAACAGCCGCGAGTTGAGCGGCTCGTCAAGCGATTGAAACGTGAGGTGCCGTAACTTGGGCCACGATTCAAGTTCGATTTCACCGTCGGTCCCCGTTTTCGGCCGAGACAAGACCAAGACGTCCAACCTGTTCTTCAGATCGCACTGCTGCCAGGCCTGGAACGGAATCATCGTTTCCATGGCCATCAGCCGTGACAGTCGCGGAAGTTTTGCGAAGTGCTGGAGCGCATCAGACGCAATGTTGGTGTGCGAAATGTTCAGCTGTCCGAGCAACGAACACTGTGACAACGCCAACACGGTTTCCCCGTCCAATTCGGTGCCGGCGATTCGAACATCCTGCAGATAACGCATCGAGGGCAGACGGCGGAGCGGCGTGTTGTCGTACTGACCGCCTCCGATCCGCAGGGATCTCAGGTACGCCAGCTTGCACGCCAGTTGCAGTTGTTCGTCGGAGGGTTCTTGGAGATTGACGGCGGTGGTCCTCGTCCAGATCGGTCGCATCGACGTCGGAATCAGGTCGTCCAAAACCGTGGGCATGTACGTCTGACGCATCGCCTGTCCGTAGGGCGAAAGTCTTTCGGAAATGGCTTTGTCGGCCTCGGACTGACGGATCTGCCATCTCCAGTAGCCCATCACCGAAGCGATGAGCGTGACGACAAACAACAAATCGGCGAGCGAAATTCGATTGGTTTTTCGTTCCGAAGGCCGCAAGTAGAGGAAAACGATCGCGACAAAGAGGGTGGCGATCGCCAGATTCAAACCGATGGCGCCGCCGAACCATTGAACCTGGGCGTCGCCATCGGGAAACGAATGACGAATGTAGTAGCGAAACGGCCAACCCGCTTCCACAGGGTCGATCATCCGCACCGCCTCTTCGCTTCGCAGACCGAAGTCGAACGGCAACTCGGCCCAAACCGCCCCGCCCGAAACGGTCACGGAATACTGCAGTGGCCAATTGGCCGCAACCAGCATCGAAATCAACAACGCCAAAACGATCCAGCGAGCAGAGAGCTGACGATGGAGCTTGCCGGCCTGGGTCGCCGCGTCGGTCTGCGGATCGCCGCCCGCCTCGCCCTCGGACGCTTCCGCGTCGGTCGAATTTGGTTCTTGGGTCAATGCTTGTCCCCGGTGAAGGCATGTCCTGATCTGAATACCGCTGCATGGCTATCCGGCAGCCACCAGGAGTATACACGCTTCGACGGGATGCGACGGGAAAGTTTGTCGCCGCGACGATTGGATTGAGTCCAATGCAGGCGGATCATTCGACCCAAATGCCGGAGTGCTTCGATGTCGCCCCGGCACGACACTGGGGGATTCCTTAGGACGGCGGAGTGCCGATCGTCAGTCGAAGAATGCGAGTCATCAATCGTGTGAAGCTGAATGATTGCATGGCAGAACAAATGACCACAGAGACCGCAGAGGAACACGGAGAAGGAACCACGAAACACGCTAATCACACGAAAATTGACAAGGTGTCTTCCACCGGCGCGATGGGGGCGGCACGAACACATCAGGTCGATCAATCAATGACGAACCCGATCGCCGACATCGCCACGGCAAGGGCGGTGCAGATGCCGACGAGAACGCCGACGGCGCGCGCCTTGTTCACAGTCGTCATATCGAAGAACTCAAGCACGTTGGGTTTGAAGAAATAGAGCACCAACAAGCAATGGATCACGATGCGTACCCCGTGCTTGGTCATGTAGTACTCTGGTCCGCGAGTGCCGCCTTCGAGTTGATCCGCCATGGTAACGACGGTGAACAACGCCGAACCATTCCGAAAGATGCCATAAACGTAATAGAATGACGCGAGCCACCACCCCCATTTCGTCCCCATCCACATGCCGACGCCGGATGCGATCGTGAGGATCGCCAGGAACATCACGCCGATCACCAATAGCACGTACGGAATGCCGACCGAGCTCAGGGATTCCTCCATGGCTCCTAGATTCGCAAAGATGAGGAACTGGGCGCCGAAGAGCAGAAGACCCCCGACAAGGTGTAGGACGGCAAGGATCGAAACGCCGATGGGTCGAGCGGTCGGTTCGCGGTGCGCGTCGGAGTTGTTCGTCGAAGGAATTGGCGAGGGCGATTGGTACGGATTTTCTGTCACGGTCGGATCAGCTTGTTCAGCAAGAAGGTAGAAAGAGCCAGGCCGACAAAGGCACTGTCCAGTCAAGGTTTAGCAATGAATGGCAATCGAATTGGATGGACGTCATGCGCGGCACGATGTACTGTGCCGCCCCAACAGGGCTCTCGCGCTGGAGCGGCCTCTGACCCGCCGACTCACCGGCGTCGCGGTGTCACCCGCGTTTTTAATTTCGTTGGCGCACTTCAAACACCCGAGGTGTCCTGAAAGAGACGTCGTTACCCGATATCGTCGCATTGGCACTCAATCCTCTGGCGGATCATCAGCGAACAGGAGGGTTAGCTGATCGAGATCGTCGGCCAGAGTTTTGCACACCTGAGTGAGAAGAAACCACTTGGCAGCTTGTTCGGGATCGCCAATCCCCTCGCACTCGGCAAGCATTGGCAGCTGCGCTTCGGCGACCCGAGTTGCAGCCTCGAAAATGGCCTGTTGCGACGAATCCGCCTGCGACGCCACTTCGACAAAGCTCTTCATCGACTGTCGTATCGCGTCATCGAGTCGAGGCCGGCGATCGAAATAGTCGACCGCAGCATCGGCGTGCCGAATCGCTTCGCGGTCAACCTCCGGCGGTTTCAGCTCAAGTCCCTCAATGCGCCAACGAGACGGATTGGTGATTGAAAACCAACGCTTGCAAAGCAAGGCGTCATATTTCTTAGACAGCTCGGGATCAGTGGCGTCATCGAAGGATGTTCTCAATTCGAACCCAGTTGCTGCAAAGTTACCCCCGCCTCCGTTGGCGTCGGAAATCAACATTCCCGGCGAAAGCCGTTGATTCGAACAGACGAGATCGATGCAGAACGGATCACGACAGCCGTCGCGATCGACCTCACGTGGCTGATCAAGAGACACGATCTTCGAACCTGAGTTTTGCACACACACGTTTACATGCCACCATTCCGTTCTCCAAGATTGAGAACTGGCGTCTGAGTTCAGCCGTTCAGCCAGAGCGTTGGCAATCTGGTCAAGCCGATCAGGAGGCGATTCGCACATGTATTCGTTGGCTCGTCAAAAAACAGTCCCTTTACGACACAGCCACAGCCATCGTCGTCGCCGGTCCTCGGGTGGGCCGGTCACAGGACCGGATTAGAGCGGATTCGGGTGAAGCGTGCCAGTTTTTCGGCCCCGTGAGGATTAGAGTGTGCGTGAGCATTGCTGGCTGCCGTCTGGATTCTGCGTCCAACAGGAGATCGCACAGTCGGGCAATTTGGTTTTGAGTGCTTTGACGCGATCGAGCGTGACGCTGTGGTCAATCTGTACTGAAACAGATGCAAGTGAAGACATGTCGGCCAGGTGCTCGAGGCCAGCGCCAGTCACCTTGGTAAATGCGATATTTAGATGTTCAAGTTCGGGCAGATTTGAAATCAGTCGCAGACCTTCGTCTGATATCTGTGTGCCCCAAAGATCGAGCGACTTAAGCCTTCGAAACCGGGCGATCGTTGCAAGAGAAAGATCACCGACACCCGTGTCATGAAGATCGAGGTATTCCATTTCTTGCAGATTCCCAAGGTGACCAAATCCAACATCCGTGATTTTGCCGTCCAGCCGAAGTTCACGCAGCCGTCGCAAACGGACGAGGATTTCCAGTGATGCGTCGGAAATGTTTGATTGCAATAGATGCAATCGTTCAAGGTCCTCCAGCCGACCGAGTTCGCTGACGCCTGCATTCGAAATCGTCTTGCATCTGTAAATGTCAAGCCGTTTTAGGCGATGCAATCCGCCTAGGCTCCGGAGGCCATCGTCAGTGATAGGCGAGTCGATAACCTGAATTGAATCCAGGGCGTGGAACTCGGAGAGCGTTTCAAGATGTTTGTCAGTGGCGCTGCTTCCAGCAAGCGTGAGATGCTGAAGCGTTCTAGCTGCCTGGAGCCCTGCCAAACCCTGCGGGGAAACGGAGGTGTGCGTCAACGAGAGGCTACGTAATCGTCGGATTCGCAGGATGCTCTGAACGGACTCATCGGTAACGCCAACACCGCTGATCATTACCTCGCTGAGATCCGGAAGCTCTCCCAGACGTGCGATGTCACCGTCAACCGTTTGAGGATCGAGAAATACGACGCAAGAAGCCTTTGCGTACAGATCTTCCCCGAACAACGCGCGGATGACGCGAGAACCGTGAGGTTGCGCATCCCGAAGGTAGGCGGTGAATCCGCTCGAAGAGCTTTTTTGATAGTCGAAGAAGACTTGACCACCGGAGGCCTCAATTGACTCAACAATGGAGCGTTGTAAACGACTGCGAATCAAGTCTTTGCCGATCCAGGCGAAGAATACGGCGACAACCAGCACGATGAGCAGGAGGGTGCGCAGCTGGAACCGACGAGGCAGAACGCGGGGCAGTCCAATTCGAGTGAAGTGCGACAAGTTTGATGCAACCGAGCAAGTGACTGAGTCGTCGGCTCCACGGCGAGCGAATTGCGATCGATCCGCACATGCGGAGCAGCGGAGATCGATCATGCGCTAGAGCTGCGCCGGTCCTCGGGGGCCGGTTGACGACCGGATTAGAGCGGATCCGGACGGGGAGTGCCAGTTTTTCGGTTTCACGCCGCCCGATTTCCAAGGATCAGCGTGTCTTGCCTTCAGCCGCCTTGGCGGTGGAACTGAAGATGAATTGGGAGCAAGAATGGTCAAAAAATGGCGTCGGTTGTGTGCTGATGTTTTGACCCCCGCTCATCATGATCGGGACATGCCATGAATTCTATACCGCAACGCATTCCGTCACTCCGAATTCATCAACGACCTCTGCACCGTCGCGGGTGTATCGCAGCTCTGCCCCCTTCGGAACGCCTTGCGATTCGAGCACCGACTTCACCTTCGATAGCGTCATACAGAGGGTCTTCGTATCTTTCGCCTCGATCAATGGGTTCGATGTGTTCTCAGATCGTCGCGACTACGTGATGGCGATTATCACTCTCTGTCATGACGCTGATTAGCAGTCGAACGGCGTGTGGCCATCGCGTCTCCGCGATCGACGGGGATTCAAATACAAACTCCACGCGCCGACTGCAAGGCACCTCTCGGTTCACGCGTCCGGCCACGAGGACAGCCCGATTTCGCCGTCAAGCACCGTTACGACTAGTTGTGCTCAAGTCGATCGCTGTCGGGTCGCCGGAACAATAGTCCGTGCAACCACACGATACAAGCAACCGCCAGAAAACCAATGCTGGTCACGTTGGTCGCCCAAACTCGAAATGCCTGATAACCAAACATCGGCTCAGCAAGCGTTGCAGAATACAGACGACCGACGGCCAACACACAAACAGCGAGCGAAGCGATTCCGATAGCAATTTGTAGCGAGCCGATTGATTTGATGGCGATCAAATCGCCAACTTTGGTTTTTTCCGCACGGCGGTATCGCGTCCCAAAGGTGAAAAAACCAAAAAAAATGATCGACATCAGGATCATCGACATTGGGTCAGCCGGCGAAATTGCGGTGGCTACAACCGCGCAAACAAACGCTGCAAATGCCCAGTGGTACCGGTCATCTTGACGAACATAAAGCACAAGTGCAGATACACCGGCGACAAAAGTCAAAATCAATTCAACGGCGCTGATCGAAAGAAACATGGCGAAGGTCTCCAAAAAGAATGTTCACTGGAAAACTCGCCGAAAGCACTCCGTCGACAAATTGCCACGGAAAGTGGAGCGTTGGAGAAACGTTACCAACAGTCCGTTAGAGTTTCAAGCTTTTCAATGTGCCGCCGCTTCAAGTCGGCGAACGAATTGCCATCTATCCGCGCATGCGGAGCAACGGGGATAGGCGGAGGAACGGGGATAAATCGTGCGCCAGAACTTCGTCGGCCTTCAGGTGAGCCGGTTACAGGGCTGGATTAGAACGGATCCTATCGGATCCTCAGTCCCAGGCGAATTCGAGTTGCGTGGAAGCAGAACGGTGCGCCGGCCACGTCTCAGCGTGGTGGTTTTGGCACGTGAGGATCTCGCTTCGGTCGTTGAGAGAGACGCGATCCGTACCCGCTCAAAACCACCCAGTCATCAAAAACGGCTCCTCCCCTTTCCGCCAACTGCGTTGAATGGTTCCACGACTTTGCCAGCAGTTTCACTTCACACGTTCGCGGCACGTTGATGGGTGGCAACAGATCGGCGCGTCAAGGACGAAGGCAGGGGGGAGAGATTAAAACGCCGAGCCGCAGAGAGCGCAGAGGATCATGCACTCAATTCCGTATCTCTGCGTCCTCTGCGACTCTGCGATTCAAAACCATGTGCGAATCGTGCCACTCAACGCTGACGATGATCACTACGTGCTGCGTCTAACGACGGTGTCGACTCGCGAATGATCCCACCCACGATCCAAGCAAGCACCATGAAATTTCACATTCGACTGGGGCGTGAACATCAAACCGGTCGGTGATGGTCGGGCCGTTCTGAAATACTTGGCGCCGTACGTCTATCGTGTCGCGATCAGTGACAATCGGAACGTGTCGGTCGATGAGCAAGGCGTGACCGACAGCGACTGCCGTTAGCCCTGGAGTCGCCAGCTTGCCGTGCCATCAGAGCAAAACCCAATCGGGTTTTTCGCCGACTCCGAGCTTCTTGAACAGAGAATTTGAGCATCGGCTCTTCCGCCGGAGTGGACGCTGCCCTTGGGCTGCAAACAGGGATCAGAGAGAGACCCGCTCGTGATTCACGCGATGTCAAATTCTTATTGGTTATGCGGTGCCCTCAATAGATCGGCCGCATGACCATGATCAGGTTTCTCGTTCCAACGTGTAAGGTGGGACAATGTGGTGAACGTAGTCCATCAGATTCAAGTACGAACCCGTATCATATTCTGGGGTGCGTTCGATCAGAATATTGAACGACAACTCTACTGTGCAAACCACCTGCTTCTCGAGGCATGAGTTGATGAAGGTGAAGGGGAAAATAACCATATCCCGAGCAGGCGAAACCAACGCGACATCTAGACCGTCGTCGAAATGAATTTCGCACCACTCCCAATTCAGTTCTCGAACCAGTTGCGCGCCCCACAAACAACCCAAAAGCAAGTGCCGTTCTTCCTTCTTCGGAATTGAAACGCGTTTTCCAAACACAACTTTTGTGATCGTTTCATCCACAGCCGCAACAATCTCGGCGGGCGTGTTCTTTGAAAGATGCAAACCCAAAGACCTCGCTGCATCTTTAGTAACGTTTTTGATAAGTCGTGCTCGCTCGCGATCCAGTTGGGTTTCAGAGAAGCGATCAGAGCTCACAGATTCACCATACGATTGAGTTTGCGGCATAACGACCGCCGTCACCTGGCACGAGCGGAAAAAACTGAACTCAAAACAGACTCGATCGAGTGCTCAGGTGCACCACTTGGTTCACGCGGATCGGCCACGACGACAGCTTGAGCCATCGCCGCTGATGGCCAGTGTACTCGATCGAAATCGCCGAGGAAAATCGAGTCTCCAAACAGCAGTCGGCGCGTCAGGTGTCGGCTGTCAGCGTTGCATTCGACAGGCGTCGGTTTGTCGAATTCGGCCGAGTCGACCGTGCACCAAGTGAGACAAGAATCACGCAAAGACGCCAAGCCGCAAAGAAGCGGGGTCAAATCTTTGCGGCTTGGCGACTTTGCGTGAGGACCTTCCAGCAAGTACGTCAGCGCACCAGTCGAACCGCGACTTCAGGAGCGAATAACAGGAAACAGAGGTCTGATGAATCCCGGTGGCCGCAAGCTCGGGTACTGGCATTAGCGTTCATCGGTGTTCATTAGCGGTGCCAAAACGCCGAAAACACGAACCGCTAATCCAAGCGAATGAACGCGAATCTCGGAACCCGTTTCAAGCAGTCGAGAGCGTGAACGTCGACGATCACCCTGTTCACGGGCCAACCGGTTGGCGGCGAAGGTGGAGCGAGTGTCGCATGCGGAGGAAAGGTCTGCCGATCGCAACAATGAGTGAACTTGGGTGCATCGCTTCGTTCGCGCATTCGGTCGACACGTCAGTGGGAACCATTGTCGCTGGTGGCCAATGTACTCGATTGGAATGGCCATGGGCACTTCACTTCCCTGTCACCACTCTTTTCGCTGGACAGTCACGACGAAGCCCGACGGGCTGACACAGTGCTTGCCGGTGGCGTCAGCCCTCGTTGTTATACACAAATTTTTGATGATGTATTGATTCGCGAAATCGCTCAAACTGTTGCTCACAGGGAGTTCAGGTGCACGACAGGTAGCAACGGAGTGTTTGCGATGGTGAGCCAATGGGTGATTGACGAATTAGAAACGGTGGATCTTGGCGACAAGAGACGAAATGAACGACTTGCCGAAGTGCTCTCCGCCATGGCTGGTTTGCCGAGCAAGAGCATTCCTGCTGCAGTCGGCGCAGGACACAACGAAACAACGGCAGCCTACCGACTTTTTGATAACGATGCGATCTGCTTTGAGGACATTTTAGCGCCCCATATAGATGCCTGCTATAAGCGTCTTGCTGAGCAAGAAGTTGTCATCTTGGCTCACGATACGACGGAACTGGATTTGACGAAACCTAACACGCAAGTAGAAGGGGCCGGTCCGCTAGATGGCAGTTCACGCTACGGCGAGTTGCTTCACCCGCTGATGGCGTTCACTCCCACCGGCACGCCCTTAGGAACCGTTGCAGCGGAACTTTGGACTCGCGAGGAAGGTCCGTCAAAAGCCGATGATCGAAAGAAAGTGCCGATTGAAGAGAAGGAGTCTCTGCGATGGCTTGAAAACCACCGCGAAGCACAGTTAATCGCTAGCGAGCACCCCGAAACGCAAGTTGTCTGCGTGGCTGACAGCGAAGCGGACATCTTTGAAGTCATCGAGTGTAATTCCGATTCTCCAAAGAACTTTTGGTGGATTATTCGCAGTTGCTATGACAGTTCGATCGTTGATCAGCACGGTCGGCCATCAGGAAATCTGCATGAAAAACTCGCCGCCAGCAAAGTACGCTACACCAAAGCGATAACGATTCTTTCGCACCAACCCAAGTTAGCCTGTGACAAACGAGCACGCAATCAACCGCGAGAGGCACGCCAATGCGAACTCGAGGTGCGTGCAACGACGCTGACACTGAAGAACCCCTATCGGCCCGATCGACACCTACGGCCCACGAAAGTCAACGCGATTTGGGCTCACGAGATCGATCCGCCTGAAGGGGATACGCCTATCAGTTGGCTGTTGCTGACCAATATGCCGATTTCGAACAAGGAAGAGATTGAGCTGGTGTTGTCTTACTACTGCATTCGCTGGTTGATCGAAGTATTCTTCCGAACTCTCAAATCAGGCAC